>NZ_JAUQWJ010000010.1:0-284310 GCF_036857595.1 Streptomyces sp. AHA2
GTGGGCCGGTGGGCCGGTGGGCCGGTGGGCCGGTGGGCCGGTGGGCCGGTGGGCCGGTGGGCCGGTGGGCCGGTGGGCCGGTGGGGCGGTGGGCCGGTGGGCCGGTGGGGCGGTGGGGCGGTGGGGCGAGTCTCGAGCGGGCCGACGCGAGTGGGACCGCGGGCGGCCCGGTCGTGCGACCGCCCGGGACGGGGCGAGGCGGACCGGGGCCGCCGGACGGGGAGGGCCGGCGGCCCGTGGTGCGGCCCGGGCGACGGCCGCCAGGGCCGGGTGGAACGCTCCGGGGTCCGCCCGTTCGGCGCAGGGCGGAGCCCGGAGCGGGTCGGTGCGCCGCGGGTCAGGCGACGGAGCAGGCCGTGCCATTCAGGGTGAAGCCGGCCGGCTTGGCGAAGGTGCCGCTGTACGTGCCCTGGAAGCCGAAGCTCTGGCTCCCGCCGGCCGCGATCCGCGCGTTGTGCGCGGCGGGGCTCGCCGTGACCGCGCCGGAGCTGCCGGACAAGGACGCGTTCCAGGCGCCCGTGACCCGCTGCCCGGACGGCAGGGTGAAGCCGAGCCGCCATCCGTCGACCGGGGCCGAACCGGTGTTCTTCACGGTCACGTCGGCGGTGAAGCCGCCCTGCCAGACGCTGGTCCCGTACGTCACCTGGCAGGCCGTCGCCGGGCCTCCGGGGCCGCCCGGGTCGCCGCCGCCACCGGTGTTGACGGTGGAGGAGAAGGAGTTCACGGCGAGCCCGGCGCCGTTCTGCCAGGGCTCGAAGCCGGCCTGGACGCTGGTCAGGTACCAGTTGCTCTGTGCCAGACCCCGGGCCACGGCCTGGTCGACGAAGTCCATGACGTCGAAGCTCCAGCTCGAGATCGCCGAGGGGGCGACGAAGGAGATCACGTCGTTGGACCCGTTGCTGCCGGTCCACACCTCCCAGCTGCGCCCGCTGACGGAGGCGGTGCCGACCTGGGAGCCGATCGGCTGGATCGGGCCGACCCGGTTGAACCAGATCATGATCTCGGTGCGGTTGACGCCGTCGGTGCGGGGCGTCGGGTCCAGCCAGATGTCGTACGAGGCGTTGTACACCGCGCCGGAGACGTAGCCGTAGGAGATGCTGCTGGGGGCGCTGGAGATGGTGCTGAGCTGCGCCGGCAGGCTGGTACCGGGCGAACAGTTGGTGTAGTGGCAGCCGTTGAAGACCGACGGGTACGACTTCGGCGCGCCGTTGGTGGGCACGGAGCCGTCGGCCTGGGTGAGCCGGAAGCCGGTGTCGGTCGCGGTGACGCACTGCGGGGCGCTGGTGCCCCAGCGGTTGTTCTGGACGACGTAGCGGCCCTGGATCACGGTGGATCCGAACTGCTCGCAGACGACCGTGTCCGCCCGGGCGGGCGCGGTGGCGGCGAGGAGCGCCGCGACGGTGGCGAGCGTGGTGAGCAGCGCGCCGAACAGGGCGCGGACGGTGCGGAGGCGGTGCGGTGACGATCGCATGCGGGGGGCCTCTCTGCGGGGGAACCGGGTTGACAGAGGGTGCTGCGGCAGGGGGGATCGGGAGCGCTCCCACCTCCCCACTGATGGGAGCGCTCCCACCTCACCGGTTTCGGTCGCGACTGTAGGAGCCGTCCGCTGCCCCTGACAACCCGTTAGACGGGAATCCGTCGAACGTATCTCGAAGCGGCAGGTCAGCGAGGCGCGTCGGTCACCCCGACCAACGGGTCGGCCGGACACAGGAGTTGGGAGCGCTCCCGGACGGCCTCACGCCGACTCGCGGACCACCAGCTGCGTCCGCAGGATCACGTGCCGCCACGCCACTTCCGGCTGCTCCATCTCCTCCAGCAGCAGCCGCACCATCGTTCGGCCGATCTCCTCCAGCGGCTGCCGGACGGTGGTCAGGGGCGGGTCGGTGTGCCGGGCGAGCTCGAAGTCGTCGAAGCCGATGACCGCCACGTCGTCGGGCACCCGGCGCCCCGCCGCGCGCAGCACGGCCAGGGCTCCGGAGGCCATGGTGTCGGAGGCGGCGAGGACCGCGTCCACGTCCGGGTGGCGCTCCAGGAGCTCGGCCATCGCCCGGCGTCCGCTCGCCTCCGTGAAGTCGCCCTCGACGGTCCGGGAGGCGGGCGCGGGCAGCCCCGCCTCCTCCAGGGCCTGCCGGTAGCCGCGCAGGCGGCAGCGGGCGACGTACATGTCCAGGGGCCCGGTGATCGCACCGATCGACCTGCGGCCGCCGCGCAGCAGGTGTGCCACCGCCTCGCGGGCGCCGCCCACGTTGTCCGCGTCGACGTAGGTGATCTGCTCGTCGCCGGAGCGGCGGCCCAGCAGCACGGTGGGCAGGCCCGCGTCGGCGAGCATGTCGGGCAGCCGGTCCCCGGCGCGCACCGACATCAGCAGCACACCGTCGACCCGGCCGCCGCGCGCGTACTCGACGAACCGCTGCCGCTCGGCGTCGGTGCGCACCAGGGTGAGCAGCAGTTGCACGGAGGTCTCGGCGAGCGCGTCGCCGACGGCGGTGACCGTCTCGGAGAAGAACGGCTCGCCGAACAGCCGCCAGTCGCGTTCCGTCATGACCAGCGCCACCGCGTCGGCCCGTCGCCCCGCCAGCGACCGCGCCGCCAGGTTGGGCACGTAGCCGAGTTCGGCGATGGCCCGCTGCACGGCTCGGCGGGTGGACTCCCGGACTCCCGCCTCGTTGTTGACGACGCGGGAGACCGTGCCCCGTCCGACGCCGGCGAGCGCGGCCACCTGCTCCAGCGTGGGCGTCGTACCGGGCCGCCGCTTGACCATGTGTCACCCCCAAGGGCGTCGATCTTACGGGCCCCCGGCCCCGCACGACCGAACGCCCTCGTGGTCGTTCAGACGGTGTAGCGCTCGCGCAGTTCCACCTTCCGCACCTTTCCGGACACCGTCATGGGGAAGGAGTCCAGGATCTGCAGCCGGCTCGGGACCTTGTAGTGCGCGAGCCGCCCCGCACAGAAGGCGCGCAGCTCCTCCAGGGTCGGCGCGTCGTCCGGGTCGCGGGCGATGACGCAGGCCAGGACCTCCTCGCCGTAGTGCGGGTGCGGGACGCCCACGACCTGGACGTCCCTGATCTTGGGGTGCGCGTAGAGGAACTCCTCGATCTCGCGCGGGTAGACGTTCTCCCCGCCGCGGATGATCATGTCCTTGATGCGGCCGACGATCTCCACGTAGCCGTCCTCGCGCATGACGGCCAGGTCCCCGGTGTGCATCCAGCGCCCCGCGTCGACGGACTCGGCGGTCTTCTCCGGCTCGTTCCAGTAGCCGAGCATCACGCTGTAACCGCGGGTGCACAGCTCCCCCGCGCTGCCCCGGGGTCGCGTCACCCCGGTCGCCGGGTCGACGACCTTGACCTCGAGGTGGGGCAGGACCCGGCCGACCGTGCCGGTGCGGTGCTCCAGGTCGTCGTCCCGCCGCGTCTGCAGCGACACCGGGGACGTCTCGGTCATGCCGTAGCAGATGGAGACTTCCGCCATGTGCATCTCGGCGACCACCCGCTTCATCACCTCCACCGGGCAGGGCGAGCCCGCCATGATGCCGGTGCGCAGCGAGGAGAGGTCGTAGGAGGCGAAGCCGGGCAGGTTCAGCTCGGCGATGAACATCGTCGGGACGCCGTAGAGGGAGGTGCAGCGCTCCCGCTGGACCGCCTCCAGGGTGGCCTCCGGGTCGAAGGAGGGGGCGGGGATCACCATGCAGGCGCCGTGCGAGGTGGCGGCCAGATTGCCCATGACCATGCCGAAGCAGTGGTAGAAGGGCACCGGGATGCAGATCCGGTCCTGCTCGGAGTAGGCGAGCAGTTCCCCCACGAAGAAGCCGTTGTTGAGGATGTTGTGGTGGGAGAGGGTCGCGCCCTTGGGGAACCCCGTCGTGCCCGACGTGTACTGGATGTTGATGGGGTCGTCGCAGGACAGATCCTCCAGGACCGGGTCGGCGCCCGCCCGGGCGAGGAGCGCGTCCCAGCCGGGGTCGTCGAAGTACACGACCTCGCGCAGCTCCGGGCAGCGGCCCCGCACCTCCTGGACCATCGCCCGGTAGTCGCTGGTCTTGTGGCTGAGGGAGGCGAAGAGCATCGAGACCCCGGCCTGCTTCAGCACGTACTCGACCTCGTGGGTGCGGTACGCCGGGTTGATGTTCACCATGATCGCGCCGAGGCGGGCGGTGGCGTACTGGACGAGCACCCACTCGGGGCAGTTGACCGCCCAGACACCCACCCGGTCGCCTTTGGTGACGCCGGACGCCAGCAGGGCCGACGCCAGCTCCCGCACGGCGGCGCCGAACTGCGCGTAGGTCCAGCGCCGGCCGGACGGCACGTCCACCAGCGCCTCGCGCTCGGGCCAGGCGGCGACCGCCCGGTCCAGGTTCGCCCCGATGGTGTCGCCGAGCAGGGCGGTGCCGCTGGTGCCGTGGCTGTAGGAGTTCACCGGAAGTCCTCCTCGCGGTACTCGGCGTCCGAGCCGGCCGCCGTGGCCTCGCGCAGTGCGATCCGGCGGATCTTGCCGGAGACGGTCTTGGGCAGCTCGCCGAACTCCAGGCGGCGGATGCGCTTGTAGGGGGCGAGGGTCTCGCGGGAGTGCTCGAAGAGGACCTTGGCCGTGTCCGGGCCGGGCTGCCAGCCCTCCGCGAGCACGACGTAGGCCTTGGGGACGGCGAGCCGCAGTTCGTCCGGGGCGGGGACGACCGCCGCCTCGGCCACCGCCTCGTGCTCCAGCAGCGCGCTCTCCAGCTCGAACGGGCTGATCTTGTAGTCGGAGGCCTTGAACACGTCGTCGCTGCGCCCGACGTAGGTGAGGTACCCCTCCTCGTCCCGGGACGCCACGTCACCGGTGCGGTAGTAGCCGCCGGCCATCGCCTCGGCCGTCCGGTCGGCGTCGCCGTGGTAGCCGGTCATCAGGCCGACGGGGCGCTGCGACAGGTCGAGGGCGATCTCCCCCTCCGTGGCGCCCGGCGCGCCGGAGACCGGGTCGAGGAGCTCGACGCGGTACCCGGGGCTGGGACGGCCCATCGAGCCGGTCTTGAGCGGCTGACCGGGGCTGTTGGCGACCTGGACGGCGGTCTCGGTCTGCCCGAAGCCGTCCCGGACGGTGACGCCCCAGGCGCGGCGGACCTGCTCGACGACCTCCGGGTTGAGCGGCTCGCCGGCGGCGACGGCCTCGCGGGGCGGGGTGCGCAGCCGGCCGAGGTCGCTCTGGATGAGCATGCGCCAGACGGTGGGCGGGGCGCAGAAGGTGGTGACGCCCGCCCGGTCCATCTCGGTCATGAGGCGGGCGGCGTCGAAGCGCGTGTAGTTGTGCAGGAAGACGGTCGCCTCGGCGTTCCACGGGGCGAAGAGGTTGGACCAGGCGTGCTTGGCCCAGCCCGGCGAGGAGATGTTCAGGTGCACGTCGCCCGGCTTCAGGCCGATCCAGTACATGGTCGCCAGATGGCCGACCGGGTACGACGTGTGGGTGTGCTCGACGAGTTTGGGCCGGGCGGTGGTGCCGGAGGTGAAGTAGAGCATCAGGGGGTCGTCGGACCGGGTCGGGCCGTCGGGCGTGAAGTCGGCCGAGGCGCCGTAGGCGTCGTCCAGCGGTACCCACCCGGCCGGCACGGAACCGGCGGGGCCTGCGGCGATGCGCGAGTAGTCGCCGGGGACCTCGGCGAACTTCGCGGCGTCCTCGGTCCGGGCGATGACGTGCCGGACCCGGCCGCGTGCCACCCGGTCGCGCAGGTCGGCCGGGCCGAGCAGCGGGGTGGCCGGGATGACCACCGCGCGCAGCTTCATCGCGGCGAGCGCGGTGATCCACAGTTCGGCCTGGTTGCCGAGCATGACGAGGACGCGGTCCTCGGCGCGCACGCCCCGGGCGCGCAGCCAGGTGGCGAACTGGGACGAGCGCACGGACATCTCCCCGAAGGACAGCTGCGTCTCGCGGCCGTCCTCCTCGACGATGTGCAGGGCGGTGCGGGCGTTGCCGCCGGCGATCTCGTCGAACCAGTCGAGGGCCCAGTTGAAGTACTCGGGCCGGGGCCAGCGGAAGCCCTCGTAGGCCGTGGCGTAGTCCTCGCGGTGTTCCAGCAGGAAGTCCCGCGCGCTGCGGAACTCCTCCGTCGCCGATGTCATGCGTCCTCCTCGGTGCCGGACCATTGCCGGGCGGCTGCGAGCCATCGTGTAATCCGTGATGCGGGTCTCACTACCCCCGAACGGGGGGTGGGGCCGCACCGGAGCCGGAACGAAGGGGCGAGCAGGGTGACGGCAGACGTGTCCGAGGCGGTCGAGATTCGCGACGCGCTGCTGCGGCTGCGGCGCGGCACGGGCCTGCCGGTCGCTTTCGGCGGGCTGCTGGAGGCGGGCTCCGGGATGCGCATCAGCGAGCTGAGCGGCACGGCGACCGACGCCCTGCGTTCGCTGGTGGTGACGTCCGGGAACGGGCTGGGCGGCAAGGCGGTGGCGCTGTCCCGGCCGTGCGTGGTGACGGACTACTCGGTCTCCCGCCGGATCAGCCACGAGTACGACGCCCCGGTGGCCGCGGAGGGTCTGCGCTCGGTGCTGGCCGTGCCGCTGGTCGTGGGACACCGGGTGCGCGGGGTGCTGTACGGGGCGCTGCGCACGGCGCTGCCGCTGGGCGGGCGGATGCTGGACGCGGCCGTCGAGGCGGCGCGGGACGCGGAGCGGGCGCTGGCGGTGCGGGACGAGGCCCGCACGCTCGTCGCCGGGGCCGGGACGGGCGCGGGCCGGGAGCAGGTGCGGGAGGCGCACGCGGCCCTGCGGGCGCTGGCCCCGCGGATCGCCGACCCGCGGTTGCGGGCCGAGCTGCTGCGGGCGTGCGCGCTGCTGGCCGCCGACAGCGCCGGTCCCGGCCCCTCGGCCCGGGTGCGGCTCGCCCCGCGCGAGGTGGACGTGCTGGCGTGTGTCGCCGCGGGCGCCACGAACGCGGTCGCCGCCCAGCGCCTGGGCGTGACGCCCGAGACCGTCAAGGCGTACCTGCGGTCGGCCATGCGCAAGCTGCGGGCCCGCACCCGGGGCGAGGCCGTGGTGGCCGCGCGCCGGGCGGGCTGGTTGCCGTAGGTTGGTGGTGCTCCGCCCCGGGCCCGGACCGTGCGGCCGGACGACGGCGCCGCGCCGGAGACGGCGCCGTGTTCCGGGGCAATCGCGGGCCGGTGAATTCGCCGCCCGTACCCGCTTGTTATTTCCCTCACCACACCGTCCCTCCGAAATTCAAAGAGCTGTTGCCTAATATTGGCCAGGACACGACACAGGGAGGGCCGCGGTGACCGTACGACGGGACTTCCAGGAGCCTTCCCGGAGCCGCCCCGACCTGGTCATCGGCCGGGAGGATCTGTTCACGTCGGCCCGTGAGCAGCTCGGCCGGGGGGGCAGTGTGCTGCTGCACGGTCCGGCCGGAATTGGAAAGTCGACCATCCTGCGGGCACTGGCCGCGGATTACGCCGGTCCGGACCGCACGGTGTTGCGCTGCTCGGCGACCGAGTCGGAATCCCATCTGCCCTTCCTGGCCCTGGCCGATCTGTTCGGTCTCGTCCTGGACGACGTCTCCGGGGCCCTGCCCGCCGCCCAGCGCACCGCCCTGGAGTCGGCGCTGACCGGCCGGGGCGAGTCCACGCTCCAGCGGGACGGACTGGCGCTGCGGCTCGCCGTGCTGTCGGCGCTGCGGGCGCTGGCCGCCAGGGGGCCGGTGCTCGTGGTGGCCGACGACCTGCAGTGGCTGGACGCCGCCAGCGCGGAACTGCTCGGCTTCGCCGCCCGCCGCCTCGGGGACACGCCGGTGCAGATGCTGTGCGCGGTGCGCACCGAGGGCGAGGAGTACGACCGCCACCTGCGCGCGTCCCCGCCGGACACGCTCGCCGTCCGGCTGGGCCCGCTCACCCGCACCCAGGTCTCGGCACTGCTGGACCACCGCGGCTACACCCCGCTGTCCCGCTCGACGATCCGCGACATCCACCGCACCAGCGGCGGCAACCCCCTGTTCGCCCTGGAGCTGGGCCGTGCCCTGGCCGAGAGCCCGGCACGTCCGCGGCCCGGTGAGCCCCTGCCGGTGCCGACCTCACTGCGGGCGCTGGTGCTGAGCCGGCTGGAGATGCTGTCGGACGAGGCCCGCCGGACCCTGCTGGTGGCCAGCGCCGGCGCCCGTCCCACGCTGGCGCTGCTGCACGCGGCCGGCCGGGAGCACGCCGAGGCGGAGACGGCCCGGGCCGCGGCCCTGGGTCTGCTGGTCACGGACTCCGAGGCGCCGGCGCTGCGGTTCGCGCACCCGCTGATCTCGGCCGCGCTGTACGCGGAGGCGCCGGCGCGGGAACGGCGGGCGGTGCACGCGGCGCTGTCCACGGCCGCCTCCGATCCGATCGAGCGGGCCCGGCACCTGGCCCTGGCGACCACCGGCACCGACCCCGAGGTCGCGGCCCGGCTCGCCGAGGCCGCCGCCCTGGCCCGGGACCGCGGTGCGCCGTCCGTGGCGGCCTCGCTCGGGCTGCTCGCGGCCCGGCACACCCCGGCGGACAGCGCCCCGGGGCCGGACGAGCGGCGGCTGCTGGCCGCCGAGGACGCGATCACCGCGGGCGAGGCCGATCTCGCCCGGGACATCGCCCGTGACGTGCTGACGCGTGCCACCGTGCCGGCGGAGCGGGTCCGGGCCTGGATGGTCGTCATCGAGGCGGCCGGGCAGGCCCTGGGCGAGGTCGACGCCGTCTTCCCGCAGGTCCTGGCCGACGCGGGCGACGATCCGGGCCTGCTGGCGCTGGTCCACTACCAGCTGGCCTGGCGCGGGCTGGTCGTGGAGGGCGACTTCGCCGAGGCCCGGCAGGAGGCCGCGCACGCGGCGGAGCTGGCGGCCCGGGGCGGGGATCGGCGCACCGAGCTGATGGCGCTGTCCTTCCAGGCGTCCACCGAGACCCTGATGGGCCACCCGGACGCCCCGGCGACGGTGAAGCGGGCGCTGAAGGAGCCGCAGGACCCGTACGTGGCGTGCCATCACAACGGCGCCGGCTCGGCCAGGTTCCGCTGGCTGATCATGAGCGACCAGCTGCCGGAGGCGCGGGCCACGATCACCGCGCTGCTGCGCGAGGTGCGCCGGCGCGGCATGGTCGAGAGCGAGGTGCACTTCCTGCGTTTCCTCGCCGACACCGAACTGCGCTCCGGGCACTGCGGCCGGGCCCTCGACCTCGCGCGCGAGAGCCTGCGCCTGGCCCGGGACTCCGGGATCGGCGAGGGCGCCTCGGCGATGCTCGCCTCCCTCGCGGAGGCCTCGGCCGGGGACGTCGACCGGGCGCTGGCCCTCGCCCGCGAGGCCGCCGACCACGCCGAGGTCGACGGCGACCAGATGTACCTGTCGCGGGCCCTGGCGGCGCTGGGCTACGCCCAGTTGGTGGCCGGGGACCCGGCGGCGGCCGTGCGTTCGCTGCGCCGGGTGCGCGAGCTGGAGCAGGGCCTCGGCATCAACGACCCCGGACGCGGCCGCTGGCACGGCGACCTCGCCGAGGCGCTGGTGCGCATCGGCGAACCGGGCGAGGCCCAGGACCTCATCGACAGCACCCGGGTGCACGCGATGCGGCTGGGCCGGCAGAGCGTGCTGGCCGTGCTGGACCGGGCCGAGGCGCTGGTGCGCGCCGCGCGGGGCGACCACGAGGGCGCACTCGTGCGGCTGACGTCCGTGCAGGACCGGCTGGGCCGGCTCGGGTACGGCCTGGAGGAGGCCCGGGCCGCCTTCGCGCTGGCCCGCCTGCGGGACCGGACGGCCTCCTCGCGCGGCGCGGCGTCCGCCGCCCAGGCTCCGGCGCCCTACGACGAGGCGGCGCGGCTGTTCCGGCGCTGCCGGGCGCTGCCCTGGCTGCGGCAGGTCGACGCGGCCGCCACGGCCGGAGCCACCGCGCCGGCGGCACCGGCCGCCGCGGTGCCGCCCGTCGCGCTCGACGCGCTGGAGGGGCTCGCCTCGATGGAGCGCCAGGTGGCCTCGCTGGTGATGGAGGGGGCGACCAACCGGGAGATCGCGGCCCGGCTGTTCATCAGCGTCAAGACGGTGGAGGCGACCCTGACCCGGGTCTACCGCAAGCTGGGGATACGCTCCCGGGTGGACATCGTCCGGCTGGCCGCGGGCCGCCGCACGACCTGAGCCGGCCGCCGGGCCCAGCCGCCCGACCTGGGTTTGAGCGGCCGGACCGAGGGTTTTCCCTGCCCCAACTCCCTTAGGGGGTTCCCTCATTGGGGGGTCCGCCGCGCCGGGCCTAGCTTGGGGGCGTGCCGCTCGCCGGGCACACGGAGATCCGAACAGCGACGTGAGGGTCACCGTGCACCGCCACCCGCGCGACCCCCCACCGGCAACTCCACGAGGAGACCCATGTTCGGGCTCGACGCCGCCAGGAAGGCGGCCGCCGTCGCCGCGGCGACCGCCGCCGCCACGACCGCGCTGTTCCCCGCGCCCATGGCCGCCGCCGCGCCCAGCCGATCGTCGGCACCACCACGAGAACCACGCGGTTCGTGGCCTGACCGGACTCCCTGAGCAATCCTCAGGTGCGATACCAGGGGGCGTTGCGGGCCTCCACGAGCGGCCCGCAACGCCCCCTCTCCATGCCCGCGTCCGCCTGTCCGTGCGAAGACGCCGACGGCCCGGGGCCCTCGGCGCCACCCGGCTCAGGTCCTCACCGCACCGAAGCGGATGTCGTACGAGACCCCCGGGTGCAGGGTCCGCAGCATCCGCTCCCCCTCGGCGACGACCTCGTCCCGCGCGGCGCGGGTGAGCCGGCCGAACGGCTCGATCACCAGGGCGTCCTCCTCCAGCCGCCACAGGCCGGCGAGGAATCCGTCGACGAGCAGCGTGCGGTGGGCGACGTTCCCCTGCCAGGAGCGGCCCCGGTGCTCGGGCGGGACGACCCGGGTGCGGTCGGCGTGCGAGAGCAGCAGGTTGTCGAACTCGGGCAGGAAGCGCGGCGGTGCCGGGGTGTCCGGATCGGGCCGGGGCGCGTCCGGGAGGTCGAACAGCTCGGTGCCGCTGTCGTCCCGGAAGGTGGCGAGCCCGGGGCGCAGCCGCTCGAACGCCTCGCGCAGCCGGGTCAGCCCGGCCCAGGTCTGCATGTCCTTCACGGAGGCCGGGCCGAAGGCGGCGAGGTAGCGCAGGACGACCTCGTCGGGTGCGGGGGCCGGTTCGGCGGCACGGCCGAGCCAGTGCTCGGCGGTGGTCAGGCGGACCTGGCCGCCGCGCTCCCACAGCCCGCGCGGGGTCACCTGCACCAGCGGAAGCCGGCACCGGGCGGCGACGGCCAGTGCCTGGGGGTCGGCGTCGGGCCACTGCTGCCGCAGGGCCTCGCGCAGCTGGGCCATGGTGCGGGGCTCGGCCTCGACGAGGTCGCGGGCCAGGGCGGTGAGCCGGTCCAGGTCGACGCCGGCCAGGCCCTTGCGGAAGGTGACCAGTTCGCGGTCGCGGGCGGGCTGTACCAGGGGGCGCAGCAGGAGGCAGTCGTCCGCGGTGTGGGTGTGGATGGTGGAGCGCATGGTGACGATCCGGACGGCCGTGCGATCGGCCATCAGCCGGGACAGCGCCGCGGGGGCGAAACCGTCCAGGCGGGCGGCGAGCGCGTAGTAGGGCGGCTTGACGTTCTGCGCCTGGAGGCCGACCAGGTGCTCCACGGCGTCGGCGGCGGACATCCGCGCGGGGCGCAGCAGGAGCTGGCGGTCGAGCGTGGCCCGGTTGAGGGCGCGCGTGCCGAGGACGGGGGCCGTGCCGCTCCGCTTGGTGTGCGTCATGGGGGCACGGTAGCGAGGGTCGCGGACAGGTCCTGTCCGCGACGGCGGAGAGCCGGTGGGTGATCTCCCAGCGCCGTGACCGGCTCCGAGGGACGCCGTTCGGGTCTCCCGCCGGCCGCCCGGCGGGCGGGGCGCCCCGCACGGTGCGAGCGTGGAGGGGACACCGCGGCGGACGGGCACGCCGGGGACGGACGGGACGGAGCACCGCCATGGCTCGGGCGATCTGGACAGGCGTGATCACCTTCGGCCTGGTCACGGTGCCGGTCGGGTTGTTCACGGCGACCGAGGACCACACCGTCCACTTCCACCAGCTCCAGCGCGGCACAGGGGACCGCATCCGCAACCGGCGCGTCAACGAGCGCACCGGCGAGGAGGTCTCCACCGCCGACATCGTCAAGGGCTACGAGGTGGGAGAGGGCGAGTACGTGATCGTCGAGCCGGACGAGCTGGACGAGATCGCGCCCGGCCGGTCCAAGACCATCGAGATCTCCGACTTCGTCGACCTGGACCGGATCGAGCCGGTGTACTTCGCCCGCACCTACTACGTCGCCCCGCGCGGCGAGGAGTACCTCAAGGTCTACGAGTTGCTGCGCGCGGCGCTGGAGAAGACCGGCAAGGCGGGCGTGGCCACGTTCGTCATGCGGAACAAGCAGTACCTGACGGCGCTGCGGGCCGAGGAGAAGCTCCTGGTGCTGCAGACGCTGCACTGGGCCGACGAGGTCCGTGACCCGGGCACGGAGCTGCCCGAGCTGCCCTCCCGCCGGGCCGGGCGCGGCAAGGAGCTGGACATGGCGCTGCGGCTGGTGGACGCCCTGAGCGGTCCGTGGGAGCCGCGGCGCTACCACGACACGTACCAGGAGAAGGTCCGCGAACTGGTGAAGGCGAAGGCCAAGGGACAGGAGGTCGCCGTGGCCGAGGGTCCGCCCGAGGCCACCGACGTCGTCGACCTGATGGCGGTGCTGGAGAGCAGCCTCGCCCAGGCCGGCGCGTCCGGTGGCGGGAAGCGGTCCGGATCGCGGCGGCCGCAGTCCGGGTCCGCGTCACGATCGGGGTCCGGCCGGTCCGGGTCCCGGTCGGGGCCGGGGTCGGGGTCGGGGAAGGATTCCGGGCGGGGTGCGTCCGCGCGGTCGGTGTCCCGGCGCTCCGAAGCCGCCGGGAAGGACTCCGGCGGGGCCGCGTCCGGGGGCTCGCGGCCGCAGCGGGCGCGGCCGCCGAGGGACCGCGGGCGGGGGACGAGCCGCAGCGAACTGCGGCGGCTCAGCAAGAGCGAGCTGTACGAGCGGGCCAGCGAGCAGGGCATCGAGGGCCGGTCGAGGATGACGCGTGACCAGTTGGTCGACGCCCTGGCCCGGCCGGGTCGCCGCCGCGCCGAGAGCGCCGCCTGAGGCCGGGGTAGCGGCGCGCGCCACGGGTACCCGGGCGGTCCCGGTGAAGGGAGGCCCCATGGGCAGAAGCCCGCTGCCCGTGCCGACGGCGACGATCGCCGCCGCGCACGGTGCTTTCAACCTCGTGGGCGGCCTGTGGCCGCTGGTGCACCTGCGCAGCTTCGAGTGGGTCTTCGGGCCGAAGACCGACGAGTGGCTGCAGATGACCACGGGCGGGCTGCTGGCGGGCGCCGGCCTCACGCAACTGGCCGCCGCCGCCGACGCCGAGGGTCCCCGGCACGCCCGGCGCGTCGGCCTCGTCACCGCCGTCACCCTGCTGGCCGTCGATCTGGTGTACGTCCCCAAGAGGCGGCTGCGGCCGACGTACCTCCTGGACGCCGCGATGGAGGCGGCCTGGATCGCCGCCTGGCTGCGGGGCACCCCCGCGGCCCGGGGCGCGAGGTCCGGGAGGCACGGACGATGAACGCACGGCTGCCCTTCACCCCGCCCGGCCGCCCGCTGGACGGTCAGGAACTGCAGAAGCTCGCCGCGGCCGTCGCCGGGAAGGAGGAGGTGTGGACCGACCTGCTGGAACACCCCACCGACGACCGCGGCTACGCGGAGGTCTTCCTCGACGAGCACGTGGGCGTGTGGGTCCTGGAGTGGACGGACGACGGGCATGACACCGGCTACCACGACCACGACCGCTCGGCGGGGGCCGTGCACGTGGCGCGCGGCGCGATCCGCCACGAGCACCTGCGGCTCGGGGAGCGGCCGATCGGTGACCGGGTGCCGGCCGGAGAGGGCTTCTGCTTCGACGAGACCTTCATCCACCGCATGCGCCGGGAGCCGGGAGCGGGCCCGACCGTCACCATCCACGCCTACTCCCCGCCCCTGGAGCGGACCGGCCAGTACGGCGAGCTGGAGGACGGGCTGCTGCACCGCGTGCCCACCGGCTCGGAGGAGCACCTCTCCCCCAAGGGCCGCCAGGGCACTCCCAGCACATCCTCCCGTCGCGAGGGCGGGGAGTCCGGGTCGTGAGCGCGCGCGACAGATTCACGGGGCCGGTCCGTGGGGCCGCGAGCCCGGCGGCCTCCGCGTCCCGGCCGGTCGCCGTGGTCGAGGCCGGATTCCGTGCGCTGGCCCGGCTGCGCCGTGCGCCGGCCCTGCATCCCCAGGGGCTCACCTGCACGGGCGAGCTGGAGGTGCTGGACGACGGTCGCGGGCCGTGGGGCGTGCCGTGGCTGGACACGCCGAGGCGGCTGGCGGCGCAGGTCCGGCTCTCGCGCGCGGGCGGCCTGCCGCGGCGGCTGCCGGACGGGCTGGGCCTCGCCGTCCGGGTGGCGGACGCCGACGGTCCGGACCGGACTTTGGACCTGCTGATGACCAGCAGCGGCCGCGGCCGGGCCGGCCGGCATCTGCCGCTGCCGCGCGCCGACGCGCTGCGCGGCCCGTACTCCAGCCTGCTGCCGTACCGGGTGGCCGGCCGCTCGTGTCTCCTGGCCGCCTTCCCCCGCCGGACCCGGCAGGCGCCGGTGCCCGGTGATCCGGAGGGGATGGCCGCCGCGCTGGCCGCCGGGCCGCTGGTCTACGACCTGTGCGCGGAGAGGGACGACCGGTCCTGGCGGCGGTTCGCGGTGCTCACGGTGCGGGACGTACTGCCCGTGGAGGGGGAGGACACCCTCGACTTCGACCCCTACCGCCACAGCGTGCGCGCGTTCGCGCCGGGCGCCGCCCTGGCAGCCACCCGCCGTGCCGCGTACCGCGGCTCCCGGGTGGGCCGCGGATCCCGCCGCGAGCTGCCCTGACCGACCGGCCGGGCTCGAATCGTCCTGCCCCGCTCGCGGCGCGAGATGACACCATCGCCCGGTACCCGGTGAGCGCCGCCCGGCCGGGAGCGGGCCGGCCGGGCGGCGCTCACCGGGTACCGGGCGGCGGTCTGGGCCGTCGGCCGGGCGGCGGGCAGGCGGCGCGGGCCCGTAGGGCGTGGTCCGGCCCGTCGGCCGGGCGGCGGGCAGGCGGGGACGGTCTGGGCCGTCGGTCGGCGGTGATCTGGCGAGCGGCCGAGCGCGGACCCACCCGGCTGCGGGCGACCGAGCGCCGACAGGCCGGGCGCGGCCTGGGCCGTCGGCGGGCAGTGGCCTGGCGGGCGCGGGCCCGTAGGGCGCGGTGTGAGCCGTCGGCCGAGCAGCGGGCTACTAGTGGGCGCGGCCCGGCCGGGCTCGACCTGGGCCATCGGCCGGACTGGGGCCTCAGGCCGCGCCGGGCTGCGGCCGAGCGCCGACTCGCCGGGCGCGGCCTGGGCCGTCGGCGGGCGGTGGTCTGGGGGGCACAGGCCCCGGCCGGGCGCGACCTCGGCCACCGGCCGGAGTGCGGACTGGGCCGCAGACCGCGCCGGACCGCGGGCTCGCGGGCCGACCGAGCGCCGACTCGCCGGGCGGTGCCCTGGCGGGCGCGGGTCGGGCCGGGCGGCGGGCCCGCCGTCAGCCGGGGGCGGCCGGTGGCATGCCGCCGTCGTCCGATCCCGGCTGACGGCGCGTTCTCGTCCCTGCGCGGACCCGCGCCGTCAGCCGCCCGCCGGACCGGCGGCCTCGGCGGTGCCGTTCAGTCTCCCGTCGTCTTCCCCACCAGCGCGCCGTACGCCAGCTGCAGCGTGTCGGCTCCGGCGAGGGCCGTCAGCGTGCCCATGGCCGTGCGGGTCGCCCGGGGCCAGAGCAGCTGACCGGCCGTGAGGGCCGAGGCCACCCAGACGCTCATGCAGAACGGGCAGGTCGCCAGCTCGCCGACCGTGTGGCGGCCGTCGGGCTGCGCCTCCTCCTCCAGTTCGGCCGGGCCCTGCGGGCCGACGTACCGGGTGAAGGGGGCCCGCAGGGGGCTGGTCACCGATGCCTTGCTGAGCAGGCGGCTCAGACGGAAGGTCGCGACCGCGGTCAGGGCGACGTCCCACGGCTCGGGACGCACCGGCACGGGACGGCCGCGCAGCCGTACCGCGGTGGCCCAGGCCGTGGTGAACACCGCGAACCCCGTCATGGCGGCGGCGTATCCGCCCAGCGGCCGGTCGTGGCCGTCGGAGTAGCCCCGTTCGGTGCGGCGGAGCAGTCCACGCAGCTTCTGTGCCGGGCGGCTCTCCGCCACGGATGTCATGTTCATGTTCATTACCTGTTCGAGCTGCGCTTTCCTTGTCCGGTGAGGGCGTGGTTCGGTGCGGTGTGCCGGCCGCCGTTCTGATGGCGCAGGCGCACCTCGACCCGGTTGTCGGTGATCCGGGTCTCGAAGGAGGGTTGCGGGGCGGTGGCGGGGCCGCGGACGTTCCAGCCGTCGGAGAGACGGAAGACGCTGCCGTGCCAGGGGCAGCGCACGCAGCCGTCGGCGACGGTGCCCTCGGAGAGGGGGCCGGCCAGGTGGCTGCACCGTTCGGCCAGGGCGTGGATCTGCCCGCCGGTCTCGCGCACGACCAGCACCGGCACGTCGTCCACCGTGCGCCGCACCGGCTCGCCGGCCGGGAACTCGTCGACGGTGCCGACGGCGTGCCAGCCCTCGGAGACGACGTGCGGGACCTCCTCGGCGTGGTTGGCGCCGGAGGCCTGCCGGTAGGCCATGTGGCCGCCCAGCATGCCGCCGAGGCCGACCGCCGTCAGCCCCAGGAAGCCGTAGGCCCGGCCCGCCGTCTCCCGGCCCTTGGCGCGGCAGGCGAGCGAGGTCGCGTACAGCCCGACGGCCGTGATGTTGGACAGGGCGTGCACGAGGCCTACGCGCTGCTGCTGGCGGTGCAGCTCAGCCCAGTCGACCCAGCCGGCCAGGGCCGCCGGGGCCGCGGCCCCGAGCCCGACGCCGATCAGCAGCCGCGCCTCGCGGGAGCGGCCGGGACGCAGGTCCAGTACCGCCGCCGACAGCCAGCTCCCGATCGGCACCTGCACCATCAGCGGGTGCACGGGGTGCCCCATCCACCGGCCGTGCAGCAGGTCGCGGCCGCGTCCCAGCGGCAGGGCCCGCACGCCCTTGCGGAGCGTGTCGATCACCGCGTCGGCCCCGGACTCGCGCTCCAGGCGGTCCAGCAGCCACAGCATCCGGTTCTGCCGCAGCAGGCGGCGTCGCATGGTGGTCATGCCCGGCCGGGTCCCCACCGACCGGGACGGCAAACGGAGCCGGGGACGGCGGTGGCCCACGTCAGCCGCCCGGCCGGATGACCGCGCGGACGCAGCCGTCGTCCTTGTCCTTGAACATCTCGTACGCCCGGGGTGCCTCGTCCAGGGAGACGGTGTGGGTCGCCAGGTGTGAGGTGCTCAGCTCCCCGGCCGCCAGCCGGTCCAGCAGCATCGGGATGTAGCGCTGGCCGTGCTGCTGGGCGCCCCGGATCGTCAGGCCCTTGTTGATCACCGCGCCCAGGGGGAACTTGTCGACGGCGCCGCCGAAGACGCCGAGCACGAAGACGGTGCCGCCCTTGCGGCAGGCGTGGATGGCCTGGCGTACGGCGGTGGGACGGTCGGTCTGCAGGCGCAGCTGCTGCTTCACCTGGTCGTACAGGTGCGCGGGGCCGTCGCTGTGGGCCTCCATGCCGACCGCCTCGATGCACACGTCGGGTCCGCGGCCGCCGGTGCGTTCGCGCAGTTCGGCGCCGACGTCGGTGGCGGTGTAGTCGATGACCTCGCTGCCGATGTGGCGTTCGGTCATCTCCAGCCGTTCGGGGATGCGGTCGATGGAGATGACCCGCTCCGCGCCCAGCAGGATCGCGGCGCGGGCCGCCATCTGGCCGACCGCCCCGCAGCCCCACACGGCGACGACGTCACCGGGCTTGACGCCTCCGAGGTCGGCGCCCATCCAGCCGGTCGGCACCGAGTCCGACACGAACAGGGCGCTGGCGTCGTCGACGCCCTCCGGGACGGAGAAGGCACCGTGGTCGGCGAACGGCACCCGGACGTACTCGGCGTGGCTGCCGCGCAGTCCGCCCATGGCGTGCGAGTAGCCGAAGATGCCGCCGGTGTCGGCGCCGAAGAGGGCCTGCCCGATGCCGGGGTTGGTGTTGGTGTTGTCGCACAGGGACCACAGGTCGTGGGTGCAGTACCAGCAGCGGCCGCAGCCGATGAAGGAGCAGACCACCACCCGGTCGCCCACCGTGTGCTTGCGTACGGCGGCACCGACCTCGACGACCTCGCCGATGAACTCGTGGCCGATCACGTCACCGGCCCGCATGAAGGGGATGTAGCCGCCGATGAGGTGCAGATCGGAGCCGCACGTGGTACCCGCGATGAGCTTGACGATCACGTCGTGGTCGTTGCGCAGGGCGGGATCGGGCACCTGCTCGACGGAGAGCTTGTTGACGCCTTCCCAGCACAGGGCCTTCACAGCACTCCCTCCCCGCCGGCGCGGCGGCTCAGCAGCCCGACGAGCTTCCCGCCGGGGGTGTCGTGGGTGGTCGGGGGCGAGTCGGGTTCCATCACCTCGCCCACCTCCAGCAGTGACTTGGCGTCCCGCAGGGCGCGGCGCAGGTCCTGGTCGGGATCCTGTCCGGCGAGCCGGGCGGGCAGCGAGTGCGCGGCCGGCGACGGGGCGTCCCTCAGGCGGACCGCGAGTTCGGTGCCCCGGTCACCGGGGGCGGGGGTGATGCGGGTCTCGATGCGGTCGCCGTACTCCCGCAGGGGTGCGGGCAGCTTCTCGGCCTGGAGCTCCGCGGGGTCGACGTTGACCGTGACGGTCAGCCAGCGTTCACCGGCGGAGGCGTCGGAGGGGCCGGCCGTCGTGCGCTGCCAGGCGATGACGGCGCCGGCGGTCAGTCCGGCGGCGGCCGCCAGCAGTGCTTTGCCTTTCGCCATCGCGGATCACATCCTCCGGGTGCCGGTGGCGGTGCGGCGGGTGAGGAGGGCACCCAGGGCGATCATGCCGATGCCCAGGAAGAAGTGCAGCCAGTCGTCGGCGGTGTTCAGCGGGACGAAGTTGGCGGCGCTGTCATGGCCGATGATCAGGCCGTACAGCCACAGGACGAGGTAGATGGCGCCGCCGGCCAGCAGGTAGGTGCGGGCGGCCGAGGCGCTGCGGGACATGGCCAGGCCGGCCACGCCGAAGGCGAGGTGGACCAGGTTGTGCAGGATGGAGATCTGGAAGATGCCGAGCAGTTCGGCACCGGAGTCGTGCGAGGCGAACTTCATCGAGTCGTAGTCGGTGGTGATCCCCGGTATGAAGCCCAGGATGCCGACCAGCAGGAACACTGCTCCCACCAGCAGTGCCGCCGTCTGGACGGGGGTGCGGGCACCGGTCGTCGGCTGGGTGCGTGAGCTCATGGCGGTGGCCTTCCGGCGTGGGGGGCGCGTCACGTCGAGCGCCCGGTGCGCGGCGAGTACCCCCGTCACGCCGTGCAATCGCCCCGTTTCCCGGCCGCGTTTCCGGGGGCGGCGGGCGGGCACTCGCCGCGCCATGGATCCCAGTCGCCGCCCACCACTCGCCGACAGCTCGCTCGCCCTGCTGGCCAAGGGGTACACCTGGCTGCCCGACCGCAGGCGCCGCACCGACGCCCCGCTGGTGCGCGCCCGCCTCATGGGTCAGCACGCCGTGGCCCTGTACGGCCCGCAGGCGGTGCGCTTCTTCTACGACGAGCGGCACGTCGAGCGCGGCTCGGCACTGCCCGGCCCGGTGCTGAGCACACTGTTCGGGCACGGGGCCGTGCACACGCTGGACGGGCCGCGGCACCGCGGCCGCAAGGGGATGTTCCTGTCCCTGCTCACCGGGCCGCAGGCGGTCGCCGGGGTCGTGGACGCCGTCGCCGCGGACTGGGACGAGACGGTGCGCTCCTGGCCCGGCCGCCGGATCGTGCTGTTCGACGAGGCGAGCCGGGTGCTCACCCGGGGCGTGTTCCGCTGGGCCGGGATCCCGCTCGAGGACGGCGACGCGGTGGCGGCGGACCTGGTGTCGCTGGTCGACGGTTTCGCCACGGCGGGGCCCCGCCACTGGCGTGCCCGCCGGGCCCGCGCCCGCCTGGAGGACCGGCTGGGCGCTCTGGTCGAGGACGTGCGCGCCGGTGGGGCGGCGGCCGCGGACGGGTCCGTCCTGGACGTGGTGGCCCGGCACCGCGACGCCGACGGACGGCTCCTCGATGCGCACACCGCCGCGGTCGAACTGCTCAACGTCGTCCGCCCCACCGTCGCGGTGTGCTGGTTCATCGCCTACGCCGGGCACGCGCTGCGCCGCCCGGACGTCCGCGAGGAGCTGCGCGGCGGCGACCCGGCCTACGCCGTGGCCTTCGCCCACGAACTGCGGCGCTTCTACCCCTTCGCGCCGTTCGTCGGCGGCCGGGCCGTCGCGGACCTGGACTGGCACGGCGAGCCGATCCCGCAGGGCGCGATGGTCCTGCTCGACCTGTACGGGCAGAACCACGACCCCGAAGTCTGGGAGGAGCCCTACGCCTTCGCGCCGCGACGCTTCCTCGGGCACCCGCCCGCCCGGGACGAACTGATCCCCCAGGGCGGCGGCGACCCGGCCACCGGCCACCGCTGCCCCGGCGAGGACATCACGATCGCCCTGCTGGCGGCCCTCGCACCCCGCCTGGCCGGGCTGGAGTACGACGTCCCCGAGCAGGACCTGAGGATCCCGCTGAACCGTCTGCCCGCGCGGATCCGCAGCGGCTTCGTCATGGAGTCCGTCCGGGTCCCGGTGCCCGCCGGACGGGCGGCGCCGGTGCCCACGGCCTGAACGAACGGCAGGAAGGCCCGCCCCTCACCCGGGCGGGCCTTCCTGCTCCCTGCCGGACCCTTCCCGTCAGGCGCGGGACCATCGCCGTCCGGCCGTCACCACCGCCCCCGTCAGCGCGGCCGCCACGGCCACCCGGCGCAGCGCCGTGCGGCTGCGGCCGCCCCAGCCGCCGTGCACCGCTCCCTCACCGGGGTCCGGGACGTGCAGGGCGCCGTGGGACGCGGGGGCTTGTTCGTCGTGGTCGAGGTGGCCTTTGTGGGTCTGCCGGGCCATCGCCCGCTCCGCGAGCGCCGGTGTCATCCGGGACTGACGGACCAGGGCGCGGCCCGCCGGCCCGACCACGACCTCGCGGCGCGGGTGGCGCACCAGGGCCACGACCTCCCGGGCGACCCGCTCGGGGCTGTAGACGGGCGGCATGGCCACCACCTTGCGCCCGGTGTGGTTGGCCGCCTGCTGGAAGTGCGGGGTGTCGATGGTCGCGGGCAGCACCGTGCACACGTCGATGCCCTTGACCCCTTCGAGCCGCAACTGCTGCCGCAGACTCGCGCCGAGGGCCCGTACGGCGTGCTTGGACATGCCGTAGGGGTGGCTGTACGGCTGGGCGACGACCCCGACGATCGACGAGATGTTGATCAGCGTGCCGCTGCCCTGCTCCCGCATCACCGGCAGGGCCGCCCGGGCTCCGTGGACGTACCCCATGACGTTGACGTCCAGGACCCGGCGGAAGTCCTCCAGGGGCACGTCCTCGAACCGGCCGAAGGCGTTGACGGCGGCGTTGTTGACCCAGACGTCGATCCGGCCGAACTCGTCCACCGCGCGCCGGGCCAGGTCCTCGACGGCCTTCGGGTCGGTCGTGTCGGTCGGCACCACGAGGGTCCTGGCCCCCTTGTGCCTCTCGCACTCCCGGGCCGCCGCCCGCAGTGCCTCCTCACGCCGGGCGGCCAGCACCACGGCGCAGCCCTTGCGGGCGAAGGCCTCGGCCGTGGCCCGGCCGATCCCGCTCGACGCCCCGGTCACCACCACCACGTGATCGCGCAGTCGCATCCCGTACCCTCCTCACATCCGGCCGGACCGGCGTTGTCGTGCCCGGCTCCGCGGCGCACCGGGTACCCCCGCTCCGGGCGGCGGCACCGCCTTTCCGCCCGCCATGGGCCGCGCCCCCCGGCGGCCCCGTGACCACGGGGCGAGCGGGGAGAGCGGGGTCACAGGCAGGGCGAGGGGAAGGTCACAGCCGTCCCCTCTGCTGCACGTTCGTGTCCGTGGCCTAGCATCCGAGCATGACGGTCCTGCCTGACGACGGGCTTGAGCTGGCCGGCGAGTTCCCTGACGTGCCCCACGAGCAGTGGCAGCGCCTGGTGGCGGGTGTGCTGCGCAAGTCGGGCAAGGACGTCGAGGGCGCCGAGGCCGAGGAAGCCCTGTCCACCGCCCTGGAGGACGGGTTGCGCACCCGTCCCCTGTACACCGCCCGCGACGCCGCCCCCGAGCCGGGCCTGCCCGGGTTCGCCCCCTTCGTACGGGGCGGGCGTGCCGAGGGCAGCACGGTCGGCGGCTGGGACGTGCGGCAGCGGCACACGGTGGCCGACCGTGACGCGCTGCTCGCGGACCTGGAGAACGGCGTCACCTCGCTGTGGCTGGCCGTCGGAGCCGGCGGCATCGCCGTGCCGGAGCTCGGCCGGGTCCTCGACGGCGTCCACCTCGATCTGGCCCCCGTCGTGCTCGACGCGGGACGCGAGTGCGGGCCCGCGGCGCGGGAGTTGCTGCGGCTGTACGAGGAGCGGGGCGTCGCCCCGGACGCGGCGCGCGGCAACCTGGGCGTCGATCCGCTGGGCCACGAGGCACGGACCGGGCAGCGGGACGACGCGGCGCCTGCGGCGGACCTCGCGCGGCTGTGCGCCGAGCGTTACCCGGGACTGCGGGCGCTGACCGTGGACGCGCTGCCGTACCACGAGGCCGGCGGTTCGGCCGGGCAGGAGCTGGGCGCCTCGCTGGCCACGGCGGTCGCGTACCTGCGGGAGCTGACCGGGGCCGGACTGAGTGTCGAACAGGCCTGCGGGCAACTGGAGTTCCGGTACGCTGCGACCGCCGACCAGTTCCTCACCATCGCCAAGCTGCGGGCGGCGCGCCGGCTGTGGGCGCGGGTGGCCGAGGTGTGCGGGGCGCCGCGCGCCGGGGCGCAGGCGCAGCACGTCGTCACCTCGCCGGTGATGATGACGCGCCGCGACCCGTGGGTGAACATGCTGCGCACCACCATCGCCACGCTGGCCGCGGGCGCGGGCGGTGCCGACGCGGTGACCGTGCTGCCCTTCGACCACGCCCTGGGCCTGCCGGACGCGTTCGCGCGCCGCATCGCCCGCAACACCTCGACGATCCTCATCGAGGAGTCCCACCTGGCCCGGGTGATCGACCCGGCGGGCGGCTCCTGGTACGTGGAGCGGCTCACGGACGAACTCGCCCACGCGGGCTGGGAGTTCTTCCAGCGGATCGAGCGGCTGGGCGGCATGGCGGCCGCGCTGCGCTCCGGGGACGTGGAGCGGGACCTCGCCGAGACGTGGCGGGCGCGGAGCGCGAAGCTGGCCAAGCGGCGTGAACCCGTCACCGGCGTCAGCGAGTTCCCGTTCCTGGCGGAGAAGCCGGTGGTGCGCGACAGCGCCCCCGAGCGGCCGTCCGGCGGGCTGCCGCGGGTGCGCCGCGACGAGGCCTTCGAGGCGCTGCGGGCCCGCTCGGACGCGCACCTGGCCGCGACCGGCTCCCGGCCGCGGATCTACCTCGCCGCGCTCGGTCCGGCCGCCGCCCACACCGCGCGCCTCACCTTCGCCTCGAACCTCTTCCAGGCGGGCGGCATCGAGCCGGTCGTCGACGGCGCGTTCGCGGACAGCGGCGCGAGCGAGGCCGTGCTGTGCTCCAGTGACGCCCTGTACGCGGAGCAGGCGGCGGACCGGGCCGCGGAGCTGAGGAAGGCGGGCGCCTCGCGCGTGTTCCTCGCCGGACGGCCCGGGGAGCACCCGGGTGTCGACGATTACGTCTTCGCGGGCTGCGACGCCGTGGCCGTGCTGTCCGCGACCCTCGACCGCATGGGAGTTGCCCGATGACCGCCCCCCATGGCATCCCCGACTTCTCCGGGATCGAGCTGGGCACCCCGGCCGCCGACGGCAGCCCCGACGAGTGGCGCGCGGCGGTGAAGAACGCCTCCGGCGGGGACGACCTGCTGTGGGAGACTCCCGAGGGCATCACGGTCAAGCCGCTGTACACGGGCCGTGACCTGGAGGGCCTGGACTTCCTGGAGACGTACCCGGGGGCGGCGCCGTACCTGCGCGGCCCGTACCCGACGATGTACGTCAACCAGCCCTGGACGATCCGCCAGTACGCCGGTTTCTCCACCGCCGAGGAGTCCAACGCCTTCTACCGGCGCAACCTCGCGGCCGGGCAGAAGGGCCTGTCGGTCGCCTTCGACCTGCCCACGCACCGGGGGTACGACAGCGATCACCCGCGCGTGACGGGTGACGTCGGCATGGCGGGCGTGGCCATCGACTCGATCCTCGACATGCGGCAGTTGTTCGACGGCATTCCGCTGGACCGGATGACGGTGTCGATGACGATGAACGGCGCGGTGCTGCCCGTGCTGGCGCTGTACATCGTCGCCGCCGAGGAGCAGGGCGTGCCGCCGGAGAAGCTGGCGGGGACCATCCAGAACGACATCCTCAAGGAGTTCATGGTCCGCAACACCTACATCTATCCGCCGAAGCCGTCGATGCGGATCATCTCCGACATCTTCGCCTTCACCTCGCAGCGGATGCCGCGCTACAACTCCATCTCCATCTCCGGCTACCACATCCAGGAGGCCGGTGCGACGGCCGACCTGGAGCTGGCGTACACGCTCGCGGACGGCGTGGAGTACATCCGGGCGGGCCGTGAAGCGGGCCTGGACGTGGACGCGTTCGCGCCCCGGCTGTCGTTCTTCTGGGCGATCGGCATGAACTTCTTCATGGAGGTCGCCAAGCTGCGGGCGGCGCGGCTGCTGTGGGCGAAGCTGGTGAAGCAGTTCGACCCGCAGAATGCCAAGTCGCTGTCCCTGCGCACGCATTCGCAGACCTCGGGCTGGTCGCTGACCGCGCAGGACGTGTTCAACAACGTCACGCGTACCTGCGTCGAGGCGATGGCGGCCACGCAGGGCCACACGCAGTCGCTGCACACCAACGCCCTGGACGAGGCGCTCGCCCTGCCGACCGACTTCTCGGCGCGCATCGCCCGCAACACCCAGTTGCTGCTGCAGCAGGAGTCCGGCACCACCCGGGTCATCGACCCGTGGGGCGGCAGCGCGTACGTCGAGAAGCTGACGTACGACCTGGCGCGGCGGGCCTGGCAGCACATCCAGGAGGTCGAGGCCGCGGGCGGCATGGCCAAGGCCATCGACGCGGGCATCCCCAAGCTGCGCATCGAGGAGGCCGCGGCCCGCACCCAGGCCCGGATCGACTCGGGCCGCCAGCCGGTCATCGGCGTCAACAAGTACCGGGTGGAGACCGACGAGCAGATCGAGGTCCTGAAGGTCGACAACTCCTCCGTGCGGGCCCAGCAGATCGAGAAGCTCAGGCGGCTGCGCGCGGAGCGGGACGAGACGGCCTGCCGGGACGCGCTCGACGCGCTGACCCGGGCCGCCGCGGGCGAGGGCAACCTGCTGGAGCTGGCCGTGCACGCGGCCCGCGCCAAGGCCACGGTCGGGGAGATCTCCGACGCCCTGGAGAAGGTGTACGGCCGGCACGCGAGCCAGATCCGTACGATCACCGGTGTGTACCGCAACGAGACGGGAGAGTCCCCGGGCGTGGACCGCACCCGCACCCTGGTGTCCGCCTTCGAGGAGGCCGAGGGGCGCCGCCCGCGCATCCTGGTGGCCAAGATGGGCCAGGACGGCCACGACCGCGGCCAGAAGGTGATCGCCACCGCCTTCGCCGACCTCGGCTTCGACGTGGACGTCGGCCCGCTGTTCCAGACGCCGGCCGAGGTGGCCCGGCAGGCGGTCGAGGCGGACGTGCACATCGTCGGTGTCTCGTCGCTGGCGGCCGGTCACCTCACCCTCGTCCCGGCGCTGCGCGAGGCGCTGGCCGAGGAGGGCCGGGAGGACATCATGGTCGTGGTCGGCGGCGTGATCCCGCCGCAGGACGTGCCGACGCTGCTGGAGATGGGAGCGGCGGCCGTCTTCCCGCCCGGGACGGTGATCCCGGACGCGGCGTACGACCTGGTGAAGCGGCTGTCGGACGACCTCGGGCACGACCTGTGATCGATGTCGACGCGTATGTGAAGGGCGTGCTCGACGGCAAGCGGGCGATCGTCGCCCGCGCGATCACGCTCGTCGAGTCGACCCGGCCGCAACACCGCGCGCTGGCCCAGGAGTTGCTGACGGCGCTGCTGCCGCACAGCGGCCGGGCCCGGCGCATCGGGATCAGCGGGGTGCCCGGGGTGGGCAAGTCGACGTTCATCGACGCGTTCGGCACGCTGTTGACCTCGCTCGGGCACCGGGTGGCGGTCCTGGCCGTCGACCCGTCCTCCAGCCGCACGGGCGGCTCCATCCTGGGCGACAAGACCCGCATGGAGCGCCTCGCGGTGGATCCGGCGGCGTTCGTGCGCCCCTCCCCCACCGCGGGCACGCTCGGCGGGGTGGCCAAGGCCACCCGAGAGTCGATCGTCGTGATGGAGGCGGCGGGTTACGACGTGGTCCTCGTCGAGACGGTCGGCGTCGGCCAGTCGGAGACGGCCGTGGCGAACATGGTCGACACCTTCCTGCTGCTCACCCTCGCCCGCACCGGCGACCAGCTCCAGGGCATCAAGAAGGGCGTGCTGGAGCTGGCCGACGTGATCGCCGTCAACAAGGCGGACGGCCCGCACGAGCGGGACGCCCGGGCCGCCGCGCGGGAACTGGCGGGCGCCCTGCGGCTGATGCACGGCAAGGACGCGTTCTGGACGCCTCCCGTACTGCACTGCAGCGCCCGCGAGTCGACGGGGCTGGACGCGGTGTGGGAGCGCCTGGAGCAGCACCGCACGCTGCTGGACTCCACGGGCCGGCTCACCGCCAAGCGCCGCGACCAGCAGGTCGACTGGACCTGGACCATGGTCCGCGACGAACTCCTCGGCCGCCTCCATGCCGATCCGGCGGTGCGGTCCGTGGCGCCGGCCCTGGAGCAGCAGGTCCGGGAGGGCGAGCTGACCCCGACCCTGGCGGCCGAGCGGATCCTGGGCGCGCTCGGCGGTTCCGGAGCGGGCATCTCCTGAGCGCAACCGGCGCGGAGGACGGGTTCCACACGCCCGGCTTGCATGACTATGCAAAGTGATACATACTCTTTCTATGTCCAAGGTCCTCACCTCCCTGCCCGCCGGCGAGCGCGTCGGCATCGCCTTCTCGGGCGGTCTCGACACCTCCGTCGCGGTCGCGTGGATGCGCGACAAGGGCGCCGTCCCGTGCACCTACACCGCCGACATCGGCCAGTACGACGAGCCCGACATCGCCTCGGTGCCCGGCCGCGCCCGGACCTACGGGGCCGAGATCGCACGTCTGGTCGACTGCCGGGCCGCGCTGGTCGAGGAGGGCCTGGCCGCGCTGACCTGCGGCGCGTTCCACATCCGCTCGGGCGGGCGGGCCTACTTCAACACCACCCCGCTGGGCCGGGCCGTCACCGGCACGCTCCTGGTGCGGGCGATGCTGGAGGACGACGTCCAGATCTGGGGCGACGGCTCGACCTTCAAGGGCAACGACATCGAGCGGTTCTACCGCTACGGCCTGCTCGCCAACCCGCACCTCAGGATCTACAAGCCCTGGCTGGACGCGGCGTTCGTGACCGAACTGGGCGGCCGCAAGGAGATGTCGGAGTGGCTGCTCGCCCACGGCCTGCCCTATCGCGACAGCACGGAGAAGGCGTACTCCACCGACGCCAACATCTGGGGTGCCACCCACGAGGCCAAGACCCTGGAGCACCTGGACACCGGCATCGAGACGGTCGAGCCCATCATGGGCGTGAAGTTCTGGGACCCCGAGGTCGAGATCGCCACCGAGGACGTGACGATCGGCTTCGACCAGGGACGCCCGGTGTCGATCAACGGCAAGGAGTTCGCCTCCGCCGTCGACCTGGTCATGGAGGCCAACGCCATCGGCGGCCGGCACGGCCTCGGCATGTCCGACCAGATCGAGAACCGGATCATCGAGGCCAAGAGCCGCGGCATCTACGAGGCCCCCGGCATGGCCCTGCTGCACGCCGCGTACGAGCGGCTGGTCAACGCCATCCACAACGAGGACACCCTCGCCCAGTACCACACCGAGGGCCGGCGCCTCGGCCGGCTGATGTACGAGGGCCGCTGGCTGGACCCGCAGGCGCTGATGATCCGCGAGTCGCTGCAGCGCTGGGTCGGCGCCGCCGTCACCGGTGAGGTGACCCTGCGACTGCGGCGCGGCGAGGACTACTCGATCCTCGACACCACCGGCCCCGCGTTCAGCTACCACCCGGACAAGCTGTCCATGGAGCGCACCGAGGACTCCGCGTTCGGCCCGGTGGACCGGATCGGCCAGCTCACCATGCGCAACCTGGACATCGCCGACTCGCGCGCCAAGCTGGAGCAGTACGCCGGGATCGGCCTGATCGGCACCGGCAGCCCCACCGTCGGCGCCTCCCAGGCCGCCGCGACCGGGCTGATCGGCACCATGCCGGAGCTGCCGCAGGGCGGCGCCGAGGCCATCGCCTCCCGCGGCGAGGTTTCCGAGGAGGACGCCTGGCTGGACCGCGCGGCGATGGAGTCCGGCACGGACTGACCGCAGCGCCCCACCACCACCGAGGGCCGGTCCGACATCGTCGGGCCGGCCCTCGCGCGCACCGGGCCGGCTCTTCTCCTCGCGGCCCGTCCGTCAGACTCCGAACCTCACCTCGGTCAGCTCCTCGGACAGCGCCCACAGACGCTGCTGCAGGGCCACGTCGTAGGACTGCGGGCTGGAGCGGACCGGTACGGGGTGGCCCTTGCTCTGCTGGAATCCGCGCGGACCGTAGTACTCGCCTCCCCTGACGCTCGGGTCGGTCGCGGCGCGCAGGACCGGCAGGGCGCCCATCTCCGGTGACTGCAGCAGCAGCGGCCGGATCACCGAGAAGGCCGCGCGAGTGAGGGCGGAGGAGTGGGACATCGCGGTGCGCGAGCCGGTGGTGTCGGCGCCTCCGGGATGGGCCGCGACCGCGAGAGGCCCGCCCGCGGGCAGCTTCCGCTGCAGTGCGTACGTGAACATCAGGTTGGCCAGCTTGGAGTGTCCGTACGCGGCGGTGCGATCGTAGGGGCGCTCCCGCCGGGCGAGGTCGTCGAGGTCGATCGGTCCGCCCATGCGGTGGCCGGCGCTGCTGACGGTCACGACACGCGCGGCGGGCGAGGCGGGAAGCAGGTCCAGCAGGAGCCCGGTCAGGGCGAAGTGCCCCAGGTGGTTGGTGCCGAACTGCAGCTCGAAGCCGTCGGCCGTCGTCTGCTGCGGGGTGTACATCACGCCCGCGTTGTTGATCAGCAGATCGATGCGGGGGCTCGTGGCGCGCAGCTCCGCGGCCGCGGCGCGGACCGAGGCGAGGGAACCGAGGTCCAGGTGCTGCACGCGCACGGCCGCCGCGGGGGCGAGCGCGGCGAGCGAGTCCGCGGCGCGCTTTCCCCTGTCGGTGTCGCGAACGGCCAGGACCAGGGACGCGCCGCGGCGGGCGAGCGCCTTGGCCACCTCGAAGCCGATGCCGGTGTTGGCACCGGTGATCACTGCGATACGGCCCTGCTGGTCCGGGATGTCGTCGGCCGTCCAGCGTGCGGCGGATGAGCGGGGCATGGGTTTCCTCCGGAGGTCGCGCGGGGCGCGGTTCCCCCGAAGGGCTCTGCCCGACGGGCCGCACCGTGGTGAATGACATTCACCTTGTGGTTAATAGTGTTAACCTTCCGGGCATGGCAGTCAAACGGCGTCCCACCGGCACCCATCACGGCGACCTCCGCAACGCGCTGGAGCAGGCCGCTCTCGCCCTGGTCGGCGAGCGCGGCCCGCACGGATTCACGCTGGCCGAGGCCTGCCGCCGCGCCGGCGTGAGCGTGTCCGCCCCCTACAAGCACTTCGCCGACCGGGAGGCCCTGCTGGCCTCACTCGCCCTCCAGGGGTACCAGGAGCAGCGGCGCCGCTACCGCATCGCCCTCGCCGCGCACGCGGACCCGGTCGAACAACTGGCGGCGTTCGCCACCGCCTATGTGCGCTTCGCGGCGGAGGAGCGGGCCCTGTTCGACATCACCTTCCTGGCCGGCATCGACAAGAGCCGCCATCCCGAACTGGCCCGGGCGGGCAGCGGCCTCCACGAGGATCTGATGCCCGTCACCGGCCGGCTCGCCCCCGACCAGGACTCGGCGTTCGAGCTCCTCGTCCAGGTCGCCGCCGCGGCCCACGGTCTCGCCCTGTTCCAGCAGCAGGACATGCTGCCCGGGACCTGGAACAGCCGGGACCGCGTCGAGGCGCAGGCCGCCCGCACGGCCCGCGCCCTCGCGGCACGGCACACCCGGGGGCGCGAACGCACCGGTCGCCGCTCCGCCCCCTGACTTCGGCCGGGTTCCCGACGTGGGCACGGCGGCCCGCCGCTCGAACGCGTCGGCCCCGGCCGGTGAGGACACCGGCCGGGGCCGAACAGCGTCGTGTGTCCGCGTCCCCGGGGACGCGGGTGGTCAGCCGGTCGTCCCGGCCATCTGGCGCGCCGGGGCGTCCAGGGTGTCCAGGCCGCGCAGGATGTCCTCGACCCGCTGCTTGGCGTCGCCGAAGAGCATCTGGGTGTTCTCGCGGAAGAACAGCGGGTTCTGCACGCCCGCGTAGCCGGCGGCCATGGACCGCTTGAAGACGACCACGTTCGACGCCTCCCACACGTGCAGCACCGGCATGCCCGCGATGGGGCTGGACGGGTTGTCGGTGGCGGCCGGGTTGACCGTGTCGTTGGCACCGATGACCAGGACGACCGACGTGGCGGCGAAGTCGTCGTTGATCTCGTCCATCTCCAGGACGATGTCGTAGGGCACGTTGGCCTCGGCGAGCAGCACGTTCATGTGCCCGGGCAGCCGGCCGGCGACCGGGTGGATGCCGAAGCGCACCTCGACGCCCCGCTCGCGCAGCTTGCGCGCCAGTTCGGCCACCGGGTACTGCGCCTGGGCGACGGCCATGCCGTAGCCCGGCGTGATGATGACCGAGGTGGCGTTGCCGAGGAGTTCCGCGGTCTCCTCGGCGCTGATCTCCCGGTGCTCGCCCTGCTCGCCCTCCTCGGCCGCCGCGGCCGGGGTGCCGAAGCCGCCGGCGATGACGGAGATGAAGGACCGGTTCATCGCCTTGCACATGATGTACGACAGGTAGGCACCGGAGGAGCCGACCAGCGCGCCGGTGACGATGAGCAGGTTGTTGGCGAGCAGGAAGCCCGAGGCGGCCGCCGCCCAGCCCGAGTAGCTGTTCAGCATGGAGACCACCACCGGCATGTCGCCGCCGCCGATGGAGGCGACCAGGTGCGCGCCGAGAGCCAGGGCGATCACGGTGACCGCGATGAGCAGGCCCATGTGCGGACGTGCCACGAACGCGATGGTCAGCCCCACGAAGGCGGCCAGAGCGCCGATGTTCAGCACGTGCTTGCCCGGCAGGGTGAGCGGACGGGAGGCGATGCGCGCCGAGAGCTTCAGGTAGGCGACGACGGAGCCGGTGAAGGTGACGGCGCCGATGAACACCCCGATGAACACCTCGGCGTGGTGGATGCCCAGCAGCGAGCCGGACAGCTCGGCGTCGACGTCGAGGTAGCCGTTCCAGCCGACGAACGTGGCGGCGAGGCCGACGAGGCTGTGCATGATGGCGATCAGCTCGGGCATGCCGGTCATCTCGACGACCCGGGCCCGCCACAGGCCGATGCCCGCGCCGACCGCCGTGGCGACGACGATCAGCACCAGCCCGGTGGCCGTGATGCTGCGCGAGGCGAGACCGACGGTCGCGGCGAGCGCGACGGCCATGCCCGCGATGCCCCAGACGACTCCCGAACGCGAGGTCCGGTGCTGGGAGAGCCCGGCGAGGCTGAGGATGAACAGCAGCGCCGCGACGACGTAGGCGGCCTGTGCGGCCGTGTCTGTGGTCATCCCTGATCAGCCCTTCGAGAACATGCCGAGCATGCGGCGGGTGACGGCGAATCCGCCGAAGATGTTGATGCTCGCCAGCAGGATCGCGGCGAACGACAGCACGGTGACGGCCGTGTCCCCCTGCCCGATCTGCAGCAGCGCGCCGACCACGACGATCCCGGAGATGGCGTTGGTGACCGACATCAGCGGGGTGTGCAGCGCGTGGTGCACGTTGCCGATGACGTAGAAGCCGATGACGATCGCCAGGACGAACACCGTGAAGTGGCCGAGGAGTTCACTCGGGGAGAAGGCCGTCACGAGGAACAGCGCTAGCGCGCCGGTGGCGACGAGGGCGTAGGAGGCCCACGCGGGCCGGGCGGGCTTCGCCGGCGCCTCGGGGGCGGGCGGCGCGGCGTCCTTCGCGGCGGCCGGGGCCGGCGCGGCGGACACCTGCACCGGGGGCGGCGGCCAGGTCTTCTCGCCGTCGCGGACCACGGTCATCGAACGCTGCACCACGTCGTCGAAGTCGAGGACCAGACGGCCGTCCTTGCCCGGCGTGAGCAGCTTCATCAGGTTGACGAGGTTGGTGCCGTACAGCTGCGAGGCCTGGGCGGGGAGCCGGCCGGGCAGGTCGGTGTAGCCGATGATCGTCACGTCGTTGTCGGTGACGACGGCCTTGCCGGCGACCGTGCCCTCGACGTTGCCGCCCTGGGCGGCGGCCATGTCCACGATGACGCTGCCGGGCTTCATGCGCGCGACGTCCTCGGCGGTGATCAGCCGCGGCGCCGGGCGGCCCGGGATGAGGGCGGTGGTGATGATGATGTCGACGTCGGCGGCCTGCTCGGCGTACAGCTGCGCGGCGAGCCGGTCGTAGTCCTCCGAGGTGGCCCGGGCGTAGCCGTCGGCGCTCACCTCCTGCTCGGTCGAGACGGCGAGGAACTCCCCGCCCAGCGAGCGGACCTGCTCGGCGACCTCGGGCCGGGGGTCGGTGGCGCGGACCACCGCGCCCAGGCTGCGGGCGGCGCCGATCGCCGCGAGGCCGGCGACTCCGGCGCCGGCCACCAGGACCTTGGCGGGCGGCACCTTGCCGGCGGCGGTCACCTGGCCGGTGAAGAACCGGCCGAAGGCGTGCGCCGCCTCGACCACGGCCCGGTAGCCCGCGATGTTGGCCATCGAGCTGAGGACGTCCAGGGACTGGGCGCGCGAGATGCGCGGCACGGCGTCCATGGCGAGCACGGTGACGGGCCGCCGGGCCAGTTCGTCGACCAGCTCCGGGTTGAGCGCGGGGCTGATCAGCGCGACCAGGGTCGCCCCGTCGCGCAGCCGGACGATCTCCTCGCGGGAGGGGCCGTTGACCTTGAGCACGATCTCCGCCTGCCACGGGTCGCCGAGGCTCGCCCCCGCCTCCTCGTAGGCGGTGTCGGAGAAGCGGGACGGGGCTCCCGCTCCCGGCTCGACCACCACGTCGTACCCGAGCGCGACGAGTCTGCCCACGGTGGCCGGCGTGGCCGCCACCCTGGTCTCGCCCGCAGCGGATTCGGCCGGGATGCCGATCCTCTGGGGTTCAGCTTCCGCTGGAACCATCGTCTGCCTCTCCTCGTCTGTCCGTCTGCCCTCTTGGTGCCCGCATCCTGCACGGTCGACGCGGTATCCGTGGCGGACCACGGTCACATGGCCGGGGAGGCCGTCCTCACACGACCGGGGGGTTGCCGGAAGGTCCGTTCGGCGGTATTGCCGTGGCGTCGGAGGCGGCAGTTGTCCCGTGATGCGGCACGTTTCCGGCGGGCGCAGACTGAGCGGGTGAGCAACGTGCGCCCGGGGCGCGGGAGCGCGTCCCCTTCCCGAAGCGCGCCGCAGCAGACGCTGGCGCTGGCGGCGATGATGTTCGCCGTCGCCATGACCTTCATCGACCAGACCATCGTGTCGATCGCGGCTCCGGACATCGTGCGCGAACTGGGACTGTCGTCCTCCGGGATGCAGTGGGTGGTCAACGCCTACCTGCTGGCCCTCGCGGCGTTCTTCGCGCTCGGGGGGCGGCTCGCGGACCTGTACGGGCCGCGCCGGGTCGTCGTCATCGGCACGCTGGTGTTCGTCGTCTCGTCGGTGCTGTGCGGCTGCGTCCCCGAGGGTGACGCGGCGCAGGCCTGGCTGATCGCCTTCCGGGCGACGCAGGGCCTGGGGGCGGCGCTGCTGTTCCCCGCCGCCCTGGCCGTGGTGGTGGCGGTGTTCCCGGTCGAGCGGCGCGGCCGCGCCCTGGCCCTGTTCTTCGGTGTCACCGGTGCGCTGACGGCGATCGGTCCGCTCCTGGGCGGCTGGCTGACCAACTGGACGTGGCGGGCGGTGTTCTGGGTCAACGTCCCGGTCGCGATCGTGGCGCTGGTGCTCACGGTCCTGGCGCACGTACCCGACCGGCGGCGGTCCGGCACGCTGGACGTGCCGGGTGCCGTCCTCATCGCGGTCGGCATGGGCCTGAGCGTCCTCGGCTTCCAGCAGGCGTTCTCCTGGGGCTGGGACGGCTGGGCGACGTGGGTGTGCATCGTGGGGGGCCTTGCGGTACTGGCCGGGTTCGTCCGCTACGAACGCGGGGTGGAGCACCCGCTGATCGACCTGCGGGTCTTCCGCGACAAGGCGTTCAGCGTGGACGCGCTGGTGCTGTTCTTCGCCATGCTCGCGTTCGTCCCGCTGTTCTTCTTCGCCTCCGTCTACGCGCAGGTGTCGCTGAGCGCCTCGCCGAACCAGGCGGCGCTGTTCCTGCTGTACTTCTTCGTGGGCTTCGCGATCGCCTCCCAGTGGGGCGGCCGGATCCTCGACACACGCGGCGCCCGGCCGGCCCTGAAACTGGGCGGGGTGGTGGGTGCCGTCGGGTTCGCGCTGTGGGCGGGCGAGCTCACCGACCTGAGCATGCACGACCAGTGGCTCTACGCGGCCCTCGCCGGGGCCGGTGTCGGCTTCATCCTGGCGCCGGCGTCGACGGACGCGGTGAACCGGGCCATCGGCACCTCCTACGGCGAGGTCACCGGCATCACCCAGACGGTGCGCAACTTCGCGGCCAGCGTGGGCATGGCGGTCTACGGCACGATCCTGACGCACGTCACGACCGACAACGTGACGGGCACCCTCGAGTCCCGGGGCGTGCCCGCCGGGGCGGCCGAGAGCGCGGCGCGTGACGTCACCGAGTCGGTCACCGGCAACGGCGACGCCCGGCCGCCCACGGGCTCCGGTCCCGGCGCCGAGGCGACCCGGGACGCGATGTCCGCGATCCGCATGGACTTCGCGGAGGCCAACCAGTGGGTGTTCTACGGCATGGCCGTCGCCCTGGGCCTCGCCTTCCTGTGCGCCCTGCGCCATCCGGGCGGCAAGGCGGAGGCGCAGGCCCCGGCCGAGGAGCCGGTCGCGGGCCGCACCTGACCGCCGGGGCCGCACCTGACCGCCGCCCGGGACGGCGCCGCCTCAGTCCGGGAACAACTCGTCCGTGCGCCGCTGGATCTGTTCCGGCGTGAGGTCCTCGATCGGCTGGGAGATCATCCACTGGTGCCCGAACGGGTCGGCCAGGCGTCCGCCGCGCTGCCCGTAGTGCTGGTCGGCCACGGGGTGCACGACGCTCGCCCCGGCGCGCAGCATGGCGTCGGCGACGGCGTCGGCGTCGGACACGTCGAGGGCCATGATCACCGGAGTGCCGCCGAGATCGGGCGGCGCCGGGTCGCCGTCGCCGGCGTCCTTGACGGCGATCACCGCGTCGCCGAGCCGCAGCATGGCGTGCACGATCCGGCCCCCGGGGCCGGTGTACCGCTCGATCTCCTCGGCGCCGAGCGCGGTGCGGTAGAAGTCGACGGCCCGCGGCCCGTCGGAGACCACGAGCCGGGCGTAGAGCCTGGTGAGGGCGGGCTTGCCGCCTGCGTTCGTCATGCCTTCACCGTGACGTGCGCGCGGGGGCCGTGGATTGTAGGAAACGGCCGCGCCCCGGGCGTCTCACCCGGGGAGCGGTACGTGGTTGCCCTCCCCCGGCGAGCGCGGTGTGTAGGCGCCCGGGGTGATGCCGGCCAGTGCGCGGAACTCGTGGATCAGGTGGGCCTGGTCGTGGTAGCCGCAGTCCGCGGCGAGCGCGGCCCAGTCCGGCGGCCCCTGCCCGGCGTTGACGCGCCGCAGCAACCGCTGGAAGCGCCGTACGCGCGCGTACCGCTTGGGCGGGATGCCGAGCTGCCCGGCGCATCGGCGGGTCAGTCGCCTCGCGGTCCAGCCGAGCCGGTCGGCGACCTCGGCCACGGGCGTGCCCCGGTCGAGCAGGAACGCGGCGCGGCGGATCGCCGGGTCGGGCGCCGGAGGGTTCCCGGCCCGCTCCAGCAGGGCCGTCTCCAGCGTGCGCAGCACGGCGCGCGGGCCACCGGCGGCCCCGGCCTCCAGCAGCCGCTCGCGCAGCACCGCGCCGTCGCCGCCCCACAGTGCGCCGAGCCCGGCCAGTTCGTCGCGCACCTCGCAGACGGGGACGGGCAGGAGGGGGCTCAGTCCCGCCGGGCGGAACGCCACCCAGACGACGGCGCGCTGCTGCGCCGGGTCGATCACGGCCGGCCCGGTGCACGGCCCCTGCACGGCCGCGCCTTCGGCGGTGCGTCCGGCGCCGTGCAGCGGCGTGCGGGTGAGGACGTCCCGGTCGAGGTTCACCAGGAGTTGCGCCCCGCCCGTCGGCAGGGCCAGTTCGGCGGCGTGCGGGAAACGGCCCTCGGCGTACCCCATCGCCCCGACCAGGGGAGCCTGGGAGGGCGCCGACGGCCGGACCGTGAGGGAGACCGGCGTCCGCCGTGACAGGGGGGCCATGTGTCCAGCGTACGGCGGGCGTCCTTTTGCCCTGAATGTTCTCGTGCCGGGCGGGGCACTCAGGGCGTGTGCAGACACACCACGGCGGGCGGCCGCGCAGAGTGCTGCTGACCGGGTGGTTCAGCTTCCCCGACGGGGAGGCGACCGCCGGGGACGTCCTCGCCCTGCGCCGGGTGGAGGACGTCCTGCGGGGCACGGGCATCCCCTACGACATCGCCTGGAGCCCGGGTTTCCGGCCGGAGGCGTTGCATCTCGACCGGTTGCGGACCGCCGACTACACGCACCTGGTGTTCGTCTGCGGTCCGCTGCACGGGCCGCAGGTGGAGCGGTTGCACCGGCGGTTCGCGCACTGCGTGCGCATCGCGGTGGGCACCTCGGTCATCGACCCGGACAGCCCGGCGGTGACCGGCTTCCACCGGGTGCTGCCCCGGGACGCGCCGGACCGCGAGCCGGTGGAGGACCTGGCGGCCCGCGCCCCGCAGGTGCCGGCGCGGCCGGTGGTCGGCGTGATCCTCACCCACGGCCAGCACGAGTACGGGGCGTTGCGGCGGCACGGCCAGGTCGCCCAGGAGGTGACGCGCTGGCTGGCCGCCAAGGACTGCGCCCGGCTGGAACTGGAGACCCGGCTGGACACCCACGACTGGCACCTGAGCGCGACGCCCGCCCAACTGCAGTCCGTCCTGGCCCGCCTGGACCTGGTCGTCACCGACCGGCTGCACGGGCTGGTCATCGCCCTGCGGGTCGGCACACCGGTGCTGGCCGTGGACCCGGTGGAGGGCGGGGCCAAACTCACCGCGCAGGCCCGGGCCTGCGGCTGGCCCGCGCTGGTGCCCGCCGAGCGGCTGGACGTACGGCAGTTGGACCGGTGGTGGGACTGGTGCCTGACCGGCGGCCGGGTGGCCGCACGGCAGGCCCGTGACGGCTTCCGGGAGGGCGCCGCCCCGGACAGCGCGGACCGGCTCGTCGAGGCACTGGCCCGGCCCGTACCCGGTTAGCTCCCGGGACTCCCGGGGCACCCGCTGTACGTCCCCCGTCGCACGTCCCCCGTCGCACGTCCCCCGTCGCACGTCCCCCGCCCGCACGTTCCCGCGGCACGTTCCCGGGAGGCGGCGGTCCGGCCGTCCGGAAGGAGAGAGCGCGTGTCCATCGGCCGACTTCCCGAGAACGAGCAGCGCATCCTCGACGAGATGGAACGCGTCCTGCGCCGCGACCGCCGCCTGGACCGCCGGATGCGCACCGGGCGGCTGGACCGCCGCCCGGACCCCACCCGGATCCTGGCCCGTGTCGGCTCCTACCGCCCCCGCGGGTGGACCGTCCTGCTGTCGCTGGTGGTGTCGGTGACCCTCATGGTGGCCGGCATCGCCACCTCCGAACCGGGCGTGATCTGGGCCTTCGCCGCGCTGTGGCCGCTGACGCTGTTCGCCGCGTTCCGGCTCATGTGCCGCTGGTGCGGCGGCTGACCGGCCCCGCGCCCTGCGACGCCGGGACCCGCACCCCGCCGGTGCGGGTTCAGCCGGTGTAACGCCGGGCCTTGGAGGCGCGCTGGGCGGGCTCCAGCAGGCGCAGACGGGACTCGACCTCATGGGGCAGGACCCGGCGTTCGCGCAGCACCCAGGGCAGGGCGGCGGCGGCCTCGGCGAAGGCGCGCAGCGAGGCCACGTCCCGCGGGACCGTGCGGGCCAGGTTCACGGTCCGGCGCAGGGCGGGACCGGCCGGCCGGCGCAGCCAGGTGAACCACAGGGTGTTGCGGATGCCGTGGGTGCGGCGCAGGGTGGCGTCCCGTGCCACCGAGGGGTGGTGGTGCACCGTCAGATGGTCGGCGTAGGTCAGCCACCATCCCGCGGCCGCCAGGTCCGCGGCGAGCAGCTCCTCCTCGCCGCCCAGCCACAGCCGCGGGTGGAAGCCGCCGGCGGCCCGGAAGGCGTCGGTGCGCAGCACGGTCGCGGCGGCCAGGAACGAGCCGAGGGCCGGTCCGGGCAGCCACGGCGGCCCGGGGACGGGTGAATGGCGCAGCTCCTCGACGATGGGGTCGTCGACGCCGTCCGGCTCGACGACGATACGGGCCGTGACCGTGCCGAGGCCCGGGTGCCGGTCGAGCAGGTCCGCGGCGCCGGCCAGGGCGCCCGGGGCCCACCAGGAGTCGTCGTCGCAGAAGGCGACGTACGGCGTGTCGACCTGCCGGATGGCGAGGTTGCGGCCGACGGCGCCGAGGTTGCGGCCCGGCCTCAGCAGCCGTACCTGCGGGTGGTGGCGGGCCACGGCCTCGGCGGTGCCGTCGGTGGAGCCGTTGTCGGTGACGATCACCGCCGGACGTTCGGGCAGCCGGGCGAGGTGGTCCAGGGTGCGCAGCAGTTCGCGGCGCCGGTTGTGGGTGATGACGACGACGGTCGTGCGGGGGTCGCTCATGCGGCCTCTTCCTCCAGCAGGCGCGCGGCCCGCTCGACGTGCGGGGGCAGGGGCCGGCGTTCGCGCAGGGCGGCCGGCAGCCGGACGAGCGTGGCGCGCAGGGCCTGCCGGGCGTGCTCGTCGCGGCGGGCCTCGGCGGCGAGGGCGCGGGTGCGGGCGAGCGCGTACGGCACCGGGCGGCGCAGCCAGGCGGTGAGGACCTCGTTGCGGCGCTGGACGACCGGGCGGCCGGTGCGGGGCCCGGTCGCCGGATGGTGGTGGGCGACGATGTCCGGGCAGTGGGTGACGCCCCAGCCGCGGGCGGCCAGGTCGTAGGCGAGCAGGGTCTCCTCGCCGCCGAAGAACAGCAGCCGGTGGAAGCCGCCCGCGTCGAGGTAGGCGGTGCGGCGGACCACGGAGGCGCAGGCGAGGAAGCCCAGGACCTGGGTGCCCGGCAGGTCGGCGGCCGGGCCGAGGGGCGAGCCCGCGAGGACCTCGTTGAGCGGGTCGGGGTGTGCGGCGGGGCCCACGAGCGTGCGGGCGGCGATCAGTCCGAGCCGCGGGTGCGCGTCCATCAGCTGTGCCGCCCGGCTCAGCGCGCCGGGCGCCCACCAGGAGTCGTCGTCGCTGAAGGCGACGTACGGGGTGTCCAGGAGCCGGGCGCCGTGGGTGCGGGCGAGGGCCCCGTGGTTGAGCGGCAGGGCCAGCAGGCGCACCTCGGGGAAGTCGCGGGCGAGCATCGTGCGTGTGTCGTCGGTGGAGGCGTTGTCCACGACGAGGACGGGGGGCCGCTCCGGGAGGGCGAGGAGGTGGCCGAGGCTCTCGGCGAGGGCCGCGGAGCGGTTGCGCGTCGCGATGACGACGCCGACCCGGCACGCCTGGGGGTGCTGGACGTTCATCGTGGCCGGGTGCCCTTTCACGCTGTCGGGATTCCGGGCAGGTCGCCGTGGGCCCGCAGCACGTCGTCGGGTGTGATGCGCAGCAGGGCGGGGTCGGGACGGCGGCCGTGCGGGTCGCCCTGCGGGCCGTACCAGAGGGCGCGGTGGCGGGGGTCGGGCGGCGGGCCCCAGCGGCTGGGCGCGACCGGCCCGAACAGGGTGACGGACGGCGTGCCGTGGGCGACGGCGAGGTGGGCGATACCGGTGTCGCCGCTGATCACGCAGGACGCGGCGGCGACGAGGGCGGACAGCCGGCCGAAGGGCAGGCCGCCGCCGAACACGTCCGTGTCGGCGAGGTCCGCCTGCTTGGCGAGCCGTGCCACGAGGTCGCCCTCGTCGGCGCCCCCGGTGACGACCACCCGCAGGCCCCGGGCGCGCAGCCCGGCCGCGACGGCCGCGTAGCGCTCGACGGGCCAGCAGCGGGCCGGCGATCCGGCACCGGGATGCAGGACGGCCGCGCCGGGCGCCGGGGAGGCGCTGTGCGGTGGGGGCAGACGCAGGTCGCGCGGGTCGGCCTCGACCCCGTACCAGCGCAGCAGCCGGCACCAGCGGTCGCGTTCGTGTTCCTCGGCGTACCAGGGCGGTCCGTCGATCTCCGGCGTGTCCGGGTGGGCGAAGGCGAGCAGCTCGGCCGGGCGCAGGTCGGCCAGCAGCCGGTGGCTGAGCGGCCCGTTGCCGTGCAGGTCGACGGCGATGTCCGGTGGGGGGCCGCTCCAGTCGAGCGAGCGCGGCACCTCGCGCCCCGGCGCGGAGGCGGGCAGCAACCGGTCCACGGCCCCCGTCGCCTCCGCGACCGGCGCCAGCCCGGCGGGCGCCGCCAGCACCAGTTCGTGGTCCGGGTGGGCCCGCCGCAGGGCGCGCAGGGCGGGAACGCCGGCGAGAAGGTCGCCGAGGCCGAGGGCGCGCAGGACGAGGAGACGGGGTCGCGTCGGTACCGCTGCCGTGTCCGGTGTCATGCCAGCAGCCTGCCGTGCGGCCCGGGGATACGCCCGCGCAGTCGGCCATCGGGTGCGCACAGGCGCTATACATCCGATGTATACACGGCAGGTATAGTCCGCGCATGCCTTCTCCGACCAAGAAGACGAAGAAAACGGGGACCGCGTTGCGGCGGTTCGGGACGCTCACGGTGACCGCGGCTCTCGCCGTGGCCCTGACCGGCTGCTCCGGGCCCGGCCCCACCGCTCCCAGCACCGTCCGCGCCCGGGGCGCCGGCACCGAGGCGGCCCGCCTGGGCGTCGCGGACTGCCGCGAGGTCACGTGCATCGCCCTGACCTTCGACGCCGGACCGAGCGAGCACTCGGCCCGGCTGCTGGACATCCTGAAGGAGAAGCAGGTCCCGGCGACCTTCTTCCTCCTGGGCGAGCGGCACATCGAGAGGTACCCGGAGCTGGTGCGGCGGATGGCCGACGAGGGCCACGAGGTGGCCAGCCACACCTGGGACCACAAGATACTGACCGAGTTGAGCCCCGAGGAGATACGCGAGGAGCTGCGCCGCCCCAACGAGGAGATAGAGCGCCTCACCGGCCGGCGCCCGACCCTGATGCGTCCGCCGCAGGGCCGCACGAACGGCACCGTGCACGGGATCAGCCGCGAACTCGGCCTGTCCGAGGTGCTGTGGACCGTGACGGCGAAGGACTACACGACGACCGACCCGGCCCTGATCACGCGGCGCGTCCTCGCCCAGTCGTCCCGCGACGGCATCATCCTGCTCCACGACATCTACGACGGCACGGTGCCGGCCGTACCGGGGATCGTCGACGCCCTGAAGGAGCGGGGCTACGTGTTCGTGACGGTCCCCCACCTGCTGGCCCCGGGCAGGGCCGAGCCCGGGGAGGTGTACCGGTGACGAGCGACCGGACCCGGGCGGCCGGTGTCTGAGCCGGCCGGGTGAAGGGGACGCGACCGGGACGGTGGACGGCGCCGGTTCCCTACGATCGGGGTGTGGCGAACTTCCTGGTCGAGCGCACGGTGCCGCTTCCCCTCGATGAGGCGTGGCGGCGGATCACACGCTGGGAGCGGCACGGTGCGACCGTGCCGCTGACCGTGGTCCGGGCGGTACCGCCGGGACCGACGCGCCTTGGCACGCGTGTCGTGGCCCGCTCGGGCGTCGGGCCGCTGGGCTTCGACGACCCGATGGAGGTCACGGTGTGGGAACCTCCCGTGGACGGCGGCCCCGGCAGGTGCCGGCTGGTCAAGCGGGGCCGGGTGGTGCTCGGTTGGGCCGAGCTGGAGGTGCGGCCGGGGCCCGGCGGGCGCACGCGGGTGGTGTGGCGCGAGGAGATCCGCGTCCGGTTCGTGCCGTCGCTCCTCGACGGCGTACTGCGGCGTTCCGCGCGTCAGGTCTTCGGGCGGACCGTGAACCACCTGCTCCGGCTGCCCTGACGACGCGAGGACGGGCCGGCGCCGGGGTGTCAGGCCACCGAGCCGATGCGGCCCGCCGTCCCCGACTGCGGGGTGCGGTGGATCGGCGTGTGCGCCCCGGTCAGCGGGACGCCGCTGCCGCCGCGCCGCCCGGCGACGATCTCCGCGGCGATCGACAGTGCCGTCTCCTCGGGCGTACGGGCGCCGAGGTCCAGCCCGATCGGTGAGTGCAGGCGGCTCAGCTCGAGGTCGGTGACGCCGACCTCACGCAGGCGGGCATTGCGTTCCAGGTGGGTGCGCCGGGAGCCCATGGCGCCGACGTACGCCACCGGCAGGCGCAGTGCCAGCTTCAGCAGGGGCACGTCGAACTTGGCGTCGTGGGTCAGGACGCACAGCACCGTGCGGGCGTCGACCTCCGTGCCCTCCAGATAGCGGTGGGGCCAGTCGACGACGATCTCGTCGGCCTCGGGGAACCGGGCCCGGGTGGCGAAGACGGGCCGCGCGTCGCACACCGTGACGTGGTAGCCGAGGAACGTGCCGACGCGGACCAGGGCGGAGGCGAAGTCGATCGCACCGAACACGATCATGCGCGGCGCGGGGACCGAGGACTCGACCAGGACCGTGAGCGGTGCCCCGCAGCGCGAGCCCTGCTCGCCGATCTCCAGGGTGCCGGTGCGGCCGGCGTCCAGGAAGGCGGCCGCCTCGGCGGCGACGGTGCGGTCCAGCTCCGGATGGGCACCGAAACCGCCGTCGGTGGAACCGTCGGGGCGGACGAGCAGGGCCCGGCCCGTCAGTGCGCGCGGACCGGAGACGATCCGCGCCACCGCCGCCGCCTCCCCTGCGGCGGCGGCGGTGAGCGCGGCCGCGACCACCGGCCGGACCGGATCGGCGGCCCGCACCGGGGTGACCAGGACGTCGATGACGCCGCCGCAGGTCAGGCCCACGGCGAAGGCGTCGTCGTCGCTGTAGCCGAACCGCTCCAGGACGGTCTCGCCGTCCCGCAGCGCCTGTTCGCACAGCTCGTAGACCGCGCCCTCCACGCAGCCCCCGGAGACCGAGCCGATGGCCGTGCCGTCGGCGTCCACCGCGAGCGCGGCACCGGGCTGCCGGGGCGCGCTGCCGCCGACGGCCACCACGGTCGCCACGGCGAAGTCACGGCCCTGCTCGACCCACCGGTTCAGTTCTTCGGCGATGTCCAGCATCTGTCTCGGTCTCCTTGGTGCTGCTGCGTCGGGGCGGTGCGGTGGGCGTCAGTGGGCGCCCAGCCAGCTCTCGATCGGGTTGAGGGCGAAGTAGACGAGGAACACCGCCGTGAGGATCCACATGAAGGCGCCGATCTCGCGCCACTTGCCCTGGGCGGTCTTGATGGCGGCGTAGGAGATGACGCCCGCGGCGACACCGGTGGTGATGGTGTAGGTGAACGGCATCAGCACGACCGTCAGGAACACCGGGACGGCGGTGGCCCGGTCGGCCCAGTCCACGTGGCGGGCGTTCATCAGCATCATCGCGCCGATGACGACCAGGGCGGCGGAGGCGACCTCCTGCGGCACGATCGCGGTGAGCGGGGTGAAGAACAGGCAGGCCGCGAAGAAGAGCCCGGTGACCACGGAGGCGAGACCCGTGCGCGCGCCCTCGCCGACCCCCGTCGCCGACTCGATGAACACCGTCTGGCCGGAGCCGCCCGACACGCCGCCGATCGCACCGCCGGCGCCGTCGATGAACAGGGCCTTGGACAGGCCCGGCATGCGGCCCTTGTCGTCGGCGAGCCTGGCCTCCGTGCCGACGCCGATGATGGTCGCCATGGCGTCGAAGAACCCGGCGAGCACCAGGGTGAAGACGATCATGCCGACGGTCATCGCGCCGACCTGGCCCCAGCCGCCGAACTCCACCTCGCCGAAGAGCGAGAAGTCGGGCATGGACACGGCGCTGCCGTGCAGTTCGGGGGCGCCGGCCGCCCACTGCTTGGGGTCGATGACGCCCGCGGCGTTCAGCACCGCCGCGACGACCGTGCCGCCGACGATGCCGATGAGGATGGCGCCCGGGATGTGCCGGGCCTGGAGCATGAAGATCAGCAGCAGGGTGCCGGCGAAGAGCAGGACCGGCCAGCCGGCGAGTTCGCCCGCCGGGCCGAGCGTGACGGGGGTGGCCTCGCCCTGGTGCACGAAGCCGGACTTGTAGAAGCCGATGAGGGCGATGAACAGGCCGATGCCCATGGTGATGCCGTGCTTGAGCGCGAGCGGGATCGCGTTCATGATCATCTCGCGCAGGCCGGTGACGACCAGCAGCATGATGACGACGCCGTACATCACGCACATGCCCATCGCCTGCGGCCAGGTCATCTCGGGCGCGACCTGCGAGGCGAGGACCCCGGAGACGGACAGGCCGGCGGCGAGGGCGAGCGGCACCTTGCCGACGAAGCCCATCAGCAGGGTGGTGAGGGCCGCCGCGAACGCGGTCGCGGTGATCAGCGCCTGCTGCCCGAGGGTGCCCCCGGCCGCGTCCTTGCCGGACAGGATCACGGGGTTGAGCAGGAGGATGTACGCCATCGCCATGAAGGTCGTGATGCCGCCGCGCACTTCGCGGGCGACCGTGGACCCTCTGTGGGATATGTGGAAGTACCGGTCGAGCCAGGACCGCCCGGCCGGGACGCGGGTGCCTTCGCCCGCGTCGTCGGCTGTGGTCCTCGGCTCTACTGACTGCTGGGTCATGTGGGCCTACTCCCAAGGTTCAAAGGGGCACCCGCGGCTCGTCGGGACGACGTGCGGGATTTGGGAAGGTGCTTCGGCCGCACGACCCGGGGGACGGCCCGAGACGAACGATCAGTCGGTTTCCGGGGACCGCGAGCGGTGTGGTGCCCGGTCCTCCGGGCGGCGCGGAAGTGTGACGTTCCGGTGCGCCGCCCGGAGAGCTCTCACGCGGTGCCGGTCAGGTGCTCGGGGCGGACCGGCGTCCTGTTCAGCTCCACCCCGGTCGCCGCGCGGATCGCCGCGAGCACGGCCGGGGTCGACGACAGGGTGGGCGCCTCGCCGATGCCCCGCAGCCCGTACGGGGCGTGGTCGTCGGCGAGTTCGAGCACGTCGACCGGGATGGTCGGCGTGTCGAGGATCGTCGGGATCAGGTAGTCGGTGAAGGAGGGGTTCTTGACCTTCGCCGTCTTCGGGTCGACGACGATCTCCTCCATCACCGCCACACCCAGGCCCTGTGTGGTGCCGCCCTGGATCTGGCCGATCACCGACAGCGGGTTGAGCGCCTTGCCGACGTCCTGGGCGCAGGCCAGCTCGACGACCTTCACCAGGCCGAGTTCGGTGTCGACCTCGACGACGGCGCGGTGGGCGGCGAACGAGTACTGCACGTGCCCGTTGCCCTGCCCGGTGCGCAGGTCGAACGGCTCGGTCGGCCGGTGCCGCCACTCCGCCTCGACCTCGACGGTCTCGCCCTCCAGGACGTCCACCAGGTCGGCGAGGACCTCGCCGCCGTCGGTGACGACCTTGCCGCCCTCCAGGACCAGTTCGGCCGTCGCCCAGGCGGGGTGGTAGGAGCCGAACCTGCGGCGGCCGATCTCCAGCACCTTCTCGCGGACGAGTTCGCAGGAGTTCTTCACCGCGCCGCCGGTCACGTACGTCTGCCGGGAGGCGGACGTCGAACCGGCGCTGCCCACCTGGGTGTCGGCCGGATGGATGGTCACCTGGGTGACGCCCAGCTCGGTGCGGGCGATCTGCGCGTGGACGGTGACACCGCCCTGGCCGACCTCCGCCATGGCGGTGTGCACGGTGGCGACGGGCTCCCCGGCGATCACCTCCATGCGGACCTTGGCGGTGGAGTAGTCGTCGAACCCTTCGGAGAAGCCGACGTTCTTGATGCCGACGGCGTAGCCGACCCCGCGCACGACGCCCTCGCCGTGCGTGGTGTTGGACAGGCCGCCCGGCAGCTGCCGTACGTCGGCGCCCTCGCTGGACTCCCACTGGCGCTCCGGCGGCATCGGCATCGCCTTGACGCGGCGCAGCAGTTCGGCGACGGGGGCCGGGGAGTCGACCGGCTGGCCGGTGGGCATCAGCGTGCCCTGCTCCATGGCGTTGAGCCGGCGGAACTCCACCGGGTCCATGCCGAGCTTCGCCGCGAGCTTGTCCATCTGCGCCTCGTAGGCGAAGCACGCCTGGACCGCGCCGAAGCCGCGCATGGCGCCGCAGGGCGGGTTGTTGGTGTAGAGGGCGATGGCCTCGATGTCCACGTCGTCGATGACGTAGGGGCCGACGGACAGGGAGGAGGCGTTGCCGACGACCGCCGGGGAGGCGGAGGCGTAGGCGCCGCCGTCCAGGACGATCCGGCACTTCATGTGGGTGAGCTTGCCGTCCTTGGTGGCCCCGTGCTCGTAGTACAGCTTGGCGGGATGGCGGTGGACGTGCCCGAAGAAGGACTCGAAGCGGTTGTAGACGATCTTGACGGGCTTGCCGGTGCGCAGGGCGAGCAGGCAGGCGTGGATCTGCATCGACAGGTCCTCGCGGCCGCCGAAGGCGCCGCCGACGCCGGACAGCGTCATGCGTACCTTGTCCTCGGGCAGGCCGAGCACGGGCGCCATCTGGCGCAGGTCGCTGTGCAGCCACTGGGTGGCGATGTAGAGGTGGACGCCGCCGTCCTCCTCCGGCACGGCGAGGCCGGACTCGGGGCCGAGGAAGGCCTGGTCCTGCATGCCGAAGGTGTACTCGCCCTCGACGATCACGTCGGCCCGGCCGCGGGCCTCCTCCACGTTCCCGCGCACGATCGGCTGGCGGTGCACGATGTTCGGGTGCGGGACGTGACCGGCGTGGTGGTCGTCGCGGTCCTCGTGGACGAGGATCGCGTCCGGAGCGGTGGCCGAGGCCTCGTCGGTGACGACGGGCAGCTCCCGGTACTCCACCTTGATCTTCGCGGCGGCCCGGCGGGCGGTCTCCGGGTGGTCGGCGGCGACGAGGGCGACCGGCTCGCCGTGGTGGCGGACCTTGCCGTGGGCGAGGACCGGGGTGTCCTGGATCTCCAGGCCGTAGTTCCTCACGTCGGTCGGCAGGTCGTCGTACGTCAGCACGGCGTACACACCGGGGGTGGCCAGGGCCTCGGCGGTGTCGATCGAGACGATCTCGGCGTGGGCCACGGTGGAGCGCAGGATCTGGCCCCAGAGCATGTCCTCGTGCCACATGTCGGACGAGTACGCGAATTCGCCGGTGACCTTGAGGATGCCGTCCGGGCGCAGCGTGGACTCGCCGATGCCGCCCTTGGTCGGGGTGCCCTGGGTGATCTTCGTGGGGGTTCCGCTGGGGGATGACACGATCAGACCGCCTCCGACTGCCGGGCGGCCGCGAGGCGGACCGCGTCCATGATCTTCTCGTAGCCGGTGCAGCGGCACAGGTTGCCCGACAGCGCCTCGCGGATGTCCGCGTCGGTCGGGTTGGGGTTGCGCTCCAGCATCTCGTCGGCGGCGACCAGCAGCCCGGGGGTGCAGAAGCCGCACTGGACGGCGCCGGCGTCGATGAACGCCTGCTGGATCGGGGAGAGTCCGGTGCCCTCGCCGGTCTGCGAGTCGGTGCCCTTGGCCTGCCACCCCTGGGCGTCCTGGAGCGACGTACCGCAGGCTCCGGAGGCGCAGCCGCCCTCGGCGCGCCGCCTGGCGTGGTCGGCCAGGCCCTCGACGGTGACGACCTCGCGGCCCTCGGCCTGCCCGGCGGCGACCAGGCACGAGCACACCGGGACGCCGTCCAGGCGGACCGTGCACGAACCGCACTCGCCCTGCTCGCAGGCGTTCTTCGAGCCCGGCAGACCGAGCCGCTCCCTCAGGACGTACAGCAGGGACTCGCCCTCCCACACGTCGTCGGCCTCCTGCGGACGGCCGTTGACCGTGAAGTTGACACGCATCACGCAGCTCCCTCGGTGAGGCGGCGGTCGCCGCGGTAGGACTCCCAGGTCCAGGTCAGCGTGCGGCGGGCCATGACGCCGACCGCGTGGCGGCGGTAGCTCGCGGTGCCCCGGACGTCGTCGATCGGGTTGCAGGCGGCGGAGCACAGGTCCGCGAACTGCTTGGCGACCGACGGGGTGATGATCTTGCCGTTGTCCCAGAAGCCGCCCTCCTCCAGCGCGGCGTTCAGGAACTCCTCGGCGGCCTTGGCCCGCACGGGGGTCGGCGCGGCGGAGCCGATGCCGGTGCGCACGGTCCGGGTCGCCGGGTGCAGCGCGAGCCCGAAGGCGCACACGGCGATGACCATGGCGTTGCGGGTGCCGACCTTGGAGAACTGCTGCGGCCCGTCCGCCTTCTTCACGTGCACCGCGCGGATCAGCTCGTCCGGCTCCAGCGCGTTGCGCTTCACGCCCTTGTAGAACGCGTCGATCGGGATGAGGCGGGTGCCGCGCACCGACGCGACCTCCACCTCGGCGCCCGCGGCCAGCAGGGCGGGGTGGGCGTCGCCCGCCGGGGAGGCGGTGCCGAGGTTGCCGCCGACGCCGCCGCGGTTGCGGATCTGCGGGGAGGCGACGGTGTGCGAGGCGAGGGCGAGGCCCGGCAGCTCGGCGCGCAGATTCTCCATGATCTTCGTGTAGGGCACGGAGGCACCCAGCCGCACGCTCTCCTCGCCGACCTCCCACTCGGAGAGGTCGCCGACGCGGTTCAGGTCGAGGAGGTACTCGGGCCGGCGGTGGTCGAAGTTGATCTCGACCATCACGTCGGTGCCACCCGCAATCGGCACAGCGGTGGGATGCTCGGCCTTCGCGGCGAGCGCCTCCTCCCAGCTGGCGGGGCGAAGGAAGTCCATGACCGGCTCTCTTCTTCGTCTTCTCGTGGGGCGTTCAGATTGAGCCAATCCGTGTGCGGCGGTCCCGGCTCGTTCATGTGCTGTTTACGCGTAGTGGCCTCAGTACACAGGGCCGTGCTCCGACGGGGTCAGTCACGGAAACCATGAAGGAGTTGGCTGGCCACGGCGGGCATCTTGTAGATTCGTATGAACGGAGGCCATCCGAAACCTCCTCGTTCTCCTGTGGAAACGCGCGACACAGCCGCGTGACCTGGGACACAACCGGGACACGGTTCCCAGGCGGCGAGCCCTGCTCACCCACCCGCCGAACAGGCGTTCCCCGAGGATGCCTGACGAGATCCACCACAGTTTTCGAGACAAAGAACGGCGGCGACGAGAATGCGGCTGCGCGCACTGCTGGAGACGGACGCGCTGGGCCTCAAGCTGCTCGGCGGCGAGGACGAGCTGGACCGGACCGTGCGGGGCGTGATGACCACCGACCTGCGCGACCCCAGCCGCTACCTCTCGGGCGGCGAACTGGTGCTCACGGGCCTGGCCTGGCGCCGGGACGCCGGTGACTCGGAGCCGTTCGTCCGGATCCTGGTGCAGGCCGGTGTGACGGCCCTCGCCGCGGGCGAGGCCGAGCTCGGTGACGTCCCGGAGGACCTGGTCGCCGCGTGCGCCCGGCACCGCCTCCCGCTCCTGGCCGTGCACGAGTCGGTGGCCTTCGCGACGATCACCGAGCACGTCGTGCGGCAGGTCTCCGGCGAGCGTGCCGGAGACCTGGCGGCGGTGGTCGACCGCCACCGCCGGATGATGACGTCCGGCCCGGCGGGCGGCGGCCCCGACGTGGTCCTGGACCTGCTGGGCTCCGACCTCGACCTGCGGGCCTGGGTCCTGTCCCCCACCGGCCGCCTGGTCGCCGGCTCCAAGACCGCCGGGGCCGCCCTGCCGGCCGAGGTGTGCGCCCGGCTCGCGGGCGAGCACCTCACCGCCACCCGCACCGGCCGCCGCGGGCCCCACCGGGTCGTCCTCGGCGCCACCACCTTCTCCCTGTTCCCCGTCCGCTCCACCGGCCGTCCATCGCAGCCCGCCCGGGACGTCCGCGAGAGCGCGCTGTCCGACTGGCTGCTGGCCGTGGAGGCGGATGCCGGCGACTGGGCCGAGGAGCGCCTGGACCTGCTGCACGGCGTCACCCAGCTCATCGCCGTCGAGCGGGACCGCCGCGACGCGGCCCGTACCGTCCGCCGCCGCCTCGCCCAGGAGGTACTGGAGCTGGTCCAGGCGGGCGCCGCCCCCGGTGAGATCGCCGCCCGGCTGCGCGTGGCCGCCCCGGTGCTGCTGCCCGGCCTGGGCGCCGCCCCGCACTGGCAGGTGGTCGTGGCCCGGGTCGACTGGGACGGCGAGGAGAGCGAGGCGGGCCCGGTGGCACAGGCCCTGCTGGAGGAGATCCTCGTCGACCCGGCGTCCACCGGGCCGGACCCCTCCGACCGCATCGCGGTCGCCCACTCGGGCGAGGAGGCCATCGCCCTGGTCCCGCTCCCCGCCGTCACGGCGGAGCACGACGGGTCGGAGACCGGCGTCCTCGCCGACGCGCTCCTGGCGTCGGTCCGCGAGCCGCTCGCGGCCGGGCTCGACGGCGACGGCCGGCTCACCCTCGGGGTCAGCGCGGCCGTCCACTCGGCGGAGGGCCTGCGCGGCGCCCTGGAGGAGGCCCGGCACGCCCGCCGGGTGGCCGCCGCCCGGCCGGGCCGGGTCTGCGCGGCCGGCCACCAGGAACTCGCCTCGCACGTCCTGCTGCTCCCGTTCGTCCCCGATGACGTCCGCCGCGCCTTCACGGCCCGCCTCCTGGACCCCCTGCGCGACTACGACCGCCGTCACCGGGCCGAGCTGATCCCCACCCTGGAGGCCTTCCTCGACTGCGACGGCTCCTGGACCCGTTGCGCCACCCGTCTGCACCTGCACGTCAACACGCTGCGCTACCGCGTCGGCCGGATCGAGCAGTTGACGGGCCGTGATCTTTCCCGGCTGGAGGACAAGCTCGACTTCTTCCTGGCCCTGCGGATGAGCTGAGCCACGGGCGTTCGCGGCCCCGCCCCCGGGACGCCGCCGCGTCCCACGACTTTGTGAAATCCTTCACCCGCCCTCTTGGCCCGGCCCGCCGATTCGTGCTGAGATGCCGCCACCACTCAACAGCTCGATGGCGTGCTCGGGGAGGGCAACGTGGCGCATACCGCCATGTCTGGTAACGGAACGACCGCCGGTGACGATCCCCTCCAGACCGCGGTATGGCGGTTGCGCTCGCGCGGGTGCTGGGCCGACGCGGCCGCACTGCTGCTGCCGGCCACCCCGGCGGCCGCGCTGCAACGCGCGGCGCTGCTGGTCGAACGGTGCCTGTACACCGAGCAGGGCTGGGAGGAGGCCGAGGACGCGCTGCGCACGGCGGAGGCGCTGGCCCACAGCGACGACGAGCGGGGCGCGGCCGCTTGTGAACGCGGGTACTTGGCCTACGCGGCGACGGTGCTCGCGGTGCGCGACCGGGCCGACGAGGCCCGGGCCGCGCTCGGCCGGGCGGCGGCACTGGTCCCTCCGGGGGCTCCGCAGCGCGCCCTGCTCGACTTCCGCCGCGGACTGGTCGCCGAGAACCTGACCAGCTCGCCCCAGGCCGCACGCGCCGCCTACCGCCGCGCCCACGCCGGGGCGACGGCCCAGTCCGACCCGCTGCTGCTGTCGTTCACCTGGCGGCACATGGCCGGACTCGCCCTGCGTGAGGGCGAGTTGGCGGAGGCGCGGCACGGATTCGCGGAGTCGCTGCGGATCCGGGAGGAACTGGGCTACCTGGTGGGCACGGCGCCCGCGCTGGTGTCCCTGGCCGACACGGAGACCGAGCCGGAGGCGTCCCGCCTGCGGGAGGAGGCCCGCCGCCTGTTCCGCCTGCTCGGCGGCGTCCCGACCTGGCTGGCCCGCCACCTGACGCCGTTGCCTCCGGCGGCGACGGCCTGAGGCGCTCTCCCCGCACGTCCCCCGCACCCTCCGCACGCGGGAAGGGGACGTGCCGGGGGGTGTCCGCACGCCCCCGGGGGCCGGGGCGGTGCGCGGCCCGCCGAAGAAGCCGCAGGGGCCCGTGGGCGCCCGTCGGTTCAGCCCGCGCCGGCGGCGCCCGCGAAGTGCTCGCCAGCCAGCGCCCGCACGACCTCCAGGTCCCGCGCGATGAGCGCGTCCAGCAGCGCCGTGTGCTCGTGCGCGTCCGCCACCAGGTCGGCCCGCCCGCGCAGTCCCGGCCCACCCCCGACCAGCGGCCACTGCGCCCTGCGATGCAGGTCCTCCGCGACCTGGACGAGCTGGCTGTTGCCCGCGAGGGAGAGCACCGCCCGGTGGAACCCCCGGTCGGACTCCGCGTAGGTCGCCCGGCAGCCGGAGGACGCCGCCCGCACCGTCGCCTCGGCGAGGGGACGCAGCTGCGCCCAGCGCTCCGCGGGCACGGTGCGCGCCAGCCGCAGCAGCACCGGCACCTCGATCAGCGCCCGCACCTCGGCCAGCTCCGCCAGCTCGCGCGCCCCGCGCTCGACCACCCGGAACCCCCGGTTGGGCACGACCTCGACGGCGCCTTCCAGGGCCAGCTGCTGCATGGCCTCGCGCACCGGTGTGGCGGAAACCCCGAACCGCTCCCCCAGCACGGGCGCCGAGTACACCTCGCCGGGCCGCAGGTCCCCCGCCACGAGCGCGGCGCGCAGTGCGTCGAGGATCTGCCCGCGCACCGAGGCCCGCTGCACGACCGGTCGCGACCGCGCGGCGCCCGGCGCGGGCGGCTCGCTGTGCGTGTGCTCACCGCGCACGGCCCCGGCCTGCCGCGGCACGCGGGTCTCGCCGGCCGCTGCGGCCGGGCGCGTGCGGGGCGTCCCGGTCCCGGCGGAGCCCTGCGTGCCCTGCTTCACAAGGTCCTCCTCCGGACGTGTCGGTGACGTGTCGGTACTTGGGGTCATTACGGCGGGGTTGTTACTCGTCCGTCAAGCACCATAAACGCACCGGCCGTCCGTGCACATCCGCGGTTCCCTTTCCGGCGATCTTCGGTAAGGTAAGGCTTACCTTCAGAAGCCTGTTCGACCGGACGGATCGGTGATCACATGCCCGCGCCGCGCTCGGCGGTCTCCGGCGCCTACGCCCGCCTGGCCGAGGTCCTCCCGGGGCTCGCCGTCACGGAACTGGCAGCCGGGGACGAGACCCCTCGGGACGCCGGCTGGGCCGCCGCCGCCGACCTCGCGGCGGCCGGCCCCGCGCTCGACGCGTTCCTGGCCTGGGACGAGGAGCAGATCCAGCGGGACTACGGGCAGCCCGCCCGCCCCGACGTCGTCGCGAGCTTCGGCCTGCACCGCTACGCCTGGCCCGCCTGCCTGCTGTTCACCGTCCCCTGGTTCCTGCAGCGCAGGGTCCCGTACTACCCCGTGACGCACGTCTCGTACGACCGCACCGCTGCCGGGTACCCCCTCGGGCACCTGGCCGTCCGCCCGGCCGGCTTCGCCTGCCTGCCCGGTGACGAGGCGGCCCTCCTGCCGGGCGCCCGCGTCGTGCCCGACGAGGAGGCGCTGCGGGCGGAGGTGCGGTCGGCGGTGGCCGCGCACATGGAACCGCTCCTCGCCGGCTTCGGACCCCGCATGCGGCGCCGCGGCCGGGCCCTGTGGGGCATGGCGACGGACGAGATCGTCGAAGGCGTCTGGTACATCGCGCAGCAGCTCGGCGAGATCGAGGAGCGGCGGGCCGTGCGCGAGCTGGAACTGCTGCTGCCGGGTGCGGTCAAGCCGTACGTGGGCACACCGGCCTTCCGGGAGCTGACCGGGCCGGGCGGCGAGCCCCTGCGCACCCGGGAGCGGGCCAGCTGCTGCATGTTCTACACCCTGCGCCCCGAGGACACCTGCGCCACCTGCCCCCGCACCTGTGAAGCGGACCGGGTCACCAAGCTGCTGGCCGCGGCGGGCTGACGCACCGTCGGACAGCACCGCACCCCTCGTCCCGTAAGATCATCACAACAGCAGGCCCCCCACACGCCTCCAGGTGGTTCACACTCTCCTCACGCGTGGCGGGAACTTTCCCGGGAACCACTCGTACGGGTAGTCTTGTTCGAACTCAACTCCCGCCCCTCAAGCGGCAGTTCGAGCAGAACGCCGCCCTGGGCATCCCCTTGCACCTCCTTGGCGGCCTCTTGCCCCGAAACCCCCTGAGGGCTGACGGGATTGGGCCACTATGGCGGGCGTTACGCCCTATCCCACTGCAAGGGACCCCCGAATGAGACTGACCGACATATCGCTGAACTGGCTGCTTCCCGGCGCCGTGCTCCTGCTGGGCATGCTGGCGGCGGTGGCGGTGCTCGCGCGCGGCAAGCGCTCCTCGGTCAAGGACACGAGCGCGGACGACTCCTGGGAGCGCAGCGAGGAACGCCGCAGGCGCAAGGAAGCGATCTACGGCACTGTTTCCTACGTCCTGCTGTTCTGCTGCGCGGCCGTCGCCGCCGCGCTCTCCTTCCACGGCCTGGTCGGCTTCGGCGAGCAGAACCTCGGCCTGACGGGCGGCTGGCAGTACCTCGTCCCGTTCGGCCTGGACGGCGCGGCGATGTTCTGCTCCGTGCTCGCGGTGCGCGAGGCCAGCCACGGTGACGCCGCGCTCGGCTCCCGGATACTGGTCTGGACGTTCGCTTTCGCCGCCGCCTGGTTCAACTGGGTGCACGCGCCCAGGGGCGTCGGCCACGCGGGCGCTCCGCACTTCTTCGCCGGCATGTCCCTGTCCGCGGCGGTGCTCTTCGACCGCGCGCTGAAGCAGACCCGCCGCGCCGCCCTGCGCGAGCAGGGTCTGGTGCCGCGTCCCCTGCCGCAGATCCGCATCGTGCGCTGGCTGCGCGCTCCCCGTGAGACCTACCGCGCCTGGTCGCTGATGCTGCTGGAGGGTGTGCGCAGCCTGGACGAGGCGGTGGACGAGGTGCGTGACGACAAGCGCAAGAAGGACGAGGCCCGTCAGCGGCGGCGCGACCAGCAGCGCATGGAGCGTGCGCAGCTGAAGGCGATCAGCCGCGGGCACCGCGGGCACTTCGGCCGCGGTGGCGGCCGGCAGGTCGAGGTGCAGGTGGAGCGCGCCTCCGCGCAGGCCTCCGCGGAGCCTGCCATAGCGCCGGATCCCCTGCCCGTCCGCTCGCGTCCCTCCCTTCAGCCGGTGCGCCAGGGGACTGACCCGGTGACCGTCGACCTGACCGCGGAGGACGACACACAGGCACTGCCGCGCCTGGACTCCCTGGAGCGCAAGCTCAAGGACCTGGAGCAGCAGTTCGGCTGACGCGACGGCACCGGAAGGGGGCGCGGCCGGCGGGCCGCGCCCCCTTCGGCGTTCACGCCGCGCGGGCCTGGAGCTCGAACCAGACCGACTTGCCCACCTCGTGCGGCCGTACCCCCCAGTCGTCCGCGAGGGACTGCACCAGGAGCAGGCCGCGCCCGCCGGTGCCCTCGTCGGGCACCGGTACGCGCACCCGGGGTCTGCGGGCCACGAAGTCCCGCACTTCCACGCGCAGTCCGCGGGGCCCGACGGTGGCCGTGAGGACCGCGTCGTGGTCGGTGTGGACGATCGCGTTGGTGACCAGTTCGCTGGTGAGCAGTTCCGCGATGTCGGGGAGGTCCGAGCGTCCCGGGGGCCTGCCCCACCGCCCGAGCAGTTCCCGCAGGGCCCTGCGGGCCTCCGGGACGGCCCGCAGGTCCGCCCGTCCGAGTCTGCGGTGCAGTTGCGGCTCCGGCTCCCGCTCCGCGGGCTCCTGCGGGCCGTCCCCCGCCGTTCTCACGGAGACGGCTCCCCTCGCCGTCTGACCGCCTCCCCGTGCCTGCCTCTCCATGGCCCCCGCCCGCGCGCCGATGTCGGTTCCCCCTTGGTCGAACACGTTCACGGGGATCCATGCCCCGCCGGGCACGCGCCAGTCATGCCCGGCCCCCGACGGCCGGGTGTTCGGCCACGGGAACGAGGGCGGGGCCCGGCGTCGGGCCGCCGTGCGGTACACCGGTGGAGGGGAAGGGGTCAAGGGGGTGGCCGGTCAGGGTCTGCGCACGGTCGCTGACCGCCCGGGATCGGACGACGGGCCGTGGGCCGGCTGTCGTCGGACGCGTGCGCGGGGACGGGAGGACACGGCCGGCTCCGGGGAACGGCGCTCGCCGGAAGTTGGCCGAAGTACGACGGTTCCTGTACGACGGCTTCCGTCTCCGCCGCGCCGGTGAGGGGCCGTCCTCCCCACCCCCGTGGCGGAGGACGGCCCCTTCTGCGGTGGCCGCGCGGTCAGTGGAGCTTGTTGACCGCGGTGGTCGTCGTCTTCTTGAAGGCACTCACCGGGGCGCCGTCGAAGTCGCCCATCTGCCCCCACTGCACGACGGTGACGGTCCGGCCGTCGCGTCCGACCGACGTCAGCGAGACGTCGTTGGCGCCCCAGGAGGTCTCGGTGTGCAGACCCCGGACCGTGGCACCCTCCTCGACCGGCAGCTTGCCGTAATAGCGGCCCTCGGCCGCGGTGTCGGGGTCGTTCTGCTCGATGCGGTCGGCGCAGGTGCGGAGCAGGTCGTCGTAGTGCTTCGCCAGGGCCTTGGCCAGGGTGGCCGTGTCCGCCACGACGGTCAGCTGCACGGCACGCGTGTCCAGGTCGGTCTGGAACTCGCGGTACCGGTAGTCGTAGGACGGCACGCCCTCCGTGCTGATGCAGGAGCCGAGCCCTTCCGGGAAGCCCTCGGTGACGGGGCCGGCCGTCCAGGTGGAGGTCGGGTGCGGCGGCAGCTGGGACGCCGACAGGAACTTGGGTGCGACGGTCTTCGTCGCGGCACCGGCGGCCGGTGCCGTGAGGACCGTGCCCGCCGCGAGGGCGGCGACGGTGAGTGCGGTGAGCGCGCTGGCTCGGACGTGTTCGGGCATGGGTGTTCCCCCGTGGGTGCATGCGTGGATGGTCGGTGCCGCCGCGCAGCCGGCTTCTCGGCCGGGGCCTGCTCGGTGCGGCACCGAAAGCATCAGCGGTCGCACCGGGCGGACGCAACAGCCGGCGCCCGATCCGGCACGGTGGAACCATCCCAGCCCTTGTGACGTGCAGATACATGAGGTGCCTGGGATGCCGTTCCGGGCCCGGTCGGACCGCGAGGACGGGGGAACGGTGTCGGTGCACAGGGACGTCGACGACGTCGGGGAGTTCGCGGCGCTGCTGCGGGCGCTGAAGGAGCGCACGGACCGCAGCTACGGTTCGCTGGCCCGCCGCCTGGCCATGAACACCTCGACGCTGCACCGGTACTGCGCGGGCGACGCGGTCCCGGTCGACTTCGCGCCCGTGGAACGCTTCGCGGCCCTGTGCGGGGCCACCGCCGAGGAGCGCCTGGAACTGCACCGCCGCTGGCTCCTCGCGGCGGCGGCCCGGCAGCGCCCGCGCGGCACGGCGACGGGCGGCACGGCGACGGGCGGTTCGCAGGAGGAGCCGGACGCGGCAGAGGATCCCGCCGCGGAGAAGGACGCGGGCGCACACCGGGACCGGGGCGCGGGCGCGGCCCAGAACTCGGGCGCGGCGACAGATGCGGGTGCCACGAACGCCGGGGACGCGGTGCGGGATGGGCGCGCGGCGCCGGACCGGGGTGTCCCGCAGGGCGCGCACGCGGTGCAAGGCTCCGAGGCGGCGCAGGACACGGGCGCACACCGGGGCCCGGGCGCCCCGGCGAGCGGTCGTACGGCGCAGAGCCCCGGTGCCCCCGCCGGTCCGGGCGAAGCCCCGGAGAGGACCGACCTGCCGGCCGCAGCGAGCACCGTCGCCCCACCGGCCCCGGCAGCCGCACTGCCCCGTCGCCCCTGGCACCGCAGCAGGGGCCTGACCGCCGGTATCGCCGCCGCCGGCGCGCTGCTGGCGGCCCTGGGGGGTATCGCCGCGCTGCCCGACGGGCGGCGGGCGGCCGCCGACGACCGGGCCCGTGCCGTCGCCCCGGCCGGCCCCGGGGCGGAACCGACCGCGCGGAGGGAGCAGCACGGCTCCTCCCCCTCGCCGAGCGGCTCCGCCGGCCCGAAGCGGTCGTCGCCCTCCCCCGCCCCGGAGAAGCCGGAGAAGGAGGGCAAGAAGGCGAGGAAGGACGGCAGGACCTCCCCCTCGCCGTCCGTCCGCACCGGCCCTCCCCCGCGCAGCGGCACCTCCGCCGCCGCTCCCCTCACCTGGTCCGCGGACTCCCAGGCGTGGAAGCTGGGTTGCGGACACGACTACGTGGTCGCCAAGCCGCCGGCCGACGTTCCCCCACCACCCGTGCCGCAGGACGCGGGTTCCTGGGCCGCGTCCCAGCGAGCGGTGCACGCGGGCGAGACGCTCGTGCGGCTGTCGGTGCAGGGCCGGACCGACACCGCCGTCGTGCTGGAGGACCTGCGGGTGCGCGTGGTGGGACGCACGGCACCGGTCCAGGGCAACGCCTTCGCGATGGACCAGGGCTGCGGCGGGTCGCTCACCCCGCGGTACTTCGACGTGGACCTGGACAAGGACCGGCCCATCGCCCGCGCGGTCGCCGGGAGCGACGCGGGCACGCCCGTCCCGGCGGTGCGCATGCCCTACCGGGTCTCCGCGCGGGACCCCGAGGTGCTGCTGGTGACGGCGGGCACCCGGTCGTGCGACTGCCGGTGGTACCTGGAGCTGGACTGGTCCTCGCAGGGGCGCAGGGGCACGGTCCGGGTCGACGACCACGGCCGGCCGTTCCGCACCAGCGCCCTCGAAGGCCTGCCCCGCTACCTGTACGACACCTCGGCCCGCCGCTGGACGCCGTACCGCTAGACGCCGCCCTGCCGGCCACAGGACCGCCGGAGCGCGGCGCGGTCAGCGCCGGAGCCGGAGGCTCCGGGTGGCGGCCCGGGCGGCGTGCCGGACGGCGGCGATGGCGGGTTCGTCACGGCGCTCGGTGAGCCACGCGAGGGCTGAGGTGGACGGCGGCAGGTCGTCGACGTCGACGTAGCGCACGCCCGGCCGGGGGAAGAGGTCCCGGGCCGCCGCCGGCAGGAAGCACATGGCCTCTCCGCGGGCCACGGTGTGCAGCAGCGTCTCCATGTCCGTCACCACGGGCCCGTACCGCACGGGACTGCCGTCGGGCCGGGGGTCGACGGCCCAGAAGGCCCGCCACTCGCGCGGGGTCTGCGCGGGCCAGTCGACCACGGGGCGGCCGGCGAGCTGGGCGAGCGTGATGCCGGGCTGCTGCCCCAGGGGGTCGTCGGCCGGGAGGCACGCCACCCGGGGCTCGCTGGCCAGTCGGTGCAGCTCTATGCCCTGCGGCACGGGAGGCCGCAGGAAGACCACGTCGACTTCCCGCTGTTCGAGGGCGGCAGCGAACCGGTAGGCGTTCAGGGTGACCATGTCCACCGTGAGCTGCGGGTGACGGTCCGCCTGCAAGGCCCGCAGCACGGCGTGGGTGTACGGCATGGCGGCCTCGGCCCCGACGGTCCCGACGACGAGCCGGCCCGAGAGGCGACGTACCTGCGAGTCGGCCGTGCGTCGCAGGTGGACCATGGCGTCGACCGCTGCCCGGGCTGCGGGGAGCAGTGTCCGCCCGGCGTCGGTGAGATCGACCGTCCGGTTCGTGCGCTCGAACAACCGTACTCCCAGGCGTCGTTCCAGACCACGGATCTGCTGGCTCAGCGCGGACTGGCTGATGAAGAGGGAAGCGGCAGCGCGCCCGAAATGCCGGGTCTCCCCGAGAACGAGGAACAGGCGCAGCTGGTGGATGCTGGGCTCCGCCGCGGACTCGTTGCTCACCGAGCCGGTCCCACAGGTCTCACCGACCGCGGTCATGAACCGCACCTCGTCGAGCGGACGGGGACGGTGACCGCCCGCTGCCGCCCGCGAGCGCCCCGGGCGGCAGCCGCGGGACGGCCACCGGGTGCCCGGGCACCCGGGTTCGCGGCACGAACGCGTGGTGGCGGGGGTGGTACTGGTAGTGCCTCGGTCCGGCCCCGGGCATCGGGAGTGACCTCCCTCCGCACCGCGGCCGCATGGACGCACAGCGGCATGGCGCTCCTTGCTTCTGGTCCGGCGGGGCGGGGTGTTCGGGCTCCGCCAGACTAGGAGGGCGCCGGCCGCGCCGGTCCTGACAGATGTCAGGTGCCGGGGGCCCGCCGGGCGGCGTCGCGGCCGGACGGCGGGCCGATGCGCGGGGCCCTATGGCCGGGGCACGTTGCGGAGGTTGGAGCGGGCCATCTGGAGCATGCGGCCGACGCCCCCGTCCAGCACGATCTTCGAGGCCGACAGGGCGAACCCGGTCACCATCTCGGCCTTGATCTTCGGCGGGATGGACAGCGCGTTGGGGTCGGTGACGACGTCGACGAGGGCCGGGCCCTTGTGCTTGAAGGCGTCCTTGAGCGCCCCGGCGAGGTCCTTGGGCTTCTCGACGCGCACCCCGTAGGCACCGCAGGCACGGGCGACGGCTGCGAAGTCCGGGTTCTTGTTGGCGGTGCCGTGCGAGGGCAGGCCGGCGACCAGCATCTCCAACTCGACCATCCCGAGCGAGGAGTTGTTGAACAGGACGACCTTCACCGGGAGGTCGTACTGCACCAGCGTGAGGAAGTCGCCCATCAGCATGGAGAAGCCGCCGTCACCGGACATCGACACGACCTGCCGTTTGCGGTCGGTGAACTGCGCGCCGATCGCCATGGGCAGGGCGTTGGCCATCGAACCGTGCGAGAAGGAGCCGATGACGCGGCGGCGGCCGTTGGGCGAGAGGTAACGGGCCGCCCAGACGTTGCACATGCCGGTGTCGACGGTGAACACCGCGTCGTCGGAGGCGACGTCGTCCAGCACGGACGCCACGTACTCGGGGTGGATCGGCGTGTGCTTCTCGACCTTGCGGGTGTAGGCCTTCACCACCCCCTCCAGTGCGTCGGCGTGCTTCTTGAGCATCCGGTCGAGGAAACGGCGGTTCTTCTTCTCCTTCACCCGCGGGATGAGGCAGCGCAGCGTCTCCCGCACGTCGCCCCACACCGCGAGGTCCAGCTTCGAGCGGCGGCCGAGGTGCTCGGGCCGCACGTCGACCTGCGCGATCTTCACGTCGTCGGGAAGGAACGCGTTGTACGGGAAGTCGGTGCCGAGCAGGATCAGCAGATCGCACTCGTGGGTGGCCTCGTAGGCGGCGCCGTATCCGAGCAGTCCGCTCATGCCGACGTCGTAGGGGTTGTCGTACTGGATCCACTCCTTGCCGCGCAGGGCGTGGCCCACCGGGGACTTGATCTTCCCGGCGAACTCCATGACCTCCGCGTGCGCTCCCGCCGTGCCGCTACCGCAGAAGAGGGTGACCTTGCCGGCCTCGTCGATCATCTCGACCAGCCGGTCGATCTCGGCGTCGCCGGGACGCACGGTGGGCCGGGAGGTGACGAGGGCGGTCTCGGCGGCCTGTTCCGGGGCGGGCCGGTCGGCGATGTCCCCGGGCAGGGTGACGACGCTGACGCCGCTGCGGCCGACGGCGTTCTGGATGGCGGTCTGCAGCAGCCGCGGCATCTGCTGCGGGCTGGAGATCATCTCGCTGTAGTGGCTGCACTCGGCGAACAGCCGGTCGGGGTGGGTCTCCTGGAAGTAGCCGAGGCCGATCTCGCTGGAGGGGATGTGCGAGGCCAGGGCGAGGACCGGGGCCATGGAACGGTGGGCGTCGTAGAGGCCGTTGATGAGGTGCAGGTTGCCGGGGCCGCAGGAACCGGCGCAGGCGGCGAGGCCGCCGGTGATCTGGGCCTCGGCACTGGCGGCGAAGGCGGCGGTCTCCTCGTGCCGGACGTGGATCCAGTCGATGGCGGAGTTGCGGCGGACTGCGTCGACGATGGGGTTGAGGCTGTCGCCGACGACTCCGTAGAGGCGTTTGACCCCGGCGCGGGTCAGGATGTCGACGAACTGTTCCGCGACGTTCTGTTTGGCCATGGTTCTCGTCTGCCCCTTCGGTTCCCTGGGATCCCTCCGGGTTCCATCACCTCACACGCCGCGCGCTCACGCCTCCCACACCGCCGCGGCCGTACGGTCGTCCGCGTAACCCTTGACCCGTACCTGGGAGTCGGCGAGGAACGCGGCCAGGCCGGGCGGCTCCGGCAGGGACCACCGCTCGGCGAGGTACTCGCCCAGTTCGGGTTCACCGCGCAGCGGGTCGGCGAGGCCGCCGCTGCACATCAGGAGGGTGTCACCCGGGCGGGCGACGGAGGTGCGGAAGCGGAAGGGCTCGCGGGGCGCCTCCGGGGCCGGCTCGTAGGGGCTCGGCGGGGTGGGGATGCCGAGGTCCATGGTGAGCCGGTCGCCCTCGGAGGTCTCGGAGGGCGGCGACCCGAAGCCCAGGACCGCCTCGCCCCGGACGTCCGTGACCTGAGGTTCTATGTCCTGCCACTCCCCTTCCCGCAGCCGGAACAGCCCGCCGGGTCCCACGCCGAAGAACACGCGGGTGCGGCATGCGGGGTCGGCGGGCAGCAGCAGGCACCGCAGGCTGGCCGCGTACTCCTCCGGGGTGACGCCCTGTTCGCTGGCGCCGGCGCGGAGTTTGCCGAGGCTTCGGTCGGTGAGGCGGTGCAGTCCGGACTTGAGGTCGCCCCGTCGGCCGCCTCTGATGTCCTCGACCAGGCGTGCGTGACTGCGTCCCACCGCACGGCCGATCCAGTGACACGCCTCGGCGGCGGCCCGGTGCGCGCCCGGCGTGGCACGGGCCCCGGTCGCCATCGCCACCAGCAGCAGCGCCTGCTCGCCCGTCCCGAACCGCGCGGTGAGCAGGGAGTCGCGCCGCGGTTCACCCCGGTACCGCGCCGAGTCGCCCCGCACGGACACGGCCCGCAGGGTGCAGGCGCCGTAACGGGCCCCGTCGAGCACGGTGTCCGCGACGAGGTCGCCCAGGTCGTCCGGGTCGGCGGCGGGCAGGGCGGTGGGTTCGGCCTCGTAGGTGGGCGGCCGGGAGCCGACGTGCCCCCGGGGCCCCGGAGTCCCGGCGGGCCACTCGATCCGGGGCTCCGGCCGCTCCACCACCGGTTCCGGTGGCGGCCCGGTGGGAAGCGGCGGCACGGAGACGGTCCCGACCGCACGGTACGGCTCCGCCGGGGAGCCGGGGCCGGGAGGCTCCGGCGGCGCGGACGGCGGATCCGCGGGCGGGGGCGGGGGCGGGACGGAGGACGCGTCGGCCACCGTCGGCGTCCGGCCGGGCCCGCCGGGCCAGGCCGGCGGTGCCGCAGGAGGCGGTGGGGCCGGGGGCATCTCGGGCGCGGGGGGCGGGGCCGCAGCGGGATGCTCCGGGCTGGCGGCCGATGCCGGGGCTGCGGGTGCCGGGGTGGCGGGTACGGCGGGGTCCGGGCCGGCGGCCGATGCCGGGGTGGCGGGTGCCGGGGTGGCGGGTACGGCGGGGTCCGGGCCGGCGGCCGATGCCGGGGTGGCGGGGGCGGTGGGGGCGGGTACGGCGGGGTCCGGGCCGGCGGCCGATGCCGGGGTGGCGGGGGCGGTGGGGGCGGTGGGGGCCGGGCTGCCCGCCGAAGTCGGCTGGTCCCCCGGCGGCCGCTCAGCCGTTGACCATCCGGTCCGTCGCCCATCACCCGGCGGCTGCTCAGTCGTTCGCGGTTCAGCGGATCGCCGCTCGGCCGGTGGCCGCTCGACCGATCGCCCCTCGTCCTCCGGCCGCTGTCCGGCGGAGCCCGACGGCCGGCCGGCCGTCGGGAAGGTGACCGGGCCCGGTGGGCGGGACGGCGGTGGCTCCCAGGGGGCGCGCGGCGGGGCCGGCAGGTCGTCGGCGCCGGCCCGGGGCGACGGTACGACGGGCCGTCCGGTCACCGTCCCCGCCGCCGAGGCGAAGCGGTCGTCCAGCGAATCCGGGCCCGGTGCCGGGCCCGTGTCGTCGGTGGAGTCCTCGTACAACTGCCTCCACCAGTCGTCCTCGTGACCGGTGGGCCTTCCCCCCTGCTGGCTCATGCCCCCGATTGTCCACCGCGCGAGCCGGATGAAAACGGGGCTTGTGGAAAAAACCGGCCCGCCGCCCCTCCGTGACCGGCACCTCGGGTGATCAGTGGAACGGCCGTGCGATCAAGCGCATGGGGGCCGCCCGGCCCGCCGACCTGCGGAGGTGGCCCCCCGTCACGCTGCTGACCTGCGCCTCCTCCCGGCTTCCGGCAGTCTGGTCAGATGGGAGTGTGGGACCTCCTGCTGGTCGGGCTGGTCATCCTGCTCGGTCTGTACGGTGTGCTGCTGCCCGCCATGCCCGGGTCGTGGCTGGTGTGGGCCGCGGTCCTGTGGTGGGCGCTCAGGGACCCGCACCCCGTCGCCTGGTGGGTCCTGGTCGGGGCGACGGTCCTGCTCCTGCTCTCCCAGGCGGTGCGCTGGGCGCTGCCGCCCCGCCGTCTGCGTCCCGGCGGCACCACCCGCCGCATGCTGACGTACGCCGGCACCGGCTCCCTCCTCGGTTTCGTCCTGGTCCCGGTCCTGGGCGCGATCCCCGGCTTCCTAGGCGGGATCTACCTCTTCGAGAGAATGCGGCTGGGGCGGCACGCCGACGCGGTCGCCGCCCTGCGCACGGTGCTGCGCTCGGGCGGCTCCGGCATCCTGGTCGAACTGTTCACCTGCCAGCTCATCGCGGCGGCCTGGGCGGGCGCGGTGATCTGGGGCTGACCGGCCCGCCGCCGAGGAGTCCGGTCAGGCTTCGAGAAGGCCGGTCAGGCTCCGAGAAGGCCGGTCAGGCTTCGAGGACCCCCTCGTGCGTCAGCAGCCGCACCTTGCGGTCCAGGCCGCCCGCGTACCCGGTGAGCGCGCCGCCCGCCCCGACCACCCGGTGGCAGGGCCGCACGACCAGCAGCGGGTTGGCGCCGATCGCCCCGCCCACGGCCCGGACCGCCGCCCGGGGCGCCCCGATGCGCGCGGCGATCTCCCCGTAGGTGACGGTCGTGCCGTAGGGGATGCCGTCGAGTGCCGCCCAGACCTTCTCCCGGAAGGCCGAGCCCTCGGTGCGCCACGCCAGGCAGAACTCCTTCAGGTCACCGGCGAAGTAGGCCGCGAGCTGCTCCTCGGCCTCGCGGAAGGGCCCGGTGTCGCGCCGCCAGTCGTCGCGCACCTCCCGGCCGCCCTTCTGCCCGGGCACGGACACCGAGGTCAGCTCGCCGGAAGGGGCGGCGGTCAGCAGCAGCGGCCCGAGCGGGCTCGCCACGCTGGTCCAGTAGGTCTGGGGGTTCATCGGATCTCCCACTCCCCTGCTGCGCGCAGGTGGTTCAGGGCGTACGAGCGCCAGGGACGCCAGGCGTCGGGGACGTCGAGCCCGGGCGGGGCGGCGTCCGGATCGCCGAGGGCGCGGGCGCGGATCTCGGCGAGGGTACGGGCGTCCAGTCCGGGCACGGCCCGCAGGGCGTCCTGCGCGGCCTCCCGGTCGGCGCCCGGGTCGAGGCGTACGGCGTGGTCGGCGAGGGCCGCGGTGAGCGCGCCGAGGGCGCCGCCGGGTTCGGCCCCGGCGAGGACGGCGGGTTCGGGAAAGAGGTGGGTGAGGCTCCCGCAGGGGGCGTCGAGGGCCTTGCCGTACCGGCGTACCAGCCGCTCGGCCTCCGCGTGTCCCACCAAGGCGCGCACCGCGAGTTCCTCGGGGTCGGCGGCGCCCGGGGAGCGCAGGCCGGGGCGGGCGGCGACCAGGGGGGCGAGCCGCGGGTCGGTGCCGAGGCGGCCGTCGACGGCGTAGGGGTCGGCGTCCAGGTCGAACAGCCGCCGCAGCCGCTGGACGGCGGTGGTCAGGTCGCGCAGGTCGCTGAGGTGCAGCCGGGCGTCGAGCCAGCCGCCGGGGTGGGCGGCGCCGGACGCGGTCCGGGCGGTGCCGGTGCCTTCGGCGACGGCCACGATGCCGGTTCCGTACGGCAGCCGGAGGGTGCGCCGGTACGTGCGGGTGCCGGGCGGGCCGCTGATCTCCTCGACGCCGGCCACGGCCTCGCGCTGCAGCAGGTCGAAGACGGGGCCGGACTGGTACGGGCCGCGGTGGGCGAGACGGAGCGGGATGCCTGCGTCCGGGCCGGCCGGGCCCCGGCCGTGGCCGCCGCGGGGCGCCGCGGCGCGCAGCTCGCTCGGGGACGCGGCGTACACGGCCCGGATCGTGTCGTTGAACTGGCGCACGCTGGAGAAGCCCGCGGCGAAGGCGATCTCGGTGATCGGCAGTCCGGTCGTCTGCACCAGAACGCGCGCGGTGTGCGCCCGCTGGGCCCGGGCGAGGGCGACCGGGCCGGCGCCGAGTTCGGCGGTGAGCTGGCGCTGCACCTGCCGTGCGCTGTAGCCGAGGCGTGCGGCGAGTCCGGTGACGCCCTCCCGGTCGACCACGCCGTCGGCGATGAGCCGCACGGCCCGGGCCACGACGTCCGCGCGCACGTTCCATTCGGCGGAGCCGGGCACGGCGTCCGGGCGGCACCGCCGGCAGGCCCGGAAGCCGGAGCCCTGCGCGGCGGCGGCCGTGGCGAAGAACCGTACGTTGGCCCGCTTCGGGGTCACCGCCGGGCAGCTCGGCCGGCAGTAGATGCCGGTCGTCTCCACGGCGAAGAAGAACACGCCGTCGAACCGCGCGTCACGGCTGCGCACGGCCTCGTACCTGGTGTCCTCGTCCGTTCTCTGCTCGCTCACCCGTCCAGTCTCCGCCGTCGGCCGACCGGCCGCTGGCGGGAATCGGACAGGGCATCGGCCGCCGGCGGGCCAGGCGCGTCACCCGGCCGCCGGACGGCGGGCGGCCCGCCGGGCCGGTGGCGCGGCGGGCCGGAGGTGCAGGGCCTGAGGTGGCGGGTGGGGGGTCAGCCGCGCCAGTGGGGGCCGCGCTTGGCCTCCATGGCCGCCTTGCCCATCGCCCCCTTCCGCTTCCAGTCCTTGCGGATCTCGGCCCGCAGCCGGGCGTCGGTCTTGGCGACGATGCGCTGGTTCTCCCGCAGCAGCTTGCGGTAGCTGTGCAGGCGCCGTTCGGGCAGGTCGCCGTCCTCCACGGCGGCCAGCACCGCGCAGCCCGGCTCCGCCTCGTGGGCGCAGTCGTGGAAACGGCACCGCTGGGCCAGGTCCTCGATCTCGGAGAACACCTGCCCCACACCGGTCCCGGCGTCCCAGAGGCCGACGCCCCGCAGGCCGGGGGTGTCGATGAGGACGCCACCGCCGGGCATGACGAGCAGGTTGCGGGTCGTGGTGGTGTGCCGGCCCTTGCCGTCGACGTCCCGGGTGGCCTGGACGGCCATGACGTCGGCGCCGAGCAGGGCGTTGGCGAGGGTGGACTTGCCCGCGCCGGACTGGCCGAGCAGCACGGACGTGCCGCTCCCGACCAGGGCGGCGACCACGTCGAGTCCGTCTCCGTCCAGGGCGCTGACGGGCACCACGGGCACGCCGGGCGCGCTGGTCTCGACGTCCTGCACGAGGTGGGACAGCGTGACGGGGTCGGGCACGAGGTCGGCCTTGGTGAGGACGACGACGGGCTGCGCGCCCGATTCCCAGGCCAGTGCGAGGAACCGTTCGATGCGGCCGAGGTCGAGCTCGACCGCGAGGGACACGGCGACGACGGCGTGGTCGACGTTGGCCGCGAGGACCTGTCCCTCGGACCGCTTGGAGGAGGTGGAGCGGACGAACGCGGTGCGCCGCTCCAGGCAGGTGCGGACGTAGCGCGGGTTGCCGCCGGGCTCGACGGCGACCCAGTCACCGGTGCAGACGACGCGCAGCGGGTCGTGCGGGGTGACGAACGCGGTGTCGGCGCGCAGCACGCCGCCGGCGGTGACGACGTCGCACTGCCCGCGGTCGACCCGGATCACGCGTCCGGGCAGCAGCCCTTCGGCGGCGTGGGGGGCGAACGCGTCCGCCCAGGCGTCGTCCCAGCCGTAGGGAGCGAGCGCGGAGGAAACGCTGGAGGTGGAGCTGGAAGTCAAGGGTGACCCTTTCGAGGCCGGCCCCGGCGCGACGCTCGGTCGGATCAGCCGGTGGCCGTGGAGGTGGACGTGACGAACTGGATGCGGGCAGCGCTCATCGCAATGACAGCCATCGGTCGACACCTCCTCGTTCCTCGATCGGTCGTGCTCCTGCGGCAGCGACCGGCGTCACCGTATCCCGTGACGGACCGGCCCCGTCAACCGCTTTTCGCGCAGGCGCGACCGTTCAGCGTGAAGCCGTACGGCGGGGAGTTCGTACCGTGCCAGGAGGCGAGGAAGCCGAAGCTCAGGTCGCCGCCCGCGGGGACGGACTTGTTGTAGTCGGCGGCGGCGGTGACGCGGGGGCCGTCCTGGGAGACGGCGGCGTCCCACATCTGGCCGACCTGCTGGCCGTCCCGGAAGGACCAGGACACGCGCCAGGTGTCCAGGGGCCGGGCGCTGGTGACGGTGACGGTGGCCTGGAAGCCGTCGGGCCACTGGTTGACCAGGTCGTACTCCACCCGGCAGGCGGGGGGCCGGCTCCGCTCGGGGCGGGGCTCGTCGCGCTCGGTGGGAGAGGCGGTGCCCTGCGGCCCGGTGTGCCGGTTCTCGCCCTGCGAGGAGCGGGGGGTGTCCGGCCCCCGCGTGCCCTCGCCGGCCCTGCCGGAGGGCTGGGAGGTCGAGGGCGACGGCGAGGGGGCGGACGGCAGGGACGGGCGGGGGTCGGCCACCGGCTCGCGGCCGCCGTCACCGCGGGCGGTGAGGTCGTCGCCGGAGCCGCCGAACGGCATCAGCGTCACACCGAGCGCGAGGGCGGAGACCAGGACGGCGGCGACGAGCAGCCCGTTGCGCGCGGTCCGCGCCTTCTGCGCCCCGTCCCGCGGGTCCGTGTCGGGCGGGCCCGGGCGGCCGGCTCCGAGCCGGACCTCGGCGGCGCGGCGGCGGCGCTCCAGGTAGGCGAGGCCGCCCCAGCCGATCACCCCGCCGGCCAGTGCCCCGGGCAGTCCGCCGCCGTGCAGGCGCAGGCAGGCGGCTGCCTCGGCGCACTCCACGCAGGTGGCGAGGTGCCGGGAGAGGTCGCCGGGGGCGTCGGCGGTGGCGGAGCGGGTGACGGCGTCCAGCAGCCGGGCGTAGCTGCGGCACCGGGCGTCCATCGGGGTGTCGAGGTGGTTGCGGTGGCAGCGGTCCCGGAACAGGGTGCGCACCTGCTGAAGTTCCTCGGCGGCGGAGGCCGGGTCGAGGCCGAGGCGGCGGGCGGCCGTGGGCAGCGGGATCGCCTCCACCTCGGCGAGCCACAGCAGTTCGGCGTCCGCCTGCTGCAGGTCGCGCAGTCCGCGCAGGGCGAGCGGGCGCCGCAGGGGCGGTCCGGTGTAGCGGGCGGCCTTGTCCGAGTTGAGCCACAGCCGCAGGTCGGGGTCGAGCTTGTGGCCCTGCCCGGCGTCCTCCCAGGCCGCCGCGGTGGTGCGGACGGCGGTCAGCAGCAGGGGGATGCGGGGCAGCCGGGCGGGGCGGCGGCCGGTGCCGCGGGCGGGGCCGGCTTCGGCATCACGGGCTTCGCGGATGCCGAGCGCGAACGCCTCCCGGGCGAGCTGTGCGGCGGCGGTGGAGCCGGACGTGCACAGGTCGGCGTAGGCGAGGACCGCGTCCCAGCACTCGGAGAACAGCGCGGCCTCGGTGGCGTCCTGAGGGGTCGGCAGGTCGGGCATGTGTCTCCTGCATCCACAAGCGAGATCAACTCACCACATCGGCAAAGGAGTTGGGGGGAACCTCGCGGCAGGGGCCGAGCTTTTCACGCTTCCCGCACAACTGACAAGCGCCCTGTTCAGATGTCAGAACAGGGCGGCCGCGCCCCACGGCCCCGTCTCCGAGTGCCGTACGTGCGCGTCCGCCCTGTCGACTCACCGCCGCACCGTCCGGAGGGGCGGTGTCATCGAAGTGTTATGAAACGGCGGTGGGTTCGTCCGCCGGGAGGCTGTCCATGAAGGAGCTGACGGAGAAGACGGCGTTGCCGGCGCCGGGCGGGCCGTAACCGGGGGGCGAGGAGAGCCCGAAGTCCTCCATGGTCTGCCGGTACGCCTGGAGCAGCCGGATGTGGTACTCCAGCGGCGCGCCCTGCGGGTTGGCCTTGCCGAGGGGGGTCGTGGGCTCGGGGCACCAGGTGGTGAAGCGGGGCGTGATGCCGTGCGACATGAAGAAGCGCAGACCCTCGGTGGTGGAGGCGATGGCCTCGTCGACGGTCTTGAAGCCGAAGGGCTCGGCCATCTCCACGCCCGCCACGAAGTTGGGGATGACGTTGCGCGCGCCGAAGATCTCCGCCGAGTCCAGGATGCGCTTGTGCCACTCGTCGCGGCCGACGTAGCGCTCCTTGCCGGGGCAGTACATCTTGAACAGGTACTCGTCCCACACCTCGTAGTTGGGGTGGTAGATCTGCACGCCGTAGTCCTTGAAGCGCTGCACGTCGTCGCGCGGCAGCGCCTGGGCCACGACCTTGCCGATCCAGCGGCCGGGGAAGCGCTCCTCGATGGCCTTGGCGTAGTGGCCGTAGAAGTCGGCCTCGTCGCGGCCGGAGACCGTCTTGGTGATGGCGCCGCCGGTGAGGGTGTAGGCGGTGGAGGCCTTCGCCGTGTCGTAGCGGTCGATGATCTCCAGGGCCTCCAGCACCTCCTCCACGTCCTTGACGCCGGTGTAGGGGCGGCCGGCGGCCTTGTGCTGGCGCCAGTTGTGGTTGATGTCGCAGTACTGGCACTCCTCCTTGGCGCCGAAGTACTGGCAGACCCGGAAGACCGTGAGGTAGATCAGGTAGCCCCACTGGATGGTCGGGGCGACCTCCATGACCGACTTCCCGCTGGCGAGGGTGTGCCGGTAGTACTCGGGCATCGGCGGCACCCCGACGTCGGAGATGCGCCTGCCGTCGAGGTAGAGGCCGAGCACGCCGTCCTCGTTCGCGGCGACGCGGTAGGGCGAGGCGGGGTTCACCCGCACCGAGACGACCGTGCGGCGCAGGTCGTACGGGCCGCCGGTGAGGATGATCTCCTCGGGCGGGCGGCGCAGCGCGGCCTCGCCCAGCTCGGGCAGGGTGCCGTGGTCGAAGGAGAAGATGAAGTACGACTTCGGCTTGACCTCGCCGTCCTCGTTGTCGCTGAGCGCGGACGGGTCGAAGGCGACGCCGCCGCGGAGCAGGTCCTCCTTGAAGACGGCCTCCCGCGGTACGTGCGGGAACCGCTCCATCAGATCCTCGACCAGCGCGGTTCGGCTGCCCATCCCGTTTCTCCTCCCGGTGCGGACGTACGACTCCTCACGGTATGCCCATGGGTGTGCGGGCCCCGTACCGGGTCCCCCCGAGCCGGGAGGGATGCCCTGTTCGTCCGGTTCTGTACGGACTTCGTCAGGCTTCGCGTCCCAGTGTCGCCCAGTCGACGGCGTACGCCGGCTCCTCCCCCGCCGCCAGCCGCTGCGCCTCCTCGGCGACCGTCCGGCCGAGCCGGGCCAGCTCGTTGCCCTGGGAGCCGGCGAGGTGCGGGGTGACGAAGGCGCCGGGCAGGTCGTACAGGGGTGAGCCGGCGGGGAGCGGCTCGGGGTCGGTGACGTCGAGGATCGCGCTCAGTCGTCCGGCGCGCAGCTCCGCCACCAGGGCGTCGTGGTCGACCAGCGCACCCCGGGCGGTGTTGATCAGGACGCCCCCGTCGGGCATCAGGGCCAGTTCGCGGCGGCCGATCATGCGGTGGGTCTCGGGAGTGGCCGGGGCGTGGACGGTGACGATGCCGGAGGTGCGCAGCAGCTCGTCCAGCGGCAGCAGGGGTACGCCGAGCGCGGCGGCCTCCTTCTCGCCGACGTACGGGTCGGACAGAGCGGGGCGCAGGTCGAAGGGGCGCAGCAGTTCCAGGAGGCGGCGGCCGATGCGGGAGGCGCCGACGACACCGACGCGGCGGCCGTGGTTGCCGATGCCGGGCACGACGCCCCGGCCCGCGGAGGGACGGGTCGTCCGCAGCCGCTCGCGGGCGGCGAAGACGTCCTTCCCGGCGAGCAGGATCATCGCCAGGGTGTACTCGGCGACGGGCAGCGCGTTGGCGGCGGCGGCCGTGGTGACGGTGATGCCGCGCTCGCGCAGGCCCGGGGTGACGAGGGACTTCACGGAGCCGGCCGCGTGCAGCACCGCGCGCAGCCGGGGGGCCGCGGCGAGGACCGTCTCGTCGAGCGGGGGGCAGCCCCAGCCGGTCACCAGGATCTCGGTCCGCGCCAGCACCTCGCGCACCCGGTCACCCGTGAAGTCCCGTGCCACCAGGGCCGGGTCGATGTCGACGGATGTGCGCAGCCGCGCCAGTACCTCGGGCGGGAAGAGCAGCGGCACGTTCTCCGGCGTCATGGCGAACAGTGCCTGGGCGCGCTGGTGCAAGGGGCCGGCCTTCCGGGTCGGGGACATCGCCTCCGCGGCGGCCCGCGAGCGCGGAAACCGCTTCCTGCGAGGTGACCACGGTAGGGCCGGCCGGGGGCGGCGGCAATCGGATCCGCCGGGGTAGGTTCCGGCGGGGGCTTCCCGGCCCCCGGCTGCCTCGGGGAAGGACGACGCGATGAACGAGACCGTGACCAACTGGGCGGGCAACATCACCTACGCGGCCAAGGAGCTGCACCGGCCGCGCTCGCTCGCCGCGCTGCGCGCGCTGGTGGCGGACAGCGACCGGGTGCGGGTGCTGGGCAGCGGCCACTCGTTCAACCGGATCGCCGAGCCGGGCACCGAAGGCGTCCTGCTGTCGCTCGCCGCCCTGCCGCCGGAGGTGGAGGTCGACACCGCGGCCCGCACGGTTCGCGTCGGCGGCGGTGTGCGCTACGCCGAACTGGCCCGCCGGGTGCACGGACACGGACTCGCGCTGCCCAACATGGCGTCCCTGCCGCACATCTCGGTGGCCGGGTCGGTCGCCACCGGGACCCACGGCTCGGGCGTGCTGAACGGCCCGCTCTCGGCGCCCGTGCGCGAGGTGGAGCTGGTCACGGCCGACGGCTCGGTGGTGACCATAGGCCGGGACGAGGAGCGCTTCGGCGGGGCCGTCACCTCGCTGGGCGCGCTCGGGGTCGTCACGGCGCTCACCCTGGACCTGGAGCCGGCCTACGAGGTGGAGCAGCACGTGTTCACCGAACTGCCCTTCCGGGGCATGGACGCGGGCACCTTCGAGACGGTCATGGCGACGGGCCACAGCGTCAGCCTCTTCACCGACTGGCGGGAACCGGGCTTTCGCCAGGTGTGGCTCAAGCGGCGCACCGACCAGCCGCTGCCCGCCTTCCCCTGGGCCGTTCCGGCCGCCGAGAAGATGCACCCGGTGCCGGGCATGCCCGCGGTCAACTGCACCGAGCAGTTCGGCACGCCGGGGCCGTGGCACCAGCGACTGCCGCACTTCCGCGCCGAGTTCACCCCGAGCAGCGGGACGGAACTGCAGTCGGAGTACCTCATGCCGCGCGGGCACGCCGTCGAGATGCTGCACGCGCTCGACGCGATCCGTGAGGCCGTCGCCCCGGTGCTGCAGACCTGCGAGGTGCGCACGGTCGCCGGCGACGACCAGTGGCTGAGCCCCTCCCACGGGCGGGACACGGTCGCGGTCCACTTCACCTGGGTCGCGGACACCCCGGCGGTGCTGCCGGTCGTGCGGCGCGTGGAGGAGGCGCTGGCCCCCTTCGGGGCGCGGCCGCACTGGGGGAAGGTGTTCACCGTTGCCGCGTCCGTCCTGGGCGGGCTGTACCCGCGGATGGCCGACTTCCGCGCCCTGGCCCGCGAGCTGGACCCCCGGGGGACCTTCGCCAACGCCTTCGTGCGGGAGGTGCTCGCCGGGGACTGAGACTCAGGCGGTGGCGTGCGGGCGCTCCCCGGCGGCGGGGGTCCGGCCGGCCTCGTCCTGGACCAGCAGGGACAGCAGCGAGGCCACGGTCACGCCCAGTCCGGCCTCGGCCGGGTGGCGCAGCACCTTGCCGGGGTCGATCCGGTAGGTGTTGGTGCGCCCCTCCCGGGTGTGGGAGAGGTAACCGTCCTGCTCCAGGTCGGCGATGATCTTCTGCACGGCCCGCTCGGTGAGCCGGCAGTGGGCCGCTATGTCCCGGATGCGGGCGCTGTGGTTGTCGGCGATCGCCGCCAGCACACGCGCGTGGTTGGTGAGGAACGTCCATCCGGTGTGTGGCTCGGGCACTCCATCCATGCCTCAACTCTAGCGACCGAACATTCATGCACTCAAAAACACGCACTCCGTTTCATGTATTGGTTGACGTACGTGTACCGGAGGGGCACCCTGTGAGCGGAGCCGAGGCGAGCGGAGGGAGAACGAGGCCATGCCGGAGCCTGCGAACGCCGCGGGGTTCCGCACCCGGCCGGCCGCCGTGGAGGCGGCGGGCGCCGGTGCGCGGGTGGCCCTCCCGGCCTGCCTGGCGGAGCTCGACGTCACCGCGGCCGGCGACCGGACGACGGCGACCCTGCGCGGCGAGCTGGACCTGGGGGCCCACCGGCTCCTGCCCGAGCTGTACGACGTGCTCGCCCTGGCGGGCAGCGGCATCGACCTGCGCCTGGACGGCGTCGGGTTCATCGACTGCGCCGGGCTGTACGTGTTGCAGGACCTGCGCGAGCGGGCCCGGGCACAGGGCAGGACGGTCGTCGTCACCGCCGCCGGCCCCGCGGTCGAGCGGCTGCTCGCCCTCACGGGCACCCGCCCCCTGTTCACCGGCCCGGAGCGGGGCCCGCAGCGGACCGCCCCCCTGCCGCGGATCGCCCGGCCCACCGGCGGCACCCTGGGGACGGGGGACCCGGCCCGGCGCGTCGGCGACCTGACCGCGGCACCCTCGTGACCTCCGCACCGACTTCGTCAAGCCCCTTTCCGAACCCCTTGTCGCACATCGTCGCGCCCCCATAGCCTTGCGCCGCGCCGGTGCCGACCCTGACCCGCCCGGTCGGCCTGGAAGGGGTGGGGCAACCCGGTGAAGCGCACATCACGCGACATCCGCACCGCGAACCGCTACGAGGTGCTGCGCCAGATCATCGCCGAGTCGCCCACCTCCCGCCAGGAGTTGGCCGCCTCCACCGGACTCAGCCTGGCCACGGTCGCCACGCTCGTCGGCGAGCTGCTCGACCTCCGCATGATCACCGAGGTGGGTTTCGAGGACTCGGCGGGTGGCCGCCCCCGGGGCCTGGTCGCGGTCAACACCTCGGGCGGTGCGCTGATCGGCGTCGACATCGCCGAGACGTACGTCCACGTCGAGCTGTTCGACCTGGGGCTGAACGTGCTGGCCCGCGCCGAGCAGGACGTGCGGCCCGGCGAGAGCCTGCCCGAGCAGGTGGCCGGCCGTGTGGCCACCGCCGTCGCCTCGGTGGTCGCCCGGGCCGGGGTGGAGGGCGCCCGGGTGCTCGGGGTGGGGGTGAGCGTCCCGGGGCAGGTGGACCGGGCCACCGGCGTCTCCGAGTACGCACCCGACTGGGACTGGCACGACGTACCGCTGCTCGGCCTGCTCGCCGACCGTCTCGCGTACCCGCTGTACCTGGACAACCCGCTGCGGGCCGGCGCGGTGGCCGAGCTGTGGTTCGGGGCCGCGCGCGGGCGCGGGAACGCCGTGGTGGTCAACCTGGGCACCGGCGTGGGCGCCGGACTCGTCCTGGGCGGCGGGCTGCACCGGGGCGTGAGCAACAGCGCCGGGGAATGGGGCCACACCACGATGGTGCTGGACGGGCGCCTGTGCCGGTGCGGCAACCACGGCTGCGTCGAGGCGTACGTGGGCGCCCGGGGCATCATGCTCAATCTCCGCGAGGTCGCGCCGGACAGCGCGCTGCTGCACCCCGAGGACCAGACGGCGACCATCGACGCGCTGGCCCGCGGGATCGCCGCGGGCGACCCGGTGGCGCGCCGGGCCGTCCGGGAGACCGCCCGCTACCTGGGAGCGGGCGTCGCCGACCTGGTGAACCTGTTCGATCCGGAGGTCGTCGTGCTGAGCGGCTGGGTCGCCCGCACCCTGGGCGAACCGCTCCTGCACGCGGTGCGCGAGGCCGTGACCCGGCACGCCCTGCCGCGGCCGCTGGCGTCCACCGAGATCGTCCTCTCCCCCATCCCCACGGACTCGGTGTGCCTGGGCGCGGCGACGTTCGCGCTCGAAGGGACGCTGGAGACCGTGGGGCAGAGGAACGGCAAGCGCGTCACTCCGCCCCGCAGCCGCGCCACCCTTCCGGCGCCCTAGCGACGCCGCGGCACTCCGGCCCGACGAGTTCTGCCACCTGCTGCCCCAGGCCACCTGGGGCCGGCCACCGCTGGTCGAGCCGTACAAGACGGCCCTCGGCGAGAACCAGAAACACGGCGTGGGCAGCGCGGGCGCGGCCGTACCGACCCCGCTCATCTGCTTCGCAGCCGGCCGGGGCCCGCCGCGGCGGCGTCATGGGCAGCACCGGCCGGTACATCGCGACCGGCGTCGCGGCCGTCCTGTTCCTCGTCCCGATCACCGGGGAGGACGGGAAGTGGTTCCCCACCGCAGTCCGGCGGGACAACGTCACCGAACCCTTCGACGACGTCACGGTCGACTTCGCCCGGTCCCTGTGGAACTCGGCGGTCGTCGCCGTCCTGCACACCGCCGGCATCCTGCTGACCTGCTCGCTCTCCGGATACGGCCTCGCCCGCATCCCGTACCGGCACGCCGCAAGGTGTGCTGCGCGGGGTGGTGTCCGCGCCCGTCCGCTGAGCGCGCCGGCCGGGGGACGCGTACTACGCTCGTCCCCCGGCTGCGTCCGCAGCCGCCCGGCCCGCCCCGAGAGGTCATCCCGACACCCCCATGCCCAGAGCCGGCCTCACCCCCGACCGCCTCGTCGCGGCCGCAGCCGACCTCGCCGACGAGGCGGGCCTGGAGAACGTCACCCTCTCCGCGCTGGCCCGCCGCTTCGGTGTGAAGGACGCGAGCCTGTACACCCACGTACGCAGCCTCGCGGATCTGCGCACCCGCGTGGCGCTCCTGGCCGGCGGCGAGATGATCGACCGCATCGCGGCGGCGGTCGAGGGGCGCGAGCCCGGCCGGGACACCCTCGGCGCCTTCGCCGCCGCCTACCGCGAGTACGCCCTGCGGCATCCCGGCCGCTACGCGGCCACCCAGATCACCCTCGACCCCGCACTCCTCGCCGGCTCCCCCGCGATGCGCCGCACGGCCGACGTCACCTACGGCATGCTCCGCGCCTACGGCCTTCAGGAGCCCGACCTCACCGACGCCGTACGCCTGCTGCGCAGCACCTTCCACGGCTACTGCGCCCTGGAGTCCACCGGCGCCTTCGGTGCGCCCCGGGACGTCCAGACCTCCTGGGACCGGGCGATCGACGCCTTGCACGTCCTGCTCGGCAACTGGCCCCGTGGCTGAGGCCCGGACCTCAGCCGACCCGCACGCCGTCCTCGTCGAACCGGACCCGCGCCGCCGGGCCGCCGCTCCAGCGGACCGTCAGTCCGCCGCCGGAGTGGACGTTCACCGTGACGGCCCGCTCCAGCGGTGCGGGACCGGGCTCGGCGGTGAGGCGGGCCAGGGCGACACACAGGGGGCGCGTCCCGGGCCGGTGACGCCCGTGAGGTCCTCGTCGAGCCCGGCGGCCGGGAGCGGTTCCGCGCGGGCTCCCTCGCCCGCGCTCCAGCCGGCGGGCGGCAGCCGCATCGGTGGCTCTTTCGCGCGGAAGGGGCGGTGGTGCGACGGCGGCGGGCCGGGACGGGCCTGGGGCGCCCCGGTTCCGGTCGGGGCGCCCCAGGGGCTCTTCCACCGGCCCGGGTTCCCCCGCCGCCGGGACGTACTCTCCCCGCGGCCACGGGAGTCGGCGCTGGCACAAGCCCGACTGCGGCGCCACCGGTCCTGGTCGGCGTCACGGTCGCACGGGTGGGTGACGACCGCGGCTCAGGGCGGGCAGGGCGGCGTTACGCGCCTCTCATGGTCGGCCGCCGGCCGTGGCCGTGTCGGCCACGGGGATGCCGAAGTCGGGCGTGCCGTCCGCCTTCCAGCCGAGCCTCTGGACGCGGGTGTGGCGGTTGGGGTCGTTCAGCGGGTCGCCGTCGATCTCCTTGTACTGCCGGGCGTGGTAGACGAGGACGTCGGTGCGGCCGTCCTCGGCGATCGTGAAGCAGTTGTGACCGGGGCCGTACTGCCTGGTCGTGTCGTTGCTGGTGAAGACCGGGACGGGTGACTTGGACCAGCCGGCGGGGTCGAGGAGGTCGGCGCGGGCGTCGGCGGTCAGCAGGCCCACGCAGTAGTTGGCGTCGGTGGCGCTGGCCGAATAGGTCAGGAACAGGCGGCCGTTGCGCTGCAGGACGTAGGGGCCCTCGTTGACCTTGAAGCCGATGCACTCCCAGTCGTACTCGGGGGTGGACAGCCGCACCTGCGGGCCCGTGAGCGTCCAGGGGTCGGCCATCTCCGACAGGAAGAGGCCGGTGTTGCTGTCCGTCCCGGGCTCGTGCTGGGCCCAGGCCAGGTAGCGCCGGCCCCGGTGGGTGAAGGTGGTGGCGTCCAGGGAGAACGTCTCCCAGGCCGTCTTCAGCTGTCCCTTCTCCACCCAGGTGCCCCGGAAGGGGTCGGGGTGGGCGTTCTCCAGCACCCAGATGCGGATGGCCCACACGTCCTCGGCGGGGGCGGAGGCGAAGTAAATGTACCACTTGCCGCCGATGCGGTGCAGTTCGGGTGCCCAGATGTGCGCGCCCATGGGACCGGTGGGGTGGGCGCGCCACAGGACGGACTCGGCGGCGGTGCCCAGGCCGGCCAGGGTGCGGGAGCGGCGCAGGACGATCCGGTCGTACTCGGGCACGGTGGCGGTGAAGTAGTAGGAGCCGTCCGTGTGGCGGTGGATGTGCGGATCGGCGCGGTTGCGGACCAGGGGGTTGACGAAGGGTGCGGGCTTCGGCCGTGCGGCCGGGGCGGCCGCGGCGGTTCCGGGCAGGGCGGGGACGGCGGCCAGGGCGCCGGCGGCTGCGGCGCCCAGCAACAGGTTTCTGCGGCTGGCGAATCCGGGCAGAGCGTGGTCGCGGTCGCGGCTCATGCGGGGTCTGCCTCTCACTGGGGGGACGCGCGGACGGTCGTGTGACAGGGCGTCCGACGCGTGGGGCATGTCTGATATCTCGAACGCCATCTGTCATTCCGAACGCTGGAAAGGTAAGGGCGTGACCCGAGCAGGTCAACGCTTCCGACGTGACGAACCGGGACGGCCGCCCGGCGGCGGAGCGGCCGGGGAGCCGGCCCGCGTGGATCCGGGGCTCGGTGCCGAGCCGGTGCGTCACAGCTCGGACGGGCCCCACTCGGTGACGGTGACCTCGTCCCCGACGCACAGGGTGCCGGTGCGCAGGACCGCGTACTTGGTGCCGAAGGCCACGCCGCCCCGGGCGGCCCGCCGGTAGCCGGCGAGGGTGCGCAGGGGTTCCGGCCAGGCTCTCGTCCCGGTGCGCTGGTCGACCAGGGTGACCGCGCAGCGGATGGCGAGTTTGGTGTAGCCGAGTTCCACCGCTCCGACGCGGATGCGGCGGGCGCGGTCCTCGGCGTGGGGCTCGTCCCAGCCGTCGACGACGAGGTTGGGGCGGAAGCGGTTCACCGGCAGCGGCCGGGCGCCGCGCGCGGTCAGCTCGGCCTCGAGCAGGCGGAGCGTGGCGCGGGAGACCAGGTGCACCGCGCTGCTGTCGGCGTAGCCGGAGGTGCCCGGCGTCAGGCCGTCGGTCACCCGGTCGTGCTCGGGCGGCACCCGCACCAGGCGGCTCCCGGCGCCGAGCACGTCCGAGAACCAGCCGGCCGCCTCGGCGCCCTGGTCGATGCCCCGGTAGACCGTGCCGAACAGGTCGACCGTCCGCCGGGGGCCGGAGGTGTCCACCCGCAGGCGGAGGGCCTGGATGCCGGGTGCGGTCAGGGTGAGGTACGCGCCGTCGGCCGTGACGGCGGGGCGGACGAGGGCCAGCCGGGGGTCGCGGCGCTGGGTCCGGTACACGCCCTCCTCGTCGACCACCATGAAGCTGCGGTCGTGCGCGAGTCCGGCGGGTGTCAGCACCGCCTCGTCCGCTGACGTCCCGGCGCATCCCTTGACGGGGTAGTACGACAGCTCGGCGACCCGTGCCATGGCCTGCCCTCCGTTGCGTCCCGGTGGTTCAGCGGCCGGTCGGTGCCTGGGGGAACCCGAGTTGCGGTGCCAGGATCCGGGCCTCGGCCGCCTGTTCCGCCACGTACGCGAGGACCAGGCCCAGTTCGCGGGGACGGAGGCCGGCCGCGACCGCGTCCGCACCGCCGTGACGCACCGGCGCGGCGTCCGCCCGCATCGTCAGGGCCGCGGCGAGCCCGCCGTACCTCACCGCGGACGCGCACACGCCGAGCCGGACGAGGTGTTCGTCGCCCCGCCAGCCGCTCGCGCGCAGGCCGTGCAGGTAGGCGTCGTACGCCGTCTTGGCCAGACCCGGGAGTTCGGCGGCCGGCAGGCACAGGCCGAGGACGCACTCGGGGAGGTAGGCGCCGAGATCCTCGCCCAGGGCGCCGTCGCCGGCGTAGGCCCAGTCCAGCAGGACGCTCGCACCGGCACCGTCCCGGACCAGGTTCGCCGGCCGGTGGTCGAGGTGGGAGAACGCGCGGGGGAGCGACTCCATGACGGTGAGGAACCACGCCCGGTCGTGGTGGAGGCGGACCATGTCCTCGCGCAGCCCCGGCGGGACGTGCTCCCGGACGCGAGGACGCCGCCAGGACTCGTCGTCGAGCAGGGCCTGTTCGGCCGTCCGGTCCGCCGTGTGGTCCCGCAGGAAGCCCTGGGACAGCCAGGGGGCGTCCGGGCCCGCCCCCACAGCGCCCTGGGCGGCACCGAGGCGGTGGGCGTGGTCGGCGTGGCCTGCCGGGGACCAGGCCGTCGCCGGTTCGCCGCGCACGTCCTCCAGCCACAACGCGACGTCGCCGTCCGGGCGTTCGACCCACTCCAGCAGGCGCGGCGCCCGGATGCCGTGCGGCTGCCAGAGGCGGCCGAACCCGGAGCGGTGGAGCCAGTCCTCGCGGCGCCAGAAGTCCCGGTGCCGGGGGTCGTTCGACGCGGACCAGGCGACGTCCGTCTCCCGCGTCCGGGTCAGCACCTTCAGCACGGCCGACCGTTCGCCGCCGGTGACCCGCCACACCCCGGCCGTGACGCCGTTTCGCGGGTGGTGGGTGAGCGGTTCGAACACCGCCCGGTCCGCGGGGACTCCCAGGACCTCACGTACTTCGGCATGTGCGGCAGCGACCTCGGGCATCCCCCGATGCTATGCCGCCGCCTCCGCCGTGTCCGCGCGTCCCCTCAGTCCCATGGGGAAACACCGGCAGGGCCCGTCCGGCGGCCGACCGGGACAGCGGCGTCCCACATCCCGGTCGAGGCCGTCCGGCCATCGGACATGAGCGGCCGGGTCCCGGCCCGGGAGGTGGACTACCGTCGTCCGTATGACCGGCTCCCCCACCCTCGCCGACGCCCTCGCCTCCAGGACGGTGGTGCTCGACGGCGGCATGTCCAACCAGCTGGAGTCGGCCGGGCACGACCTGGGCGACGAGCTGTGGTCGGCCCGGCTGCTCGCCGAGCGGCCCGAGGCCGTCACCGAGGCGCACCTTGCCTACTTCCGCGCCGGAGCGGACGTGGCCATCACCTCCAGCTACCAGGCGACGTTCGAGGGCTTCGCCCGTCGCGGGATCGGCCGTGAGCGGGCGGCCGCGCTCATGACGCTCAGCGTGGAGTCGGCCCGGGAGGCGGCCCGGCGGGCGGGCGTCTCCCGTCCGCTGTGGGTGGCGGCCTCGGCCGGTCCCTACGGGGCGATGCTCGCCGACGGCTCGGAGTACCGGGGGCGGTACGGGCTGACGGTGGGCGAACTGGAGCGTTTCCACCGCCCGCGCCTGGAGGTCCTGGCCGCCGCGGGCCCGGACGTGCTGGCGCTGGAGACCGTGCCGGACACGGACGAGGCGGCGGCCCTGCTGCGGGCGGTGCGCGGCCTCGGGGTGCCGGCCTGGCTGACCTACTCCGTCGCGGACGGGCGCACCCGGGCCGGGCAGCCGCTGGAGCGGGCCTTCTCGCTCGCCGCGGACGCGGAGGAGGTGATCGCGGTGGGTGTGAACTGCTGCGCGCCCCAGGAGGTGGCGGCCGCCGCCGCGACCGCCGCCCGGGTCACCGGCAAGCCGGTGGTCGTCTACCCCAACAGCGGTGAGACCTGGGACGCACGGGCCCGCGCCTGGACGGGCGACGCCACGTTCACCCCGGGCCGGGTGACGTCCTGGCAGCAGGCAGGGGCCCGTCTGATCGGCGGTTGCTGCCGGGTGGGCCCGGAGACGATCGCGGACATCGCGGGGGTGGTGGGGGCGCCGGCCTGAACAGCCTTGGCGCGGGCCGGGGCCGCGTGCCGGGGGGCTCACCACGGCCCACACCGCACGCGACAGGCCGACGACCGCGATCGGCGCGCGGTCGACAGGGCGGGTTCGGCGGCGCAGGATGCCTACGTGCCCGATCTTCCGCCCGCCGGTCCGCCCGCCGATCAGCCCGCCGGTCCGCCGGTGGGGACGCCCGCGGGTCTGCCCGCCGGCTACCGGGGCCGGCCGGTGACCTCCGGGGACCTCGACGCGATCCACGCGCTGGTCGCCGGCTGTGAGCGCGCGCTGTACGGGCGCGCCGACACCGGTGCCGACACCGCCGGCCTGACCCGGCCCGGCCCGGGCCCGGCCCGCGACGCCCTGCTCGTGCGGGACGCGGCCGGGGCTCCGGCCGGCTGGGGGTGGGTGCACGGCGGGGCGCGCAGCGTGATCGACGTGCACCCCGGCCACCGGGGGCGGGGACTGGGCAGCGCCCTGCTGTCCTGGGCCGAGGCCCGGGCCCGTGCCTCCGGCGGCACCCGCCTGGTGCAGTCGCTGCCCGACGCGGACACGGCGGCGGCCCGGCTGCTGCGGTCCCGCGGGTACGCGCCCTTCGTCACCGAGTGGCTGCTGCAGATCGCGCTGCCCACCGAGCCCGAGGTCCCGAACGCACCGGCGGGCATCACCGTACGGCCGTTCCGGCCCGGCGACGAGCGGGCGGCACACCGGCTCACCGAGGACGCCTTCGGCGCGTGGCAGAAGCGGCGCCGACCGTACGACGAGTGGGCCCGGCTCACCGTGGGGCGCACGGACTTCGCGCCTGCCCTGTCCACGGTGGCACTCGCCGGCGACCGGATGGTGGGGGCGGTGCTGGTGCTGGACGTCCCCGGCACCGGCGAGGGGTGCATCGACCGTGTCGCCGTCGCGCGGGACCACCGGGGCCGCGGCCTCGCACGCGTGCTGCTGCGGGAGACGTTCCGCGCGCTCCACCGGCGGGGGCGGCGCGGCTGCGTCCTGTGGACCCACTCCGCGGCGGACGCCCTGCCGCTGTACGAACGCCTGGGCATGACGGTCCGCCGCAGTTCCACGGTCTACGGTAGGCACCTCACGGACGGGGCGACGGGGTCAGCCGTTGCGCCGCAGCGCCCCGGTCCGGCGCAACCTCCGTATGACGGACCGGAGTTCGGCACGGCGGGCGGGTGAGACCTCGGTGGTCTCCGGCACGGTGGGGGGATCGGCGGGGGGCGTGGCGGCGTCGAGCGCCCAGAGGGCGATCTCGCGGTCGCGCGGGCCGTACGCCGTGCAGGCCAGGGGGTCGCCCGCGCCCGGGGCGCGGTCCCCGAACACCCGCACCGGGTGTGCGGCGTTCCAGCGCTCCCACCCCGGATCGCCCTGCGCGGCGAACCGCACCCACGCGCCGTGCATCGCGTCGGCCAGCTCCTGCGGCGCGCCGTCACCCGCCAGTCTCCGGGACTCGGGGAGGTCGCCGGTGTCGAAGACGAAGCCCAGCTCCAGTGAGTGGCAGGCGCCGAGCCCGGGCAGCGACGAGGGCCAGGCGAACTCGTAGACGTACGACGGTTCCGTGCGGGCGTCGGCCAGGTGGTGCAGGGGGATGCGCAGCAGGTGGTCGGTGACGAGCTGGCCGACGATCTCCGCCGCTCCGGCGCCGGGGTGCAGGGACCGGTAGCCGCGGGGCACCTCGCCGCCGCAGCGGCAGCGGGCCATGGCACCGGCGAGGGCGACCGCGCCGAGACGGTCGACGCGTTCCAGCAGGCCGCCCGGGACCAGCCACAGCCGGTACTCGTCGCGGGTCCAGCCCATGAGCAGTTCGACGCCGGGCGCGGCACCGTCGCCGAGCGCTTCCAGCGGGTCGCGCGGGACGACGTCACCGTCGACGACGAGACCGAAGGCGGGGCCGCCGACGACGGGACTGCTGAGCCGGCCCACCTCGGCCTGGGTGCGCAGCAGCAGGTCGCGGTCGACGGTGGCGAACGCCTCGGCGGTGGCGGGGATCCTCAGCCTGCCGGCCATCCGGCGCACCATCCGCCGTACCTTGACGCGGTCGGCCACCTCGGGAGGTCCGCTCTGCAGGATCGCCCGCCGGACCAGGCCCCGGGTCTGCGGGGCGGCGAGGACGGCGGCGGCGCTGATCGCCCCGGCGGACTGGCCTGCGAGGGTGATGCGGCCGGGGTCGCCGCCGAAGGACTCGATGGTGTCATGCACCCAGGTCAGGGCGGCGATCTGGTCGCGCAGGCCCGGGTTGGGGGGCGCGTCGGGGAAGAGGCCGTAGCCCTCGACGCCGAGCCGGTAGTTGACCGACACGCAGACGACGCCGTCGCGGGCGAAGGCGTGGCCGTCGTAGACGGGTACCGCGGAGGAGCCCCGGGTCAGGGCGCCGCCGTGCAGCCAGACCAGGACGGGCAGACGTGCCCCGGGGGCGGGGTCGGGCGTCCAGACGTTGAGGTTGAGGCAGTCGTCGCCGGGGATCTCCGGGTCGGACAGGTACTGGGCGAAGGCGTCGGAGTAGGGCGGCTTGGGCGCGGTGGGGCCGAAGGCGCCGGCGTCGCGGACGCCGACCCACGGCGCGGCGGGAACGGGCGGCCGGAAGCGGCGGGGGCCGAAGGGCGGTGCCGCGTACGGGATGCCGCGGAAGACCGCGACGCCGCGCTCGTACTGGCCGCGGAGGGCTCCTCCGGGGGTTCGCACCACGGGGTCCGACCGGACTGCCGTCATAGGTCCACCAGCCTCCTCACCGCGCTCCTGTGCACTGTGAAGATCAGAGCACCTCATTGTCGTCCGGTATTCCGGCGCCCGGGTCGGGGGAGGACCGTCCGGGTGACGAGGTGTTGCCCGGGTCCCGCCGTCTTCCCGCCGTCCTGCGCCCCACCTACGACAGGGAGCGCTATCTGTCCGGACGGTCCAGGTCGCCGTGCGCGGCGCCGGCCGAGACGTTCCGCGGTCGGTCGGAGCGGCGGACCGGCAGGGCGGTGCGGCGGCCACGGAGCACCTGCTGGCGCCGGGGCACGAGCGGATCGCGGTCATGGCGGGCGACCGGCGCACGATGTGCAGCGGCGCGCGGGTCGCCGGGCACCGCTCGGCGCTCGCGTCGGCCGGGGTCCGGCACCGCCCCGAGCACGTGCGCCACGCCGGTTTCGACGATCGCGCGGCCCGCCGCCGCACGCCGGAACTGCTCGATTTGCCCGAGCCGCCGACGGCCGTCTGCTCGGACCGGATGGTGCTGGGTGTGTACCGGGCGCCGGCGGAACGGGGGCTGGGCGCCCCGGCCGACATGAGCGTGGTCGGCTTCGACGACCTGTCCGAGGCCCGCTGGGCGTCCCCCGCCCTGACGACGGTCCGTCAGCCGGTGTCGGACATGGCCGCGACGGCCCTGCGTTCGCTGCTGCGGCTGATCGACGGCCACCACCCGGACGGCACCCGGACGGAACTGCCGACCCGTCCGGTGGAACGGGCCGGCACGGCGCGGCGCGGCCGGCGCGGGCCTGAACGCCGGGGTCCGGCCGGGACCGGCCCGTGCCGCGCCAGGACCTGTCTGACGATTCCCGCCGTCGCCCGGAGGGCGGCCTCGCGGTGTCAGGTGCGTGCTCTCGACGTGCCGGGCGTAGAGCGTCGTACCGGATCAGGAGGGAATCGTCAGACAGGCCTAGAGCCGGGCCGCCCAGGTGATGCCGCCCAGGAGGTGGGAGCGGAAGGCCGGGTCGTCGTAGGCCTCGGGGGCGTGGCCGAGGGCCGTGTAGAAGACGCGGCCCCGGGCGTGGTCGCGGCACCAGGCCAGGGGATGGTCCTCGCCCATGCCGCCGCCCTCGTAGGAGGACTCGTCGGCGGTGAGCAGGACATGGACCCGGCCGCGCGGGTTGGTGCGGAAGTCGTACCACTCGTCGGTGAAGTCCCAGACGGCGGGCAGATGCCGGGTCGCCGGGTGGTCGTGGTCCTCGACCAGGGCCCTGCCGGGCTGGTAGCGGGGGTGGCGGGCGAACCGCGCGCCCAGCAGCTCGCCGTACAAGGGCCAGTCGTACTCCGTGCAGGCCGCGGCGTGCACGCCCACGAAGGCACCGCCGGACCCGACGTACGCGGCCAGGGTCCGCCGGCCGGCGGGGGTGAGGATCTCGCCGCTGGTGGAGAGGAAGACGACGGCCGCATAGGCGTCGAGCGGCTGCTCGAGGGCCGCCGGGTCCTCGGTGGCGTGGACGTCGAAGCCGCCGAGGCCGCGCAGGGCGGCGACGCCGGCCGGGATGGAGTCGTGCCGGTAGTCGGTGGTGCGGGTGTGGACGAGCAGTCGGGGAGCCATGGCATCCGAATCTAGAAGACGCGCGACCGTCCGTGCACGGCGGTGGGCCGGCCCGGCCCGGCCCGGCGGGGCGGTGTCCGTTTCCTTCAAGACGGCCGTCCCGGCCCTGCCTACGGTGGGCCCATGACTGCACGATTCGACGCCATCGGCATGGTGGTCTCCGACATGGCCGCCTCCGTCGCCTTCTACCGCCGGCTCGGGTTCGCCTTCCCGGAGGACGCCGGCGACCAGCCGCACACCGAGGCCGAACTGCCGGGCGGACTGCGCCTGATGCTCGACACCGAGGAGACGGTCCGCTCCTTCCTGCCCTCCTGGCGGCCGCCCGCGGGCGGGGGCCGCACCTCGCTGGCCCTGCGCTGTGACGCTCCCGGCGAGGTGGACACGCTGTTCGAGGAGCTGACCGGTGCCGGGTACCACGGCGAACTCAAGCCCTGGGACGCCTTCTGGGGTCAGCGGTACGCCGTCGTGCTCGACCCGGACGGCAACGGTGTGGACCTGTACGCGCCGCTACCCGGCGCCGGCGAGCAGCTCGCCTAGCGGCATGCCCGTGAACTCCCGCACGTCGCGCGCCAGATGAGCCTGGTCGGCGTAGCCGGCCCGGGCGGCCGTGTCGGCGAACGGCACGCCGTCCCGGGCCAGGGCGAGGGCGCGGCGCAGGCGCAGGATGCGGGCCAGGGTCTTGGGTCCGTAGCCGAAGGCCGCGAGCGAGCGGCGGTGCAACCGGCGGGCGCCGATGCCCAGTTGGTCGGCGGTGGCGGCGACGGGACGGCCGGTGGCCAGGGCGGCGACGATCTGCCTCGGCAGCGGGTCCGGGGGGCCGGTGTCGGCCGCGCGGGCCAGCGCCGCCTCCTCCAGACCGCTCGCCGGGTCGGCGGCGGCGTTCACCAGGTCCGTGAGGCGCCGCGCCCGGGAGGCGGGCCACAGCTCGGCGAGGGCCACCCGGCGGTCGCGCAGCTCGTGCGCGGGCACGCCGAGGAGCGCGGGCGCGGTGCCCGGGTAGAAGCGGACGCCCGCCCAGGCGCCCGGCTCACCGGCGGTGAGGTGGGCGCGGGTGTCAGGACCGGCGACCAGCAACCGCCCGTCGTGCCAGAGCAGGTCCATGCACCCGTCGGGCAGGACGCGCCCCGCACCGCCGTCGGCCGGGGTGTTCGTCCACACCACGGCACCGGCGAGCCGGGAGGGGCGCTCGGCGTACACGGGAGAAATCCTACGCGCCGCCGTCCACGCGGCAGGGCCCCGACCGCCGTCCGCGCGGCAGGAGAGCCCGGCCGCCGTCCGCGCGGCAGGAGAGCCCGGCCAGCGTTGACAACGCTCGTGATCAATACACCTAGTCGCCGTCGTCGCCGGAGCTGCGGCCGCCGCCCGACCGGCTGCCCTTCCCCGAGCTGTGCAGCAGCTCGCCCGCGCCGCGCGTCAGGGCCGCCACGACACGGACCCAGCGCGGACCTCCCCGTTCGGCCCACACCACGCACACGCACCCGCCGACGACGAGCGCCAGCACCCCCAGGAGCACCGCCACCGCCATGTCCCCCACCTCACCGTCCGGAAGATCACCTGATCATTCCAGAGCGGGGAGCGGCTGTTCACCCGGCACGGCGGTCCCGGTACTCGGCCGGGCTCACCCCGTACCGGCGCTTGAACGCCGTCGACAGGGCGAACGCACTGCCGTAGCCGACCCTGCGGGCCACCGCGTCGAGCGTGTCGTCGCTGTCGCGGAGCCGGTCGGCGGCCAGGGCGAGACGCCAGCCGGTGAGGTACGTCATCGGGGGCTCGCCCACGAGACCGGTGAAGCGGCGGGCCAGGGCGGCGCGGGACACCCCCGCCTCGGCGGCGAGCGCGGCGACCGTCCACGGGTGGGCCGGGTCGTGCTGCAGCAGCCGCAGCACACCGCCGACGACCGGGTCGGCCAGGGCTCGGTACCAGGCGGGGGCCTCCGCCTCGGGCCGGGCGAACCAGGCCCGCAGCGCGGCGATCACCAGCAGGTCCAGCAGCCGGTCCAGGACGACCTCCTGGCCCGGCTCGTCCCGCGCGATCTCCTGGCACAGGTAGGGCGTGAGCGGGCAGTCCCACACCTCGGGGGTGAGGGTCAGCAGCGGCGGCAGGGCGTCGAGCAGCCGGCCGCCGATCTCGCCGCGCCGGGGGTAGGTGCCGATCAGCAGCACCGCGGCACCGTCGGGGCGGTCGCCCCAGGTGCGCACGCCGAGGTCCATGGAGCCGTTCAGGGGCCGCCCGTCGGGGCGGTGGCACTCCTGGCCGGGCAGGATGAGCGCCTGTGGTGCCGTGCCGGGGGCGTCGGCGCAGGTGTACGGGTCTGGGCCGCGGGCGATGGCCACGTCCCCGGCGCGCAGCCGGACCGGTTCGCCCCCGTCGGGCAGGATCAGGGCCTCACCGCGGACCAGGACCATCACGGTGAGCGGCGCCCCGTCCTCCACCCGCACCGCCCAGGGCGGGTCGAAGCACGCCCTGATCATGAACGCGCCCCTGGCCCGGGGACCCTCCAGCAGCCCGGTGAGTGCGTCCATGGGGTCAGCGTAGACGCGGGCGTAGGGGAACGAGCCGTTCGGCGATGGTTCCGTGCCGTGCGCGGCAGTTGACTCGACGGCATGACGAAGGTCCCCCGCTCCGACCGGCGTCCCCCGCTCCGTCCCCCGCTCCGTCCGGCGTCCCCCGCTCCGTCCCCCGCCTCCGTCCGGTGTCCCCCGTCCAGCACCGTCACCTCTCCCCCGGTTCCCGGCCCTCCGTGTGGTTCTGGCCGTTCCTGGCCTGGGTGGTGCTCCGGGCGTGGGTGCGCAGCCGGGACGAGACGTCCTCGGGAGGCAGGAAGCGGGACCAGCGCTCGGGGAACTCGGAGGGCATGTCGGGGTCGGCCTCGCCGCGCGCGGCGGCGCGGGCGACGTACTCGGCGACCTGGGCCTGCCGCAGGCGTTCGTTGGCCTCGCGGGCCGCGGCCGTCGCGGCGGCGGGCCAGACGCGGTCGATGGCGGCGTTGACCGCGGCCCCGACGAGCACGGCGAACGCGGACACACCGATCCACAGCAGGACGGCCACGGGCGCGGCGAGGGAACCGTAGATCGTGGGGCCCTCCACCGTGCTGGTCAGGTAGATCCGCAGCAGGAAGCTGCCCAGGACCCACATGCCGAGGGCGACGAGCGCGCCCGGCACGTCCTCGATCCACGGCGAGCGGACCGGGACGGACACGTGGTACAGCGTGGTCAGGAAAGCGATGGACAGCAGGATGACGACCGGCCAGTACAGGACCTGCACCACCGTCGTCGACCAGGGCACGATCCGCACCACCGCGTCCGGCCCGGCCACCATCAGCGGCAGCGCCACGGAGCCGATCAGCAGGGCCACGATGAACAGCAGGAAGGCCATCAGGCGGGTCTTGACGATGCCCCGGACGCCGTCGAGGCCGTACATGACGGTGATCGTGTCGATGAAGACGTTCACCGCGCGGGAGCCGGACCACAGGGCGAACAGGAAGCCGATGGAGATGACGTCGGGCCGGCCGCCCTTGGTCACGTCGTGCAGGATCGGCTCCGCGATCTCCCGCACACCCCGGTCGGACAGGACCGTGCGGGCGGCGTTCAGCAGGTTGTCCTGCAGGCTCTGGATGGTGTCGGCGCCGGTCCAGGCGTCGACGTAGCCGAGCAGCCCGATCATGCTCAGCAGCAGCGGCGGCACCGACAGCAGGGTGAAGAACGCGGCCTCGGCCGCCAGCCCCAGGATGCGGTACTCGATGCAGGAGTTGACGGTGTCCTTCAGCAGCAGCCAGGCGGTCCTGCGCTTGGAGACGTTCCGGTACAGGGCACGCGCCCTGTGGAGACGCCCGGAGGGCGTGTCGGGGGTTTCACTTGCTGGCTGCACCCCCTAACGGTATCCGTCACGCCCGGCCCCGCTCACCCACAGGCCGGGTCCGGGCGGACCGGCCCCGCTCCGCCGGTGAGCGGGGCGGGGGCACGGGGTACGTTCGCACCATGGCAGGCAGCACGCACACCGTGACGAACCAGGTCCCGCCCCTGGTCGGGTACGACGTCTTCACCGCCGACCGGGCCCTGGCCGCCGCGGTCGAGCGGCACGTGGAACCGGGCTCGCGCGAGGAGGTGCTGGCCGAACTGTCGGCCCTCGGGCGCACCTCCGGCTCGGCCCAGGTGCAGGAATGGGGGGTCCACGCCAACGAGAACCCGCCGCGGCTGCGCACCCACGACCGGTACGGCAACCGCGTCGACGAGGTCGAGTTCCACCCCTCCTGGCACCGGCTGCTCGGCAAGGGCGTCTCGGCGGGCCTGACGGCGGCCTGGGACCGGCCGGCCGGCCACGTGCGGCGGGCCGCCGCGTTCGTGGTGTGGACGCAGGTGGAGGCCGGCAACGGCTGCCCGCTGTCGATGACCCACGCGGCCGTGCCCGCCCTGCGCACGGACCCGGAGCTGGCCGCCGAGTGGGAGCCCCGGCTGACGTCCATGGTCTACGACCGTGAGCTGCGGCCCGCGCACCTGAAGGCGGGGGCGCTGTTCGGGATGGCGATGACGGAGAAGCAGGGCGGCAGCGACGTCCGGGCGAACACCACCTCGGCGCGGCCGCTCGCGCAGGACGGGACGTACGAGCTGACCGGGCACAAGTGGTTCTGCTCGGCGCCCATGTCCGACGGATTCCTGGTTCTGGCGCAGGCGCCGGGCGGGCTGACCTGCTTCCTGGTGCCGCGGGTGCTGCAGGACGGCACGCGCAACGTGTTCCTGATCCAGCGGCTGAAGGACAAGCTCGGCAACCGGTCGAACGCCTCTGCGGAGGTCGAGTTCGACGGGACCTGGGCCCGCCGGGTGGGCGAGGAGGGGCGCGGGGTGCGCACCATCATCGAGATGGTCGCGGCGACCCGGCTGGACTGCGTGCTGGGGTCGGCCGGGCTGATGCGCCAGGCCGTGGCGCAGGCCGTGCACCACTGCTCCCACCGGGAGGCGTTCGGCTCGAAGCTCACCGACAAGCCGCTGATGCGCAACGTGCTGGCCGACCTGGCGCTGGAGTCGGAGGCGGCGACGACGCTGGGCCTGCGGCTGGCGGCGGCCTGCGACGACGGCGGTGAGCAGGAGCGGGCGCTGCTGCGGATCGCGGTGCCGGCCGCCAAGTACTGGGTGACCAAGCGGTGTCCGGCGGTGGCGGTGGAGGCGGCGGAGTGCCTGGGCGGCAACGGGTACGTCGAGGAGTCCGGCATGCCCCGGCTGGTGCGCGAGTCGCCGCTCAACTCGATCTGGGAGGGCGCGGGCAACGTCCAGGCGCTGGACGTGCTGCGGGCGCTGCAGCGGGAGCCCGCCGCGCTGGACGCGTACCTGCGGGAGGTCGGGCAGGCACGCGGGGCCGACCACCGGCTGGACGGGGCCGTCAAGGATCTGCTGACCGAACTGGCCGACCTGGAGGGCGTGGAGGGACGGGCACGGCGGCTGGTGGAGCGGCTCGCGCTGGTGCTCCAGGGGTCGCTGCTGGTCCGGTTCGCGCCGCCGCAGGTGGCCGACGCGTTCTGCGCGGCCCGGCTGGGCGGTGACGGGGGCGCGGCCTTCGGGACGCTGCCGCACACGCTGGATCTGGCCTCCGTGGTGGAGCGCGCCCGGCCGGTGTCCTGACCGGCCGTTCAGGACCGGAGACGAGAAAGCGGGGGTGGTGCTGCGCCGACACGGCACCACCCCCGCAGCACAGGCCCGTTCGAGCCGTGGACGCCGCTCGGGACGGCGCAGATCAAGTTTCGGACACGTCCGGGTCGTCCACCAGGGTTGCAAGGGGTTGCAACTTGCTGCTGACTGTGTGCGGAGTGTGCACGACGCCCTCGGGCAGACGGCACTATGAGACATACAGTCAGCCGCGATTCCGGGGGGCGCACGCGTATGGACGTCACGCATCTGGCCGCCGTGGACACCTCGCGCGCCGCCCGGGTCCTCAGCGAGGTCCGTTCGGCCCGGCTCTCGGGCCGGCCCGCCCCCGTCGCGCCGCGGCCGGTGATCGAGCAGTCCTGGGGCCGGATGCTGCGCAGCGGCGTCGATCCGGACCACGACTTCCGGGCCGATCTGCTCTCCCGCGAGGAGGTGCAGCGGCGGCGCGAGGCGTCGGTGCTGCGGCACGTGCTGCCGGTGCTGCGCGAGGGGCTGCTGGCGGCCGCGGACGTCGCGCACCACATCATGGTCGTGGCCGACGAGGAGGGCCGGGTGCTGTGGCGCGAGGGCAGCGCGCCGGTGCTGCGCAAGGCGGACGGTCTGGGCTTCGCGCTCGGCGCGGACTGGCGTGAGGACGTCGTCGGGACGAACGGCGTGGGCACTCCGGCCGTGGTGCGCCGGCCCGTCCAGGTCTTCGCCTCCGAGCACTTCGTGCGCTCCCAGGCCGAGTGGACGTGCGCGGGCGCCCCGCTGACGGACCCGCGGGACGGCCGGCTGCTCGGCGTGGTCGACGTCAGCGGCCCGCTGGAGACCATGCACCCGGCCACGCTCGCCTGGGTGGACTCGGTGGCCAAACTCGCCGAGGCGCGGCTGCGGGAGATGCACCAGGAGTCGCTGGAGCGGCTGCGGGCGGTGGCGGCCCCGGTGCTGGCCCGGCTCACCGGGCGGGCCCTGGTCGTCGACCCGGACGGCTGGACCGCCGCGGTGGGCGGGATGCCGTACACGCGGCGGGTGGCGCTGCCCAAGGGCATGTCCCCGGGCCAGAGGTGGCTTCCGGCGCTCGGGCTGTGCGCGGTGGAACCACTGGCCGGGGGGTGGCTGCTGCGCCCCGCCGCCGACGGGCCGGGGCCGCGGGGGTCGGCCAGGATCGTGCTGGACCTCAGCCGCCCGCGCCGCTGGTCGGTGGAGGTGTCCGGCGGGGCGGGCTCCTGGACACGGGAACTCAGCCCGCGGCACGCGGAGTTGCTGTACCTCCTGGCCGTCCACCGCTCCGGGCGCAGCGCCTCGGGCCTGGCCGGGGACGTGTTCGGCGACCCGGGCCGCACGGTGACGGTCCGGGCGGAGATGTCGCGGGTGCGGCGCTACCTGGGGGCGTTCCTGCAGCACCAGCCGTACCGGTTCGCCGAGGACGCTCAGGTGGAGGTGGTGCTCCCGGACGACCCGCGCGATCTGCTGCCGCACTCGACCGCGCCGGCGGTGAGCCAGCACCGCAGGTCCGCACCGGCGCCCTGAGGTTCACCCGCCGTGCGCACGGGTCCGCCCCCAGGGGTGCATCTTGCGCATATTTGCAGGGTCTTCGTCCGCCGGGCCCTCACCTGCCGTAGCATCCGTGTACGGGCCACCCCACCTGCTCCTGCGTCAACGTACGGATCACAGGGCGCAGTTGGTCCGTCTCGGGAGGACGTTATGAAGCATCGCGGCAGGCACCGGCGGCGCAGACGGGGCAGGGCGCTGCGCGCGACCCTGGCCGGGACGGCTCTCGCGCTCACCGCCGCCGCCACGTTGATCAGCGCCTCGCAGGCCACCGTCGCCCGGACCCCCGGGGCCCTGCAGACCCTTTCGGCGTCCTCCGGGGCCGGACGGCTGCCGCTGGCCGAGCAGCGGGTGCCCGAGCGGTGGCTGGACCGGCTCGCGGCCGGGATGGGCCGGCCCGTCGGGGTCGGCGCGGTGCTGAAGGACGCCGACCTCCCGCTGCACCGGGGGGCGCGCTGTCCGGCCGCGGACCGGCGCGACCTGCCCGTCGCACCCGCTGCGACGCGGGCGTACTGCTTCGGCGGTGCCGACACCCGGGGCTGGCGGCCCGGCGCGGTGACCACCTCGGGCGACGCGGACGACGACGGCCGCTGGGGCGCGAACCGCGTCATCCTCTCCGGCTGGAGCCGCGGCGGCGAGGGCGGCTCCCTGGACGGGCCGTCACCCGAGCGGGGCCTGGCCAAGGTCGCCTTCGTGGACGCGAACGACCCGGCGCGGCCGCGCTACGCCTGGGCGCTGCTGGCCGTCCCGGTCGACGGCGGCCGGGACTACCGCGGCCTGGTCTCCCCCTTGTCGGGGATGACCTGGTACCAGGACAAACTGCTGGTGACGACGCGGGACGGCGACCGGCACGCGCTGTACGTGTACGACCTGGACCGCATCCAGCGCGCGAGTGTCTCCTCCGGCGCGGTCGGCCGGGTGCGCGGCGGCTGGTCGGCGCACGGTTCGCGGTTCGTCCTGCCCGCCGTCGCCTCCTACAGCCTGCCCGCGGGCGGTCCGCGCCCGGCCGCGGTCTCCCTGGACCGCAGCACCTCCCCCGACAGCCTGGTCACCGGCGAGTGGGTGCCCGCGGACGGCGAGCGGCGCACCCGCTTGTGGCGCTACGCCCTGAGCCGTGACCCGGCCCGTGCCGGACTGCTCTCGACCGGTGCCTCGGGGCGGGCGGAGCCGGTGGCGGCGTACGAGTCGAAGGCGGTCGACGTGCGGGGCGTGCTGGCGCACGGCTCGGCCTGGTACCTGGACCGCGCGGCGGACGAGGCGGGCGCCCACGGAACGCTGTGGCGCCAGGACACCGAGGGCGCGGGGGCGGCCGAGTGCGGGCCGGACGAGACGCGCCACTGCTGGAGCGGCGGCTCGGGCTCCCTGTCCTACTGGCAGGAGACCGGGGAGGTGTGGTCCCAGTCGGGGCGGGTGCTGTTCGCGCTGCCGCTGGCGTCGCTCGACCGGGCCGTGGAGCGCTCCAGGGACCGGTAGGCGGACCGGACCCGCATCGACAGACCGGCGGGCCGGATGATTTTCTGGCCCGCATGACCACCATCGCCGTGACCACCTGGTCCCTGGAGCAGACCGCCCCGACCGACCTGCTGCCGGCCGAGGCGCCGGAAGGGGACGTCCGGATCGTGCGCTCCGAGGTGCCCTCGCCCGAGTTCAGCCGGTTCCTGTACGCCTCGGTCGGCGGCGACATCCGCTGGACCGACCGGCTGGGCTGGTCGTACGCGCGCTGGCTGGAGCACCTGCGGCGGCCCGGCCTGGAGACGTGGGTGGCCTACGACCGGGGCACGCCCGCCGGGTACGTGGAGCTGGAGGCGCAGGACGACGCGGTCGTGGAGATCGTCTACTTCGGGCTGCTCCCGGCGTTCCGCGGCCGGCGCATCGGCGGGCACCTGCTGTCCTACGGCACGGCCCGGGCGTGGGACCTCGCGGACCGCTGGGCGGGACTGGCGCCGACGAAGCGGGTGTGGCTGCACACCTGCAGCAAGGACGGCGAGCACGCGATGGACAACTACCGGCGGCGCGGCTTCACGCTGTTCGACACCAAGGTGGAGGAGGAGGCGGACGTGGCCACTCCGGGACCGTGGCCCGGGGCGTTCCCCGCCTGACCTGAGCCGGGCACCCCGCCCGGACCCATGTGACCCACGACACCCTTGTCTTGCTGTGCGAGACAAGGGTGTCCGCATCTTGGACAATGCTGGACTGTGTCCAGATCGCCGTGACACGCTTCCGCCATGTCTGGAACTGGAATCGCCTTGGTGAGTCGACGGCACGTCGACCTCGGCCGCATGTCCAGCGCCATCTGTCCGGCGCACTGAGAGCACTCAGCACCCGCCGCGCACCCCTCTTCTCCCGCCCTCCTGCCCGCGCAAGGACGCGCACGTGCGCTCCTGCGCGCACGCGCAGGTCAGAGCCTCCCGCCACCACCCGACCGCCGCCCCTCGACGTCGGCGCCGCGCGCCGCCCCCTGCCCATCGCTGTCCGAAGGACGTATCCCCATGGCCGCCACCCCACAGAAGCCCGCCGCCGCGACTCCCCGCCGCAAGGTGAGCCGTCACCGCGGTGAAGGCCAGTGGGCCGCGGGGCACTTCACCCCGCTGAACGGCAACGAGCAGTTCAAGAAGGACGACGACGGTCTCAATGTGCGGACACGCATTGAGACGATCTACTCCAAGCGGGGCTTCGCCTCGATCGACCCGAACGACCTGCGCGGCCGGATGCGCTGGTGGGGCCTGTACACCCAGCGCAAGCCCGGGATCGACGGCGGCAAGACGGCGATCCTGGAGCCGGAGGAGCTGGACGACGAGTACTTCATGCTGCGCGTGCGGATCGACGGCGGGGCGCTGACCACGCGGCAGCTGAGGGTCATCGGCGAGGTCTCGCAGGAGTTCGCGCGCGGCACCGCGGACATCACCGACCGGCAGAACGTGCAGTACCACTGGATCCGGATCGAGGACGTGCCCGAGATCTGGAACCGGCTGGAGGGCGTGGGCCTGTCCACCGTCACCGCCTGCGGCGACACCCCGCGTGTGATGATCGGTTCCCCGGTGGCGGGCATCGCCGCCGACGAGATCATCGACGCCACCCCGGCACTGGAGGAGATGAAGCGCCGGGTGCTGAACAACCCGGCGTACTCGAACCTGCCGCGGAAGTTCAAGACGGCCATCTCGGGCTCGCCCCTGCTGGACGTGGTGCACGAGATCAACGACGTCGCGTTCGTCGGCGTGGAGCACCCCGAGCACGGCCCCGGTTTCGACGTGTGGGTCGGCGGCGGCCTGTCCACCAACCCCAAGCTGGGCGTGCGGCTGGGCGCCTGGGTGCCGATCGAGGACGTCCCGGACGTCTACGAGGGCGTCATCTCCATCTTCCGCGACTACGGCTACCGCCGGCTGCGCAACCGCGCCCGGCTGAAGTTCCTGGTCGCCGACTGGGGCGCCGAGAAGTTCCGCCAGGTGCTGGAGGACGAGTACCTGGGCGGGCGGAAGCTGACCGACGGCCCCGCTCCCGAGCAGCCGTCGCGGCAGTGGCGCGACCACATCGGTGTGCACCGGCAGAAGGACGGCCGGTTCTACGTCGGCTTCGCGCCCCGCGTGGGACGCGTCGACGGTGCGACGCTCACGAAGATCGCCGATCTCGCGGAGGCCCACGGCTCGGGCCGGGTGCGCACCACCGTCGAGCAGAAGATGATCGTCCTGGACGTCGAGGAGGGCCAGGTCGACTCGCTCGTGGAGGGCCTGGAGGCGCTCGACCTGACCGCGCGCCCCTCCTCGTTCCGGCGGGGCACCATGGCCTGCACCGGCATCGAGTTCTGCAAGCTCGCCATCGTCGAGACCAAGCAGCGCGGCTCGCAGCTCATCGACGAACTGGAGCGCCGCCTGCCGGACTTCGACGAGCCGCTCACCATCAACCTCAACGGCTGCCCGAACGCCTGCGCCCGTATCCAGGTCGCGGACATCGGTCTCAAGGGGCAGCTCGTCCTGAACGACCGGGGCGAGCAGGTCGAGGGCTACCAGGTGCACCTGGGCGGCGCGCTCGGCCTGGAGGCCGGGTTCGGCCGCAAGGTGCGTGGCCTGAAGGTGACCTCCGACGAACTGCCCGACTACATCGAGCGCGTGCTCAAGCGGTTCCGGGCCGAGCGCGAGGACGGCGAGCGGTTCGCCGCCTGGGCGTCCCGGGCCGACGAGGAGGCGCTGTCGTGAGCGAGCGGATGGCGCCGTTCTACTGCCCCTACTGCGGGGACGAGGACCTGCGGCCGAGCGAGGAGGGGCACGGCGCGTGGGAATGCGCGGCGTGCAGCCGGGCCTTTCAGCTGAAGTTCCTGGGCCTGCTGGCCCGGGGGCAGAAGCGATCCGACGCCGGAGGGGAACGCATATGACGACCGCTCAGGAAGAGCGCAGTACCGAGGAGTTGAAGGCGCTCGCCGAGCAGGCGGGCCGTGACCTGGAGGACGCCTCCGCGCTGGAGATCCTCACCTGGGCGGCCGAGACGTTCGGCAGGCGCTTCTGCGTGACCTCCTCGATGGAGGACGCGGTGGTCGCCCACCTGGCCTCCCGCGCGATGCCCGGCGTCGACGTCGTCTTCCTCGACACCGGCTACCACTTCGAGGAGACCATCGGCACCCGCGACGCGGTCGACGCCGTGATGGACGTCAACGTCATCACCCTCACCCCGCGTCAGACGGTCGCCGAGCAGGACGCCGAGTACGGCCCGAAGCTGCACGACCGCGACCCCGACCTGTGCTGCGCACTGCGCAAGGTCCGACCGCTGGAGGAGGGCCTGAAGGGCTACCTGGCCTGGGCCACGGGTCTGCGCCGCGACGAGTCCCCGACCCGGGCGAACACCCCGGTGGTCGGCTGGGACGACAAGCGGCGGAAGGTCAAGATCTCCCCGATCGCCCGCTGGACCCAGGACGACGTGGACGCCTACGTCACCGAGCACGGCGTGCTGACCAACCCGCTGCTGACGGACGGCTACGCCTCCGTCGGCTGCGCCCCCTGCACCCGCCGGGTCCTGGCGGGCGAGGACACCCGGTCCGGCCGCTGGGCGGGCCGGGCCAAGACCGAATGCGGGCTGCACGGATGACGGCGCCTCGGACGACCCAGACGACTCAGACCATGCAGGAGACTCACGTGACGACCGGAGCCACCGTCTGGCTCACGGGTCTGCCGAGTGCGGGCAAGACCACCATCGCCCACGAACTGGCCGGCCGGCTGCGCGAGCGGGGCCGCCGGGTGGAGGTCCTCGACGGCGACGAGATCCGCGAGTTCCTCTCCGCGGGCCTCGGCTTCGGCCGCGAGGACCGGCACACCAACGTGCAGCGCATCGGCTTCGTCGCCGAACTGCTCGCCCGCAACGGCGTGCTGGCCCTCGTCCCGGTGATCGCGCCCTACCAGGACAGCCGCGAGGCGGTCCGGGCGCGCCACCAGGCGAACGGGACGGCCTACGTCGAGGTGCACGTGGCGACCCCGGTCGAGGTGTGCAGCGAGCGGGACGTAAAGGGCCTGTACGCCAAGCAGGCCGCGGGTGAACTCACCGGGCTCACCGGCGTCGACGACCCGTACGAGGAGCCCGCCTCGCCCGATCTGCGGATCGAGTCGCAGCACCAGACCGTGCAGGAGTCCGCGGCGTCGGTGTACGCCCTGCTGACCGAAAGGGGACTGGCATGACGACCGTCGCCACCGTGTCCGAGCAGACCGGCAGCCCGTACGCGCTGTCGCACCTCGACGCCCTCGAGTCCGAGGCGGTGCACATCTTCCGCGAGGTGGCGGGCGAGTTCGAGCGGCCGGTGATCCTCTTCTCCGGCGGCAAGGACTCCATCGTCATGCTGCACCTGGCGCTGAAGGCGTTCCGCCCGGCGGCGGTGCCGTTCTCCCTGCTGCACGTGGACACCGGGCACAACTTCCCCGAGGTCCTCGACTACCGCGACCGCACGGTCGCGAAGCACGGGCTGCGGCTGCACGTGGCCTCCGTGCAGGACTACATCGACCGCGGCGTGCTCAAGGAGCGCCCGGACGGCACCCGCAACCCGCTGCAGACGCTGCCGCTGACCGAGAAGATCCAGGCGGAGAAGTTCGACGCCGTCTTCGGCGGCGGGCGCCGCGACGAGGAGAAGGCCCGGGCCAAGGAGCGGGTGTTCTCGCTGCGTGACGAGTTCTCGCAGTGGGACCCGCGCCGCCAGCGCCCCGAGCTGTGGAACCTGTACAACGGCCGGCACGCCCCGGGCGAGCACGTGCGCGTGTTCCCGCTGTCCAACTGGACCGAGCTGGACGTGTGGCAGTACATCGCCCGCGAGGGCATCGAGCTGCCCGAGATCTACTACGCGCACGAGCGCGAGGTGTTCCGGCGCGGCGGCATGTGGCTGACCGCCGGCGAGTGGGGCGGACCGAAGGAGGGCGAGAGCGTCGAGAAGCGGCTCGTGCGCTACCGGACCGTCGGTGACATGTCCTGCACCGGCGCGGTGGACTCCGACGCCGACACGATCGAGAAGGTGATCGTGGAGATCGCCGCCTCCCGCCTCACCGAGCGCGGCGCCACCCGCGCCGACGACAAGATGTCCGAGGCCGCGATGGAAGACCGCAAGCGCGAGGGGTACTTCTAGAGATGAGCACGATCACCACCGAACAACTCGCGGACACCACCCTGCTGCGCTTCGCCACCGCGGGTTCCGTCGACGACGGCAAGTCCACCCTGGTGGGCCGTCTGCTGCACGACTCCAAGTCGGTCCTCACCGACCAGCTGGAGGCCGTGGAACGCGCCTCCGCGAGCCGGGGCCAGGACGCGCCGGACCTCGCGCTGCTGACGGACGGGCTGCGCGCCGAGCGCGAGCAGGGCATCACCATCGACGTGGCCTACCGCTACTTCGCCACCCCACGGCGGCGGTTCATCCTGGCCGACACCCCCGGCCACGTGCAGTACACGCGGAACATGGTCACCGGCGCCTCCACGGCCGAGCTGACGGTCGTCCTGGTCGACGCCCGCAACGGCGTCGTGGAGCAGACCCGCCGGCACGCCGCCATCGCCGCCCTGCTGCGCGTGCCGCACGTGGTGCTCGCGGTCAACAAGATGGACCTCGTCGGCTACGAGGAGAAGGTGTTCGCGGGGATCGCCGAGCAGTTCACGGCGTACGCGACCGAGCTGGGCGTGCCGGAGGTCACCGCGATCCCGATCTCGGCGCTGGTCGGCGACAACGTCGTGGACCCGTCCTCGCACATGGACTGGTACGGCGGCCCGACCGTGCTGGAGCACCTGGAGACCGTGCCGGTCAGCCACGACCTCAGCCACTGCCACGCCCGGCTGCCCGTGCAGTACGTGATCCGGCCGCAGAGCGCGGACCACCCCGACTACCGGGGGTACGCCGGCCAGATCGCGGCGGGTTCGTTCCGCGTGGGCGAGGAGGTCACGGTGCTGCCGTCGGGCCGCACCTCGAAGATCTCCGGCATCGACCTGCTGGGCGAGCCGGTCGACGTCGCCTGGACGACGCAGTCGGTGACCCTCCTGCTGGAGGACGACATCGACATCTCGCGCGGCGACCTGATCGTGCCGAGCAAGGACGCCCCGGCGACCACGCAGGACATCGAGGCGACCGTGTGCCACGTCGCGGACGCACCGCTCACCGTCGGCCACCGGGTGCTGCTCAAGCACGGCACGCGCACGGTGAAGGCCATCGTCAAGGACATCCCGTCCCGGCTGACGCTGGACGACCTGTCGCTGCACCCGCACCCGGGGCAGCTCGTCGCCAACGACATCGGCCGGGTCAAGATCCGTACCGCCGAGCCACTGCCGGCCGACTCCTACGCCGACTCCCGCCGCACCGGCTCGTTCATCCTGATCGACCCGAACGACGGCACCACCCTCACCGCCGGCATGGTCGGGGAGTCCTTCGCCGCCCCCGAGCCCGTCAAGGACGAGGCCGAGGACGACGGGTGGGACTTCTGACATGAGCGCCGTCGACTTCTACTCCCTGTTCGCCAAGGAGGGCGGCCGCGTCGGCAGCGGCGTGCTGGGGAGCGGGCAGGGCGGAGTGGCGCGATGTGCGCGCTGACGTACGGGCACCGTTCGCTCGCCCTCGCCCCCCGCCGCCGAAAACCCGCCGACCTCCCGGCCACGACCTGACAGAACGTGACCGCCGGGCCTCCGAGAGGACCACCTCCCGTGCCTGCACCATCCGCGCCGCGCCGCGGCCTCGCGGTCCTGGCCGCGCTGCCCCTGCTCGCCCTGGCCGCCTGCGGCTACGGCTCGCAGGCCAAGGACGACGGCGCCGCCCGGGTCGCCGCCGGGGCGAAGAAGATCGACGGTCTCGACAGCGTCAAGATCGGTTACTTCGGCAACCTGACCCACGGCACCGCCCTGGTGGGCATGCAGAAGGGCTTCTTCCAGAAGGAACTCGGCGCCACCCTGGCCGAGCCGGCCGTCTTCAACGCCGGGCCCTCCGAGATCGAGGCGCTCAACTCCGGGTCCATCGACATCGGCTGGATCGGCCCCTCCCCCGCCGTCAACGGCTACACCAAGTCGGGCGGCAGGAACCTCCGCATCGTCGGCGGTTCGGCCTCCGGCGGAGTGAAGCTGGTGGTGAACCCGGACAAGGTCGAGGACCTGAGGGACGTCGAGGGCAAGCGGATCGCCACCCCGCAGCTGGGCAACACGCAGGACGTGGCGTTCCTCAACTGGGTCGCGGAGCAGGGCTGGAAGGTCGACCCGCACAGCGGCAAGGGCGACGTCACGGTCGTCCGCAGCGACAACAAGGTCATCCCGGGCGCCTTCGCGTCCGGTTCGATCGACGGCGCGTGGGTGCCGGAGCCGACCGCGTCGAAGCTCGTCGCCGAGGGCGGCCGGGTGCTGCTGGACGAGTCGAGCCTGTGGCCGGACGGGAAGTTCGTCATCACGAACATCATCGTGCGGCAGGACTTCCTGGCGGAGCACCCGAAGGTGGTCGAGGCCGTGCTCAGGGGTTCGGTCACCACCAACAAATGGATCAACGCCCACCCGGAAGCGGCCAAGAAGGCGGCCAACCAGCGGCTCGCGCAGGACTCCGGCAAGGCCCTGCCCGCCGACGTGCTGGACCCGGCGTGGAAGTCCATCCGGTTCACGGACGATCCGCTGGCCTCCACTCTCGGCACCCAGGCGGAGCACGCCGTGCAGGCGGGCCTGCTGCGGAAGCCGGACCTGAAGGGCATCTACGACCTCGCGCCGCTGAACGAGGTCCTCCGGGCCGAGGGCGAGCCCACGGTCGACGACGCCGGTCTCGGCGCGAGCCGAGCCCGCATCCCGAACACTCCCAGGAGGTGACGACCATGGCCACGACCCTCGCCAAGGCCGCCGACGGCACCGAGGCGGCCACTCACGCCGCACGGATCGAGCACGTCTCGAAGTCGTTCGCGGGCCCCGCCGGACAGCAGCTCGTCCTCGACGACATCACCCTCGACGTCGCGCCCGGGGAGTTCGTCACCCTTCTGGGTGCCTCCGGCTGCGGCAAGTCCACCCTGCTCAACCTGGTGGCGGGCCTGGACCGGCCCACCGCCGGCGAGATCACCACGGACGGCCGCCCTGCGCTGATGTTCCAGGAGCACGCCCTGTTCCCGTGGCTGACCGCGGGCAAGAACATCGAACTCGCCCTGAAGCTGCGGGGCGTGGCGAAGGCGGAGCGCCGGGAGCGGGCCGAGGAACTGCTGGAACTGGTCCGGTTGAAGGGCGCCCACGGCAAGCGCGTCCACGAACTGTCCGGCGGGATGCGCCAGCGGGTCGCGCTGGCCCGGGCCCTCGCCCAGGAGAGCAGGCTGCTGCTGATGGACGAGCCGTTCGCGGCGCTGGACGCCATCACCCGGGACGTGCTGCACGACGAGCTGACCCGCATCTGGCGCGAGACGCGGCTGTCGGTGCTGTTCGTCACGCACAACGTGCGCGAGGCGGTCCGCCTCGCGCAGCGCGTGGTGCTGCTGTCCTCCCGCCCGGGACGGATCGCACGCGAGTGGACGGTGGACATCGCGCATCCGCGCCGCATCGAGGACACCGCCGTCGCGGAACTGTCCGTCGAGATCACCGAAGAACTGCGTGGGGAGATCCGCCGCCATGGCCAGCACTGATGCGACGACCGTCAACAAGGACGGCAGCGATCTCGCCGGGCTGGAGGCGGGCCTGGACGCACTGGAGACGGTGCAGACCGGCCGCAGGAGGCCGTTCCGGCAGACCCTCACCGAGAAGATCCTGCCGCCGGTGCTCGCCGTGGCGCTGGTGCTGGCCGTCTGGCAGGCGCTGGTCTCCTTCGGGATCGTCGACGATCCGACCAAGCTGCCCGCACCGTCCGCCGTGTGGGACGTGGTGCACACCGCGTGGCTCGAGGGCGAACTGCTCGGCTACATTTGGACCAGCGTCTCGCGCGGCCTGCTCGGTTTCTGCCTGGCCCTGGTGATCGGCACCCCGCTGGGCCTGCTCGTCGCCCGGGTGAGGTTCGTCCGGGCGGCCATCGGACCGATCCTGTCCGGCCTGCAGTCCCTGCCGTCGGTCGCCTGGGTGCCGCCGGCGGTCATCTGGCTGGGCCTGAACAACTCGATGATGTACGCGGTGATCCTGCTCGGCGCGGTCCCCTCGATCGCCAACGGTCTGGTGTCGGGCGTGGACCAGGTGCCGCCGCTGTTCCTGCGCGCGGGCCGCACCCTCGGTGCCACCGGCCTGAAGGGCACCTGGCACATCGTCCTGCCCGCGGCCCTGCCCGGTTACGTGGCCGGGCTGAAGCAGGGCTGGGCGTTCTCCTGGCGCTCGCTGATGGCGGCCGAGATCATCGCCTCCTTCCCCGATCTGGGCGTCGGACTGGGCCAGTTGCTGGAGAACGGCCGCAACGCCAGCGACATGGCCATGGTGTTCGAGGCCATCCTGCTCATCCTGATCGTCGGCATCGCCATCGACCTGCTGATCTTCAGTCCGCTGGAGCGGTGGGTGCTGCGCAGCCGCGGCCTGCTGGTGAAGTGAGGGACATGATCCAGCCGCCCGTCCTCCTCGTCATCGCCCACGGCAGCCGCGACCCGCGGCACGCCGCGACCGTGCACGCCCTGGTGCGCCGGGTGCGCGTGCTGCGTCCCGGTGTGCGGGTGGAGACGGGCTTCCTGGACTTCAACGTGCCGTCCGTGCAGGGGGTGCTGGAGTCCCTGGCGGTGCAGGGCGTACGCGACGTCGTGGCGCTGCCCCTGCTGCTCACCCGGGCCTTCCACGCCAAGGCGGACATCCCGGCGGTCCTGGCGGAGGCTCCCGCGCGGCTGCGCATCCGCCAGGCGGAGGTCCTCGGCCCCTCCCCGCTGCTGCTCGCGGCCCTGGAGCGGCGGCTGTACGAGGCGGGTCTGACGCCCGCCGACAAGTCCTCGACCGGGGTCGTGCTGGCCTCGGCGGGGTCCTCCGACCCGGAGGCGAACGCGGTGATCGCGACCATCGCGCGGGAGTGGCGGCACACCGGCTGGTGCGCCGTGCGGCCCGCGTTCGCCTCCGCCTCCCTGCCCCGTACCGAGGACGCGGTCCGCGAACTGCGCGCCCTGGGCTGTTCCCGGGTGGCCGTCGCCCCCTACGTCCTGGCCCCCGGCTTCCTGCCCGACCGGATCGCCCGGGGCGCGGCGGACGCGGACGTCCTCGCGGACGTCCTGGGTCCGGCGCCCGAGGTCGCGCGGGTGGTGCTGGAGCGCTACGAGGCGGCGCGGGTACCGGCGTTGCGGGCCGCCAGCGCCTGAGCCGCCGTCGCGAGCGGCGTCACGGTGCGGGTTCCGGCTGGAGGGCGAAGGAGTACGGCGCCCAGGGGCCGGTGACCTCCACCCGCAGTCCGGGGATGCCCCGGGCGACGGCGAGGACGCCCGTGCGGAAGGCGTCGGCACGGTCCCTGGGGACGAGGTAGGCGTCGTTGCCCAGGGTCGTGCCGTTGCCCGCCGGACCGGTCCGTTCGGGGGTGTGGGAGACACGGTCGACGGAGAGGACGCCGGCGGTCTCGGTGAGGCGGGCGGCACCCCGGGTGACCGCGTGCCAGGCCTCCTCGGACCGGCGCTGTCTGCGGCGGCGGATGGCCTGGTAGGCCCGGCCCACGCCCAGTCCCGACGCCGTCCCGTGCGCGCTCGCCGGGGTGGTCCCCGGCGGGGCGAGGTCCGAGTCGGCGTAGATCTTGACGCCGAGTTCGACGTGCCCGGTGAGGCGGGCCAGCAGGGAGAGGAAGTAGTCGCGGCGGGTGTCGAGGGCCTGCCGGGCGCTGTGCTCGTCGGGGTAGACCGTGGCGAGGCGCAGGGGCAGGACGGCCGTGCCGGCGGCGACGAGGCCCGCCACCACGCCGTGGTGGGAGCGCACTGTGGACTCCAGCCAGTCCAGGTCGTCCAGATGGGCCTGGAGGGGGGTCTCGCCGTAGTCGCCGGCCGGTACCGGGCCGACGGCGAAGGACAGGGCCGAGGCGTCGGTCGCCGGATGCACCAGGCGGACCGGCTCTCCGGCGACGCCGCGCAGATGCGCCGCCGCGGCGGCGGCCTCGGGGGTGCGGCGCAGGACCGCGTAGGCGTAGACGAGGTGGGTGTCGGTCATGACTGCGGGCTCCTGTCGCCGGCCGTGCGCTCCCTCTGGCGAGACTCCGTATCCGTACCGTCCGTCGCCCGTAGGTACGGCTGCGGTGACCCGCCTGTTCACGCGGCCCGCGGGGGCGGTGAGCCGGCCCGCCGGGTCATCCGGCCGGCGGGCCGTACGGGGTCGCCTGGTGGAAGGAGAGCCGCCACGCGCCGTCCGTCCGCCGCCACAGCGAACTGCGGTGCGCACGGGGGCCGTCGTGCTCCGTGTCGTACAGGAGGTGGTCCAGGTCCGGGGCGAGTTGCACACCGCGCATGCCGGTCGTGACGGCCGGCCGGATGTCGGGGCCGTGCTCAGTCATCCGTCATCTCCACCAGTTTGAGCACGGTGTTCCAGTTGCGGGTCGTGGCGACCAGGCCCCGGGTGATGCGGGGCCTGGCCAGTTGATCGGCCAGTTTCGAGCGGCCCAGGCCGTCCGGGGCGTACAGGTACAGGGCGCGGTCGCCGAGGCGGAACTCCTCCGGGAGGTGGGCGGCCCGGTCGATTCCGGCGAAGCGGTCGGGCGTGACGGGTGCGGAGAAGTAGGTGACGTGGAGCTGTTTCGGCTCCAGGTCGGCGGCCGGGAAGGGGCAGCCTTCGGCGATCGCCCTCAGGTAGGCGTGGTCGCGCACGATCACGTCGACGCCGAATCCGAAGTGCTGCTCGACGGCCTGCGCGATCCCGGCGGCCAGCGACTCCTCGTCGCCGTGCGCGCAGGAGAACACTGCCTGGCCGCTCTGGAGGTACGTGCGTACGTCGCCGTGGCCCAGGTCCGTCAGGAGCGCGCGCAGGTCGGCCATCGGGACCTTCCGGCCGCCGCCCACGTTGATTCCGCGCAGCAGGGCCGCGTAAGTCGTCGTCATCCGCTCACCCTATGGCGGCCGTCGTGCCCCGTGGGGGCGGGCACGACGGCCGGGCGGGCGGGCGGCTGCCCGGTCCCCGAAATTACTCACGGGTCACCGCGCGGCACAACCGTATGCCCAGGATCCACACACCCCGGCGGCCGGGACGCGTGCCCGGTAGGTGTAAGGGACCACGGTCTCTGCGGGTCCTCCCCAGTGGGGAGACGGCTCGGTCCACGGGGAGGAGGCCCGTCCCGCCACTTCACCGGTCAGCACGACGAGATGGTCTTGCCCGGCCCCTAGTTTCGAGACGGGAGCGGGCGGCAGGGGGCCGCCGCCGAGGCACGAGGGGGCAGACCCGTCATGGGGAACGGAGAAACACGGGTGCGGGGGTTCGCCGCCCGGGCCGGCGGCTGGAGCGCCCGGCACCGATGGGCCGCGGTCGGCATCTGGGTCCTGTTCGTCGTCCTGGCGATGGGACTCGGTTCGGCGGCCGGCCGGGTCGACGTCAAGGACAGCGACCAGCTGAAGGGCGAGACGCACACCGCCGCGCGGATCGTCGAGGACGCCGGCATCGAGGAACCGGCCGGCGAGAGCGTCCTGATCCAGGCCAGGGGCGGCGATCTCAAGGCGACGGACGCCGAGTTCCGCGACGCCGTCACGGCGGTCGTGAAGGCCGTGGAGGGCACCGGCCGGGTCACCGACGTCACCTCCCCCTACGAGGCGAGGACGATATCGAAGGACGGGCGCAGCGCGCTCGTGCAGTTCGACATGCGCGGCCCGTCCGACACCGCCGGCGAGCGGGTCGAGCCGGTGCTGGAGGCCGTCGAGGGGGTGCAGGAGGACCACGCGTCGGTGCGGATCGAGGAGATCGGCGGCGCCAGCATGATGAAGACGTTCGACGACGCGTTCGGCGACGACTTCAAGAAGGCCGAGTACTCGGCGGTGCCCGTCGCGCTCGGCATCCTGCTCATCGCGTTCGGGGCGCTGGTCGCCGCGCTGCTGCCGGTGGCGCTCGCCGTCACCGCGATCATGGCGACGATGGGCCTGATGGGCGTCGTCAGCCACGTCATGCCGATGAGCGAGACCGCCAACTCCGTGATGCTGCTGGTCGGCATGGCGGTCGGCGTCGACTACTGCCTGTTCTACCTGCGCCGCGAGCGTGAGGAGCGTGAGGCCGGGCGGGACGCGCAGACGGCACTGCGGATCGCCGCCGCGACCAGCGGCCGGGCGATCGTGGTCTCGGGCGTCACGGTGTGCGTGGCGATGGCGGGCATGCTGTTCACCGGTCTCGCCGAGTTCGAGGCGATGGGCCTGGCCTCGCTCATGGTGGTCGCCGTGGCCATGGTCGGGTCCGTGACCGTGCTGCCGGCCCTGCTGTCGCTGCTCGGCGAGCGGGTGGAGAAGGGCCGCATCCCGTTCCTGCGCCGGCGCGAGCGGGCCGCCCGCGGGGACAGCCGGTTCTGGACGGCGGTGCTGCGGCGCGTCCTGGCCCGTCCGGTGGTGTCCGTGGCGGTGGCGGCCGGTGCGCTGCTGGCCATCGCGGCTCCCGCACTCGGCATGAAGACGCAACAGCTCACGCTGGACCAGGAGTTCGGCGACTCCCTGCCGATCGTGCAGACGTACAACCGGCTCAACGAGGCCTTCCCGGGCGGTTCCGAACCGGCCGAGGTGGTGGTCAGGGCGCACGACATCAACGCGCCGGAGGTGAAGGCGGCGCTCGCCGACTTCCGTGACCGGGCGATCAGTTCGGGTGCCTCGCGCGGTCCGGTGGAGATCAAGCTGCACGACGCGCAGAACGTGGCGTTCGTCTACGTCCCGCTGGTGGGCGGATCCGACCTGGACGAGGCCGGGGTGAGCCTGGACAGGCTGCGTGACGAGGTGCGTCCGGCCACGCTCGGCAGGGTGGAGGGGCTGGAGGCGCCGATCACCGGGCAGGTGGCCGGATCCAAGGACTTCAACGACCAGCTGGCCGGGGCGGTGGTGCCGGTGTTCGCGTTCGTGGTGGTGTTCGCCTTCGCGCTCATGCTGCTGTCGTTCCGTTCGCTGACGATCGCGCTGACGTCGATCGTGCTGAACCTGCTGTCGGTGGGCGCCGCTTACGGCATCCTCGTGGCGGTCTTCCAGCACGGCTGGGGCGCGTCCCTGGTCGGTGCCGAGGGCGTCGGCGCGATCATCACCTGGCTGCCGCTGTTCCTGTTCGTGATCCTGTTCGGCCTGTCGATGGACTACCACGTGTTCGTGGTGTCCCGGATCCGTGAGGCGCGGCTGCGCGGCCTGACGACGAAGGACGCGATCCGGCACGGCGTGGTCACCACCGCCGGGGTCGTCACGAGTGCCGCGGTCATCATGGTCGCCGTGTTCGCCATCTTCGGGACGTTGTCCATGCAGTCGATGAAGCAGATGGGCGTGGGCCTCGCGGCGGCGGTCCTCATCGACGCGACGATCATCCGGGGCGTGCTGCTGCCGGCGGTCATGGCCCTGCTCGGGGAGCGCAACTGGTACCTGCCGAAGTGGCTGCACCGGATGCCCGACCTCACGCACGACGAGGCGCCGCAGGCGGTCGCGCGGGCGGCGGCACGGGACGGCGAGGGCGAACCCCTCAAGCTCTGAACGGCACCCGACGGCCCGGCGGACCCGGCCGGCAGAGGTCCGGCCGGCACCCGCGTACACGGCGGGCCCGGCCGGCAGAGGTCCGAGCGGCTCGCCCGTACACGGCGGGCCCGGCCGGTTCCCGGAAGCCGGCCGGGCCCGCTTCGGTACGCCCCGTCAGGCGGTACCCGCCCGGAGTTCGGCCTCGATCAGGTCGGCCGCGCGCCGCGTGCCGCCCTCCCGGGCCATGTCCGCCTGGATCTCCTTCAGGCGCCGGGCGGCCTCCGGGTCGTCGACGAGGGCCAGGGCCGCCGCGCGCAGTGCCTCGCCGGTCGCCTCCTCGGTCGGCAGGTACCGGGACACACCCAGGGCCTGGAGCATCTCGGCGTTGCCGAACTGGTCCGCGGCCTGCGGTACGGCGATCATCGGTGTGGCCGTGGCCAGGCCCTCCTGGCTGCCGCCGGCGCCCGCGTGCGTGACGAACAGGTCGGCCTGCCGCAGCACGGCCAGTTGGGGCACCCAGGAGTGCACCTCGACGTTCCCCGGGAGGTCCCCGAGTGCGCCCGGGTCGATGTGCTTGCCGATCGAGAGCACCAGGTGCCAGCCGGGCAGGTCGCCGAAGGCCTGCACGCACTCGCGGTAGAAGCCGGGCTGCTTGGTGAAGGCGGACCCGAGCGAGACGAGCGCGACCTTCTCGGCCCCGTCCGGCCGCTGCCAGCCGCCCTCGGCGGCGCGGTCGCCCTGACAGGCGCCGACGAAGGAGTACACGCTCTCGTCGACCCGGTCCGCGTTCGGCTGGAGCGCCCTGGGGATCAGGACGATCGACCGGTCGGGCCGGCCCGCGAACGCGTCGGGGTGCAGCGCGATGCCGTTCTCCTCGAGCCAGGCGCCGAAACGGGCGTAGTAGGCGCGGCCCCGCTCGGTCTTCCTCGGCTCCTCCCACATGGGCTCGGCGACCTCCTGCTCGTACCCCTCCCAGGCGACCATGGCCGGGGAGAGGGAGACTGCGGGCACGCCCCAGCGGTGGGCGAGCACCCGCCCCGGGTACGCGGCGATGTCGTGCAGGACGAGGTCCGGCTCGTCGCCCTCGTACGCCTCGGCGAGCTGCGGCAGGGCCTGGATCGCGTCGTCGAGGAACGGCTCCACGTTGTCCAGCAGCGTGCTCCCCCACGCCTCCGGGTCGTCGTCGGGCGAGGGCAGCGTCGAGGTCCACGGCTTCACCTCGGCGCCGGTGCCGGCGACCTTCCCGGCGAACACCGGCGGGATCGCATAGGTCACCCGGTGGCCGCGGGCCACGAGTTCGCGGATCACTTCCAGGCTCGGGTTCACGTGGCCGTGGGCGGCGATGGAGAACATGGCGATGTGCGCGCGAGGGGTCATGCCGGAGACCCTAGGCGAGACGATACGTCTCGTGCAACACGGTTTCCGATCGTGCGACACGGTTTCCGATCACGGCCCCAGCACCTCGTACAACCGCAGCCACCGGCCCGGGTCCACCTCGCCCACCAGGACGTCCCGGTCCAGGCCCGCCGCCCGGAACGCGGCGTCGACCCGCCGTCGCGGACGGGCCCGGCGCAGGGAGGCCTGCAGGGATCCGCCCACACCGGAGAAGCCGAGTTCGACCAGCGACCGCCAGCCGGGCAGGGCGCCGGCCTCGAGCAGGGGGACCGCCCGCCGCTCGATGCGCAGCACCCCGGCGTCGACGCGCGGCACCGGCCGGAAACGGTGCCGGCCGATCCGGCCGATCAGCCGCCACGCGTGGCAGGGCCAGCTGCGGACCGTCAGCAGCGTCCAGCTGCCGTAGTCACCGGTGCGTCTGCGGGCGTACTCGAGCTGGGTGATCAGGGTGGCGTCGGTGAGGGCGGGGGCGCGCAGGCACCAGTCGACCACGTCGGAGGTCCGGGAGAACGGCACGTTCGCGGCGACCGAGAAGTCGGTGCGCGGCGCCCGCGCGGCCAGGAAGTCCCCGGCGACGACCCGCACGCCCGGGCTGCCGGAGAACCGGGCGCGCAGCACGGACACGAGCCGCGGGTCGATCTCGTACGCGCGCAGCTCACCGCAGCGGCGGGCGAGCGGTGCGGTCAACGCGCCCGTGCCGGCGCCGACTTCGAGCAGGAGGGGGACGGTACCGGCGCGCGGGAGGGCGAGCCGGGCGAAGCGTTCGGCGGTGGCGCGGTCGGCGAGGAAGTTCTGCGAGAGCGCACGGGAAGGGGAGGTGAGGGGGCGGCCCATGGGCTGCGGTCCTTGTCTTCCGGAGGGGAGGAGGGCGGACGAGGGCCCTGACCGGAAGACAGGTGGAGGAAGGTCGCGTGACGCCGGGCTCGGTGGCTCAACGGCGGCGGGTGCTGCTCCCCGGGCCGGTCAGGGCTCCGGGGCGGCGGCGCGTCCTGGCGGCGTGCGCGCAGCCCCGGCCGTGACCGGAGAGGGAGATGGCGTTGATACCCACGGGCAGCACGCTAGGCCGGGGCCGGCGGACGGGCAACGGGTTTTCCACAGCGGGGGGAGGCGACCGCCCGCCCGTCGGGCCCTGGAGGTGGCAGCGGGGGCGGTACCGACCGCGGAGGGCTCCCGCGGGGCGGCGGGGCGGTGGCCCGCCGGGGTCAGCGCTGGTACCGGGCGAGGACCAGGTTGCCGTCCTTCTCCAGCCGTTCGCGCAGATCGTCGAGGCCGATCGCTCCGCTGTAGTACTCCTGGAGTGCCGGTGTCGCCACCTTGTCCTTCCACTCCGGGTAGCCCCGGACCGTCTGCGCGGGCGCCGGGCGCAGGTGCCCGGCCAGGGCGGTGCCGGTGGCCCAGCCGTGCCGGGCGGTGTGCAGCGCCGGGTCCCGCAGGGCCTCGGTGCCCGTGGGCAGCATCCAGTCGCCCAGGGCGAGACGGACCATGTTGTCCGGGCGCAGCAGGAAATCCAGGAACGCGGCGGCCTCGCGCTTGTGCGGGCAGTCCTCGGCGACGGACAGGGTCTGGGGGCTGACGCCCTGGGTGAATCCGTCGGCGCCGGCCGGGGCGGGCAGCACCTGCCAGTCGAACCCCTCGGGGGCCTGCTGGACGATCTGCTGCCGGTAGGAGAAGCCCAGCGGGACCATGGCGTAACGGCCGCCGAAGAACCCCGGCAGGGTGTCCGAGCCGCCGCTGCCCAGGGTGGTGGGCGAGGCACTGCGGTCGGTGTTCACCTGGTCGTGGACGGTCCGCGGCACGACCTGGTCGGCCTCGTCGAAGCGCACGGTGACCCTGCCGTCGCTTCCGCGGTGGAAGAGCCGGCCGCCCGCCGACAGCGAGAGGTTGAGCGTGGCGGAGACGGGCTCCTTGAGGGGCCAGGCCACGCCGTACTTCCCCGGGCCGCTCAGGCGTGCCGTGATCCGGCGGAACTCGGCCCAGCTCCAGGGCCGTTCGGGGGTCGGGATCCGCACCCCCGCCCGCTCCAGCCACGCGGTGTTGGCGATGAGCACGCGCGGTTCCTGGAGGAACGGCACTCCGTAGACGCCGTCCCCGAACGTGGTCGTCTCCCAGCTGCGCCGCGGGATGTCCGAGGTGAGCCGGGTGGACAGCAGGCCGGTGAGGTCGGCGAGGTGGCCGCCGTAGGCGAAGTCCGCGAGGTCGTCGGAGGCGTCGTGGACGATGTCGGGCGCCTCGCCGCCCTCGAAGGCGGTGAGGAGCTGGTCGTGGACGCTGTCCCAGCTGCCCTGCACGTACTCGACGCGCACGTCCGGGTGGGTGGCGTTCCACTCCGCCACCAGTTCCTCGGTGGCCCGGACGGACTCCTCCTGCCAGGCCAGGGACTGGAAGCGGAGGGTGACGGTCCCGTCGTCGCTCCGGCCGCCGGCGGAGCAGCCCGCGAGGAGGAGGGTCAGGACCAGGGTCAGGACGAGGACCGGCGGGCGGGGGCGCATCAGCTCTTCACCGCCCCGGTGAGCATGCCGCCGGTGATGCGCCGCTGGACGATCGCGAAGACGACCAGCGAGGGCAGGGTCGCGAGGAACGCGGCGGCCGCGAGCGGCCCGAGGTCGGCGACGCCCTCCGCGCCGATGAAGTGCGTGAGCACGACCGGCAGGGTCTGCTTCTCCGGTGTCTTGAGCAGCACCAGCGCGAAGAAGAACTCGTTCCACGCGGTGATGAACGCGAACAGCGCCGTCGCCACGAGGCCCGGCGCGAGCAGGGGCGCGGTCACCGACACCAGGGTCCGCACCCGGCCGGCCCCGTCGACGGCGGCGGCCTCCTCCAGCTCGGGCGGGACGGCCCGGACGTACCCGGCGAGCATCCACAGCGCGAAGGGCAGGGCCCACACCACGTACACCAGCACCAGCCCCGGCAGGGAGTCGATCAGCCGGAGGTTCTTCAGCACGAGGAACAGCGGGATGATCAGCAGCACGAACGGGAACGCCTGGCTGACCACGACCCAGCCCGTCACCGCCCGGGTGAGCCGGGTGCGGCGCCGGGCCAGCACGTAGGCCACAGGCGTGGCGATCAGCACGGCGACGACCGCCGCCGAGGCCGCGGCGAGCAGGGAGTTGAGGGCGGCGTGCAGCAGCGGCTGCTCGTCGAAGGCCTGGCGGAAGTTGCCGAGGGTGGGATCGCGCGGGATCCAGGTGGGGTGCAGGCTGCCCAGCTCGCGCGGCGGCTTGAACGCGGTGGAGACGAGCCACAGGAACGGGAAGGCCAGGAAGACGAGGTAGGCGAGCAGCGCGGCGTACTGGCCGGCGCGGGCCGCTGTCCGGGTCCTCACGTGTCGTCACCTGCCCTCAGGCGCCCGGCCAGGAACACGGCCAGCGCGATCGAGACGAGCGCCACCATCACGCAGCCCATGGCCGCCGCGTACCCGAACTGCCCGTAGCGGAACGCCTCTTCGTAGGCGAACAGCATCGGCAGCCGGGTCCGGCCGCCCGGGCCGCCGCTGGTGAGGACGTAGACCAGGGCGAAGGAGTTGAAGTTCCAGATGAGGTTCAGGGCCGTCACCGCCAGGGCGACGGGTCTCAAGGCGGGCCAGGTGACCGTGCGGAAGCGGCGCCAGGCGCCCGCGCCGTCGACCGCGGCGGCCTCGTGGAGTTCGCGCGGGGTGCTCTGCAGGCCGGCGAGCAGGGTGACCGTCGTCTGGGGCATGCCCGCCCACACGCCGACGAGGATCACGGCGGGCAGCGCGGTGGCCAGGCCGCTCAGCCAGTCCCGTCCGCCGCCCAGCCCGATGTCGCGCAGGGTCTCGTTCAGCACGCCCGCGTCGGGGTGGTAGACCAGCCGCCACATGACGCCGACGACGACCTCGGGCATGGCCCACGGGACGATCGCCAGGGCGCGGGCCAGCCAGCGCAGCCGGAGGTCCTGGTCGAGGAGCAGGGCCAGACCGAGGGCGAGCAGGAACTGCGGCACGGTGACCCCGACCGCCCACACCAGCCCGATCCGGAACGACTCCCAGAACAGCGTGTCGTGCAGCAGGTCCCGGAAGTTGAGGGCGCCGATCCACTGCGTGGCCCGGGTGCGGCCCGACTGGGCGTCGGTGAAGGCCAGCAGGACCCCGTAGAGCAACGGGCCGACGCTCAGGACCAGGATGGGGATCAGGGCGGGCAGCACCAGGAACCAGGCGCCGTGGCCGACGGCCCGCCGGGAGGGTGCCCGGCCGGGCTCGCGGCCGGCCCGCGGGCCCGGGGGCGGCGCCTCGCTCACGGACGTCACGGAATCAGCCCCTCTGTGCGCTCGGCCGGCCAGGTCATGGTCGTGAAGGCCGTCCGGCTCGTCAAGGGACCGCTCGTGCCCCGCGACCTGTGCCGATGCGACACTGTCGCAAGCGATGGCCGGAACACGGCGGTCGCCGCACCGACGACGGAGGCGGACGATGGACGAGGCACGGGCGCGGGACGTACTGGCCCGGGCGGGGGTGCTGCCCGGGGCGGCGGGTGAGGCGCGGTTGCTCGCCCTGGGCGAGAACGCGGTGTTCGCCGCGGGTGACCTGGTCGTCAAGGTCGGCCGCGACGCCGAACTCCTGGACCGGGCACGGCGCGAACTGCGGATCGCGGCCTGGCTCGCCGAGGCGGGCGTACCCGCGGCACGGGCGGCCGAGCCGGAGGCGCTGCTGGCCGACGGGCACCCGGTGACGGTCTGGCACCGGCTGCCGGACGCCGTACGGCCCGCCGAGCCGCGGGATCTGGCCGAACTGCTGCGGATCCTGCACGCCGTCCCCCTGCCTCCCTTCGAACTGCCGGCCAGGGACCTGCTGGGCGGGGTGGAACGGTGGCTGCGGCTCGCCGGGGACGCCGTCGACCCCGCGGACGCGGCGTATCTGCGCGCCCGCCGGGACGGGTTCGCCGCGCAGGCCGCCGCCCTGACCCCGCAACTGCCGCCCGGCCCGATCCACGGGGACGCCCTGCCGCGCAACGTCCACGTCGGACCGGAGGGGCCGGTCCTGGTCGACCTCGAGACGGTCTCCGCCGACCTGCGCGAGCACGACCTGGTGGTGATGGCGCTGTCCCACGACCGGTACGGGCTCCCGGACGAGGACTACGCGTCCTTCACCCGCACCTACGGCTGGGACGTGCGCGCCTGGGAGGGTTGTTCGGTGCTGCGCGGGGCGCGGGAGACGGCCAGTTGCGCGTGGGTCGCCCAGCACGCGCCCGGCAACCCGAAGGCGCGGGCCGAGTTCGAGCGGCGCGTGAAGTCCCTGCGCGACGGGGACGAGACCGTGCGCTGGTATCCCTTCTGAACGAGCGGCCCGGCCCGCTCAGACCGGTTCGCCGGCGAGCTCCCGCAGCGGCCAGGCCCCGTCGACCCGTGCCGCCGGGTCGCCCTTGGCACGCAGGAAGTCCTGGAAGTCCGCCGCCCACTGCGCGTACCACTCGATCTGGCGGTGGTGCAGGTCCGCCGGGCCGAGCGTGGCGATCTTGGGGTGGCGGTCGGCTATCGCGCCGGCCAGGCGGGCGGCGGCCAGGGCGTCGGCCAGGGCGTCGTGCGCCGTGTCCAGCACGACGCCGTACTCCGCGCAGACCGCTTCGAGGTTGCGCTTTCCGCGGCGGTGGCGGTCGACCCGGCGATCGATGGTGTACGGGTCGATGACCGGGGCCGGGTCCGCCCCGCCCAGGCGCTCGCGCAGGGACGGCAGGCCGTGCCGTCTCAACTCGGCGGAGAGCAGGGTGAGATCGAAGGTGGCGTTGTAGGCGACGACGGGGACGCCGGCCTTCCAGTAGGAGGTGAGGACGTCCGCGAGGGCGTCCGCCACCCGGTCGGCCGGTCTGCCCTCGGCCGCCGCCCGCTCGTTGCTGATGCCGTGCACCGCCACCGCGTCCTCGGGGATCGGCACTCCGGGGTCGGCCAGCCACTCCCGGCGGCCCATCGGCTCCCCGCCCCTGACCTCGATCACGGCCCCCGTGACGATGCGCGCCTCGCGCGGATCCGTGCCCGTCGTCTCCAGGTCGAAGCCGATCAGCAGCTCCCGGTGCCAGCCCATGGGCGGGCCCCCCTTCTTGTGGTGCGTTCCCCCAGTGGTCCCCACCTTCCCACGCACCACTGACAATCGAAGGGGCGCGCTCCGTTTCCGCCGGGCCGCTCGGGCCGTCCGCTGCCGCCCGGCTGGTTCACGACACCGGTCGCGAATCCGCCCACATCACCTCGAACTCCTCGCGATAGGTGGGGAAGAGTCCGCTTTCGTCGTTCTCGCCCGGCTTGACCACCTTGCCGCTGTTGCGCAGCACGAACACGGGCGCCTCCATGCCGCGGGTGCGGCGCAGGTAGTTCTGCACGACCGCGACGCCGTCCGCCCCGTCGCCGTCGACGAGGTACGCCGTGAAGCGCGGCGTCTCGTCGAAGACCTGGATCTCGAAGGCCCCCGGGTCGCGCAGCCGGGCGCGCACCCGGCGCATGTGCAGGATGTTCATCTCCACGGCCCGGCCGAGTTCGCCGCGCTTGATGCCCAGTTCCCGCTCGCGGCGCTTGACCGCGCTGGAGGCCGGGTTGAGGAAGAGCAGCCGGACGCGGCAGCCGGACTCGGCCAGCCGCACCAGACGCCGCCCGGAGAAGTTCTGCACGAGCAGGTTGAGGCCGATGCCGATGGCGTCGAGGCGGCGGGCGCCGCCGAAGATGTCCTCCGCCGGGAACTGCCGCATCAGCCGCACCCGGTCGGAGTGGACGGCGACGACGTCGGCGTACCGGTCGCCGACCAGGTCCTCGACGGCGTCGACCGGCAGCCGGCGGGCGGAGGGCACGTCGCCGCCGGCACCGAGCATCTCCAGCAGCCGGGCCGAGGCCCGCTCGGCCTGGTTCAGCACCGCCTCGGACAGGGCGCGGTTGCGGGAGACGACGTTGCGGGTGACCTCCAGCTCGTCCAGGGCCAGTTCGACGTCGCGGCGGTCGTCGAAGTAGGGCTCGAAGCAGGGCCAGTGCTGCACCATCAGCTCCCGCAGCTGGGGCAGGGTGAGGAAGGACAGCACGTTGTCGTCGGCCGGGTCGAGCAGGTAGCCCTTGCGGCGGCTCACCTCGCGGACCGCGACCGCCCGCTGCACCCACTCCTGGCCGGCCGGACCGGCGGCGGCCACCACCCAGTCCTCACCGTGGACGGGCTCGTAGACGGGGCGCAGGACGGCGGCGACGACCGCGCGCAGCCGCTGCTCGACGAGGTTCAGCCAGATGTAGGCCCGGCCGGCCCGCTGGGCCCGGGTGCGGACCTCGCGCCAGGCGTCGGCGCCCCAGTCCAGCTCGGGCCCGATCGAACCCGCCGCGTCCATCGGCCGCGCCAGGGACACGGCAGCGGGCGGGACGTCTGCGGAGCTCCCCTCGTGACCGTCGTCACCAGGGGGCAGCTCCAGCCCTCCCGAGCCCACCCGCGCACCGCCTTCCGCTCCCCCGAGCACTCCCGAGGGGCCCGGCGTCACACGTCCCGAGGCCCCACCCAACGATCAAGGAAGGGTACTCCGGGAGCGGTCGGCGGTGCAGCCGGATGGGCGGCATCTTTCTCATCTGCGCGGCTGCCAGTGCCCGTTCTGCCAGCCGAGCTCGGCCGGGGTGAGGGGGTTCATCGCGGTGACGTCGCGCGGGGCGATGGAGAATCCCTGCCAGTGGACGGGCATCGGCTGCTGGTCCTCGTCCCGGGCTATGTGGTGGAAGCCGATGTTCGTCCAGACCACGGGGTGCGTCAGGGTCTGCCCGTCGACCCACTTGTCGACGGACTTGCCGGCGCCGGCCCCGCAGTTGCCGGGGTTGTGGCTGGCGAACAGTTCGCACTTGTTGTACTGGGTGACGTACACGTCGTGCTTGGTGTAGCCGCGGCCCGGGTACTTGGTGGAGGGCCCCGGGACGATCTCGTAGGAGCGCGCGTGTCCGTCCTTGTTCTTGCCGGATGCGCTGACCACGCGCCACCACCGGTAGTTCTTGCTGTCCCCGGCCAGCTCCTTGGTGACCTTGGTGCGGGTCGTCTTCGTGGTGGGGGCGCGCTGCCCGCGGGTGGGCGCGCTGACGGTGGAGTCGTACTGCTCGACGGTGTTCTTCGTGGAGCCGTCGAGCGCGAAGTCCAGCCGCCAGAACGCGTTGTGGCTGTGGCTGGTGGCCTTGGCTCTCGCGCCCTTGCCGATGGGCCAGCCGCGGCCGTCACCGGCGTCGTAGTCGTCGTAGGAGAGGCTGCCGGTGGCGCCGACGTTCATGGTGATCGTGCCGTCGTCCTGGAAGCGCCACTCGGACATGTACTCGTACCAGCCGACCTGGTTCACCGTGTAGACGAGGAGGTCCTTGCCCGCGGTCTGGTAGACCTTGTTCGCCGTGTCGCCCTGCATGCGGTAGGCGTGGCCGCGGGATCGGGTGGTGGTGCACAGGCCCTTGACGTTCGCATTCTCGTTCCAGGACTCGGGGACCTTGACCGTCTTGATCGTGCCGCCCGGGCACTCGCCGGGGGCGAGGTTCATCAGCCCCTGGGCGAAGCCGAAGCCGGTCAGGTCGTCGTACTCGACGTTGCCGTCGTCGTAGGGGACGTGGATCTGGCCGAGCCGGGCGCTGTTGAGGACTTTGATCGGTTTGGCCTCCCCCCTGGGCTGGTACGTGATGTTCTCCAGGACGAGGCCGGCCTTGCCGTCGTAGCGCCAGCACATCCGCCAGGTGGTGCCGGTGGAGAGCTTCTGCTCGATGCGGTAGGCCGCGCTGCAGTCGGCGGCCGGTGCGGGGGCGGCCTGCGGGCGGGCGGTGGCCGGTCCGGCGCCGGTGGTGACACCGGCGGCCAGGGCGGCCACGGTCAGGCCCGTGGCCACGCGGGTACGGGCCGTGATGGTGCTGTTCACGCGCATGACGAGATGACTCCCTGCCGGGGAAGCGAGGTGGACGGGTGAGCGGACGGAGCGGGTCAGTGGTCGAGCCGGGCGACCTTGCGGGCGCTCAGGTCGATCACGATCGACCTGGCGTCGACCCACGGCCCGTTCTTGATCTTCGGGAACAGCCGGACGCAGCGGTGCTCGCCGCAGCGGTCCAGCGCGGCGGGCTGGGCGCCCGGCGCGGCCCGGTAGACGGCACCGCTGAGCCGGAGCTGGTCGGGCGAGGTCAGCGGCCGCCCGGTGGCGTCCTTGTAGTCGGCCTTCAGGCCCGCGCCGAGCGGGTCGGCGATCAGCAGGGCTGCCGCCTCGGCCTTCTCGGCGAGGCTGAGCGGCGGCTGGACCCCGCGCTGGGTGCCGGTCCGCACCACCGTGCCGGTGCCCAGCTCGACGGTCCGGGTGACGAGGGTGTCGTCCCGGTAGTCGTAGAACGTCACGTCGGCGCGCCGCGGCGCGGCCGGGTCCCCCACTTCGTCCGCCTCCGGCTCGGCGAGGTCGACGCCGAGCAGCTGCGGTCCCCGTTCCCCGTCCACGCCCTCGCCGCTGCGGAACAGCTGCCGGCTGAGGGCGATCTTCGCGACCCGTTCCGTCTCGTCGTCGGTCAGCGGGTCGCGGCCCGTGCCCTTCTCGCCCTCGGCCGGCGCCTGCTCGACGACCCCCGGCGGCACCGTCCGGCCCGCCCCGTCCGTGCCGGCTTCCTGTGGGACGGACCGCCCCGCCCCGGTCCGCGCGTCGTCCGCCCCCGCCGTGCCCGGGAGCGTGATCCCGATCATCACGGCGGTGCCGGCCACCGCGACGGCCGTCCCGGCCACCACCTTGCCCAGATGGCGGTGCACTCTGCTGCGCACGTATGTCCCCCTGCTCCCCGACAGCTCCGGGAGTATGTGTTTTGCCCCAACGTTTCGGCATACCGCGTATGCACTGGTCACTCGGTAAGAGGGAGATAAGTCACAGGAGGTTCCCTCACTTTCGGGGAGACTCGGGACCTAGGCGTCCCCACCGGCGCCGCACACCTGAAAGAGTCGTATCCATGCAGGTCTGGCCTGGAGAGGCGTATCCACTCGGTGCCACGTACGACGGCGCCGGAACCAACTTCGCGGTCTTCACCGAAGCCGCGGACCGAGTAGAGCTGTGTCTGCTGCACGACGACGGCTCGGAGACGGCGATCGAGCTCCGCGAGAGCGACGCGTTCGTCCGGCACGCGTACGTGCCCGGGATCATGCCGGGACAGCGGTACGGATTCCGTGTGCACGGCCCGTACGCGCCGGAACACGGACTGCGCTGCAACTCCGCGAAGCTGCTGCTCGACCCGTACGCGCGTGCGATCAGCGGTTCCATCGACTGGGGCGAGGAGGTCTACGGCTACCACTTCGACGATCCCGACCGGCGCAACGATCTCGACTCCGCGCCGCACACCATGACGTCGGTCGTGGTCAACCCCTACTTCGACTGGGGCGACGACCGGCGCCCGCGCACCGAGTACCACCACACGGTGCTCTACGAGGCCCACGTCAAGGGCCTCACCATGCGCCATCCCGGCCTCCCGGAGGAGCTGCGCGGCACCTACGCGGCCCTGGCGCACCCGGCGATCATCGAGCACCTCACCGAGCTCGGGGTGACCGCCCTGGAGCTGATGCCCGTCCACCAGTTCGTGAACGACCACCGCCTGGTCGACATGGGCCTGAACAACTACTGGGGCTACAACACGATCGGCTTCTTCGCCCCGCACAACGCCTACGCGTCCTGGGGCGACCGGGGCCAGCAGGTGCTGGAGTTCAAGTCGGCCGTGAAGGCCCTGCACGAAGCGGGCATCGAGGTGATCCTCGACGTGGTCTACAACCACACCGCCGAGGGCAACCACCTGGGCCCGACCCTGTCCTTCAAGGGCCTGGACAACCCGCGCTACTACCGGCTGACCGACGACCCCCGCTACTACATGGACACCACGGGCACGGGGAACTCCCTGCTCATGCGGTCCCCGCACGTCCTGCAGCTGATCATGGACTCGCTGCGGTACTGGGTGACGGACATGCACGTCGACGGGTTCCGCTTCGACCTGGCGGCGACGCTCGCCCGGCAGTTCCACGAGGTGGACCGGCTGTCGTCGTTCTTCGACCTGGTGCAGCAGGACCCGGTGGTCTCCCAGGTGAAGCTGATCGCCGAGCCGTGGGACGTCGGCGAGGGCGGCTACCAGGTGGGGAACTTCCCACCGCTGTGGACCGAGTGGAACGGCAAGTACCGGGACACCGTGCGCGACCTGTGGCGGGGCGAGCAGCGCACCCTCGCGGAGTTCGCCTCGCGGCTGACCGGCTCGTCGGACCTGTACCAGGACGACGGCCGCCGTCCGCTGGCCTCGATCAACTTCGTTACGTGCCACGACGGCTTCACCTTGCACGACCTGGTGGCCTACAACGACAAGCACAACGAGGCCAACGGCGAGGACAACCGGGACGGCGAGAGCCACAACCGCTCCTGGAACTGCGGCGCCGAGGGCGAGACCGACGATCCGGACGTGCTGGCGCTGCGGGCGCGGCAGATGCGGAACTTCATCGCGACGCTGATGCTGTCCCAGGGTGTGCCCATGATCAGCCACGGCGACGAGTTCGCCCGCACCCAGGGCGGCAACAACAACGCCTACTGCCAGGACAACGAGCTGTCCTGGGTGGAGTGGCCCGAGGAGGAGGGGGAGGAGGCCGGGGAGGGCCTGAGCACCGAGATGCTCGCCTTCACGCGCGCGATGGTGTGGCTGCGCCGCAACCACCCGGTCTTCCGCAGGCGGCGCTTCTTCCACGGTCGGCCCGTGGAGGGCACCCACGACGACCTGTCCGACATCGCCTGGTTCACCCCCGAGGGCGGGGAGATGACCCAGGAGGACTGGGACTCGGCCCAGGCGTCGGCACTGACGGTGTTCCTCAACGGCAACGCCATCTCGGAGCCGGACGCGCGCGGTGAGCGCATCACCGACGACTCGTTCCTGCTGATGTTCAACGCCTCGCCGGAGCCGCTGGAGTTCGAGATCCCGGTCAACCACGGACGGCAGTGGGAGGTCGTGGTCGACACGGCCCGGCCGAAGGGCGTGCCCGCCGACACCGGCCTTAAGGTCCAGGCCGGGGACCGGCTGACGCTGACCGACCGGAGCATGACGGTGCTGCGCCGGCCCGTCTAGCCGCACCGCGGCCCGCGGGCCGCCCCGCCGCCGCGTCGCCCGGACGAAGCCACTCGTCCGGGCGACGCGCGGCGCACCCGGCGGCGCGGGAGGCACGAACCCCGGGTGTGCGGGTACCTAGCTCTGCATGACACCTGAGCGACCTGACCCGGTGGTGCCCACGGCCACCTACCGGCTGCAGTTGCAGCGCGATTTCCCGTTCGGAGCAGCCGAGGCCGCGGTGCCGTACCTGGCCTCGCTCGGCGTCTCGCACCTGCACCTGTCCCCCGTGCTGGAGGCGGTGCCGGGCTCGACGCACGGCTATGACGTGGTCGACCACGCGCGCGTGCGCGAGGAGCTGGGCGGCGAGGACGGCCTGCGGGCGCTGGCGCGCACCGCCCGCGCGCACGGGCTGGGCCTGGTGGTGGACATCGTTCCCAACCACATGGCCATGTCCCCGCGCCACAACCGCGCCCTGTGGGAGGTGCTGCGCGAGGGCCCGAAGTCCCCCTACGCCCGCTGGTTCGACATCGACTGGGAGGCCCAGGGCGGGCAGCTGCTGCTGCCGGTGCTCGGCGGGCCGCTGGGCGAGGTGCTCGACGAGCTGCGCGTCGACGGGGACGTCCTGCGCTACTACGACCACGTCTTCCCGCTGCGCGAGGGCACCGAGGACCTGTCGTTGCCGCACCTGCTGGACGCGCAGTGGTACCGCCCGGTGTGGTGGCGGCTGGCCCGCACCGAGCTCAACTACCGGCGGTTCTTCAGCATCTCCGAGCTGATCGGCGTGCGCGTGGAGGACCCGGAGGTCTTCGAGGCCACCCACGACAAGATCCTGAAGCTGCTGCACGAGGGCGTGATCGACGGGCTGCGCATCGACCACCCCGACGGGCTCGCCGACCCCGACGGTTACCTCACCCGCCTGCACGAGGCGACGGGCGGCCGCTGGACGGTCGTGGAGAAGATCCTGGCCGACGGCGAGCACCTGCCGGCCTCCTGGCCCGTGGCCGGCACCACCGGCTACGACGCCCTGCGGCACGTGGACGGGGTGTTCGCCGACCCGGCCGGCTTCGGGGACCTGCTGGGGCACTACCGCCGCTTCGCGGCCCCCCAGACCGACCGGGGCGGCCAGTGGGAGGCGACCGTGCGGCGGGCCGCGTACAAGGTCCTCACGCACGAGCTGGCCACCGAGACGGACCGGCTGACGCGGGTGGCGACCCGGCTGTGCGCCTCCTCGCCGGAACCGGCTCTGCGCGACCGCGCGCCCTGGGCGCTGCGCACCGCGCTGCAGGAGCTGCTGGTGCGCATGGAGGTCTACCGGCCCTACGAGTCCACCGGCGCCGCGTCGGTGGTGACCGAGGAGGCGGCGGCCGAGGCCCGGCACGCCTTCGCCGTGCCCGAGGAGGCCGGGGCGGTGGACGTGGTCCGGGACCTGGTGCTGGGGCGGTACGGCGACGGCCCCGCGCATGTGGAGTTCCGCACGCGGTTCGCGCAGACCTCCTCGGCGCTGCGGGCCAAGTCCGTGGAGGACACGGCGTTCTACCGGTACGTGCCGCTGCTGTCGGCGACCGAGGTGGGCGGCGACCCCGGCCGTCCCGCCCTGTCCCCGGAGGAGTTCCACGCGTACTGCGCGCGCCTGCAGCGCGACTGGCCGCTGACCGGGACGGTCGTCTCCACGCACGACACCAAGCGCAGCGCGGACGTCCGGGCGGCGCTGAACGTGCTCACCGAGTGCCCCGAGCGCTGGGCCGACGTCCTCACGGAGGTCACCCGCGACGGCGCAGGCGTGCCGGACGCGCAGCTGGCGTGGGCGGCCTGGCAGACGGTGTTCGGGCTGGGTCCGGCGGAGCCGGAGCGGGTGCAGGGCGCGCTGCTGAAGCACGTGCGCGAGGCGGGCCTGTTCACCAGCTGGACCGAGCAGGAGCCGCCGTACGAGGAGGCCGTGGAGCGGTTCGTGGCGGCCGGGCCGTGCGGGGCGCCGGGTGAGCGGATCGCCGCGTTCCGCGAGTCGCTGCGGGAGCACATCCGCGCCAACGTGCTGGGCACGGCCCTGGTCCACCTGACCATGCCGGGGGTCCCGGACGTCTACCAGGGCACGGAGGCCGAGGCCCTGGCCCTGGTCGACCCGGACAACCGGCGGGCGGTGGACTATCCGCCCCGGGACTCCGGCGGCACGTCCGCGGACAAGGCGGCCCTCACCCGCGCCGCCCTGGCCGTGCGGGCCCGCCGCCCCGGCGCCTTCGGCGACACCGCGACCTACATGCCGTTGCCGGCGAGGGGCGCGGCGGCCGGGCACTGCCTGGCGTTCGCGCGCTCGGGCGAGGTGGTGACGGCCGTGACCCGGCTGTCGCTGCGGCTGGCGGAAGCGGGCGGCTGGCAGGACACGACGCTGACGCTGCCCCCGGGCCGCTGGTCGGACGCCCTGCGCCCGGACCGCGCGTTCACGGGTCAGGTCGCCCCGGCGGAGCTGTTCACCGACCTGCCGGTGGCGCTGCTGGAGCGGACGGGCGACTGAGGCGTCACGGAGGGCCGGGCCACCGTCCGGTGTGACCCGGCCCTCCGTCCCCCTGGACCGGGCTCCCGGTGCCTCCGAGCGCCCCCGGGAGCCTCCCCCGCCGCGCCCTTGACTTAGCACCATGGCCGTGGGGTACTGCGAAGGCGAACTCGGGCGGATGTGACGGGGGTGAGTGTCCTGCCGGAGCTGCGCTACCCGACGGTGACCGAACTGGTCTCGGCCGCCCGGGCGCTGACCGCCCAACGCCCCGGCGTGTGCACCCTGCGGCAGGTGGGTGCCTCACGCGCGGGGCGGCCCCTGCACCTGTTGTCCGTGGGCCACGCGCGCCGCGCCGTCCTGGTGGTGGCCGGCGCCCACGCCAACGAGCCGACGGGCTCCTGCACCCTGCTCGCGGTCGCCCGCCGGGTGCTGGAGCAGCGGGAGCTGCGCGACGGCATCTCCTGGCACTTCCTGCTGTGCGCGGACCCCGACGGGGCGAGCCTGCACGTCACGCCCGCGCCGCGCAGCCTGCACGACTACCACCTCGGCTTCTTCCGGCCCGCGGGGCCCGAACAGCCGGAGTGGGCGCCGTCCCTGCTGCCGCCGGACCGGCTGCCGCCCGAGACCCTGGCCCTGACCGGCGTCATCGACGAGCTGCGCCCCTACCTGCAGGTGACGCTGCACGGCACGGACCTGGGCGGCAGCTGGGTGCAGCTGACGCGGGACGTGCCGGGGCTGGCCGAACCGTTCGCCAAGTCCGCGGCGGAGCTGCACATCCCGGTGGAGACCGGCGCGTCGGACGCCGCGGGCTGGCCCGCCTCCGGCCCGGGCGTGCATGTGATGCCCGCGCAGGGGATCGGGCCGGCGTACCCGAGCCTGCCGGACGACGCGCGGCTGAGCACCTGGTACCACGCCCACCGCTACGGCGGCCTGACCGCGGTGGTGGAGGTGCCGATGTGGGCCAGCGACCTGGTCGACGACCCGGCTCCCCACCCGTCCCCGGCTGCTGCCATCGGCCGGCTGGCCCGGCGGCTGCAGCGCGACGCGCTGGAGGTGACGCGCGTGCTCGACGGCGCGCTGCCCCGGCTGGCCGGACTGGACGGGCCGCTGCTGCGGGCGGCCCGGTGGGGCCTGGAGCTGGTGCCGGGTCTGGCCTCGGACCTGCTCCACACGCCGCCCCCCGACCTGACCCGGGCCTATGTCGGCAGCGTCGACGCCTTCGTACGCCGGGTGCCGCTGCGTGCGGCGGCGATGCTGCTGCGGGTGCTGCGGGGGACCGACGAGCGGGCGGCGGAGCAGCTCGAGACGCTGGTCGCCACCTGGAGCGACGCGTTCGCGCAGCGTTTCCGCGCCCGCTGGGTGCCGCTGGAGAACCAGGTCGAGCACCAGGCCCGCACGGTCGTCACGGCGGCGCTGCACGCGCGCGAGGAGGCGCAGTAGCCCGCGCAGCGCGCCGGCGCGGCACGGCAGCGCAGCCGAGGGGGGCGCGGGCGTCAGCGGCGCGAAGCGCTACGGGACCGCCGCTCCGGGGTCCCGCCCCGGGCCGGCGGACGGAGCGGCCGGGCGCACGCGGCGAGCGGCCAGTTCGAACGCCGAGAGCACCACGCGCGTCTGGTACTCGGCCTGACGGGCGACCGGGATCCAGCGCGCCCGGCAGCCGTCGCGGTAGTCGGCGCACCAGGTGTCGATCAGCCGGTCCAGCTCCGGCAGCACGCCCCCCGGGTCGCGACCGGTGGCCCGTACCAGCTGGTGCAGCAGGCCCGCCGTGCGCAGCGCCAGCCGGCGTCCGGAGATGCGCAGGGCGGCCAGGTGCGCGGCGGTCAGGGGCGGCATGGGGTGCGGCCCGCCGCCGGTGTCGGGGTCCCAGGCGTCCGCGAGGCCGGGGCAGACCAGCAGGTAGTCGCCGACCGGGGCGAGCAGACGGGCCGCGTCGGGCACACCGGTGAGCTGCGGGCGGATCCTGGCCAGCAGCAGCCGCAGCAGGTGGGTGTCGTGGCGCAGGGTACGGCTGACCTCCCGCAGCACGGTGTCCCGGTCCGGGGGCGGGGAGGCGTCCGACACGGCCGCCACGCCCCACATGGGCGCTTCGACGACCGCGGTGACGGTGCCGTGCCGGTGGGGGTGGAACCAGGTCGACGCGACCGCGGCCTCCGTGATGGCGGCGGCCAGGCCGGCCCGGCGCGGTGGCGGTATGCGGTAGACGGCGGGCTCCAGGCCGGGCCAGTACAGGGCGTCGTAGGCGCCGAGCTCGCGGGGGATGCCGAGCCGTGCGGCGATGTGCGCCAGGCGCCTGCCGAGACCGGGCAGGTCGTGGGTCAGCTCGACGAAGCCCCCGCCGACGTCTACGCCGTGCAGGGAGCACTGCAGCACGGGCCGCAGCTCGTCCTGCACGTCGAGCAGCGCCCGTGTCTCGGGCAGGGCGACGGCGTCCGAGCCGTCGGGCAGCCACTCGGGCTGCTCCAGGAAGCCGGGCCGGAAGAAGTGACGGAAGTACTGGCCGAGGGTGTACGGGCCGGTCAGCCAGCCCTCGTTGCGGCGCAGCCCGTCCGGGTCGAGGGACAGCAGCAGGTTCCACGTGACGTCGGCGCCGACGGTCAGCCGCGGGTCCGTCAGGGCCCGCTCGGCCAGGCGCAGCACGGTGGCCCCGCCCACGGGCTCGTTGGCGTGGGGTCCGGCGACGACGAGGGCCTGGCGGTCGCCGTGGCCGACGGACAGCAGCCACAGGGGGGTGCCGGCCCGGGAGGTGCCGACCCGGCGCAGCCGGGCGTCCCGGGGGTGACGGGCGACGAGGGCCGCGGCCCGGACGCCGAGTTCGTCGACGGTGGGGTAGCGGGGCAGGGGCGGCAGGGCACACCTCCCCGATGCGGCGCCGTGGCTTCACCCGATGTGGAGGGCGTACGCACAGTCAGTCACGAGTTCGAGGACACGTCAACACCTTGGATGGCATCGGCATTTGAGCCACCCGCGGTTGATCTACAACCGGTAAGCCCCAGGCCAGAGCTGAAGAGTGGGCCGGCTTCCGGCCAGTGGACCGGCGCGGCGGGGCGTGCGGGGGTGGGAGGGGGTGGGGCGTGATGAGGTCGGACGCCAAGCCGTGATGCCGTCAGGACGTAGTCAGGGCGTCAGGGCTCGATGCCGTGGGGGTGTGAGTCCCGCGGGCCGTCGGGCCCCTGCCCGGCCGACAGCCGGAACGTCATGCGGCCGAAGCCCACCTGGTCACCCTCGCGGACGACGGCCGCGCCGACGACCCGCCGTCCGTTCACCGTGGTGCCGTTGGTCGAGCCGAGGTCGCGCAGGACCCACAGGCCGCCCTGGTGCCGCAGCTCGGCGTGCACCCGGGAGACCGTCTCGTGGCTGAGACGCAGCCCGCTGGCGGGGTCGCGTCCTATGCGCAGCGGGTGGCCGTGCTGCGGGTGCGGCAGCAGCAGCTTGGGCAGCCGCTCGGCCTGCCAGGCCCTGCGCAGCCGTACGGTGAACCCGGAGACCGCCTCGACGCTGCCGAACACCAGGCGGGCAAGGCGGCTCTCGGTGGGCAGGTCGGCGGTGAGCACGGCGAGTTCGTCGGGACGGCGGGCGGCGAGCGCCAGTTCCATGCGGCGGACGAACGTGTCGTGGGACAGGCGGCCCATGGCGGCGCCGTCCCGGAGCACCTTCAGCGCCCTGTCGCGCTCCGCGTCGGACAGCCGCGCGGGGTACGTGTTGAACTCGAAGGACGACGTCACCCGGTGATTGTCGGGCAGCGCGGGCGCACTGTCCAGGAAACGGGACGGCGGCCGCCCGGCGCCCGGCACCGGGGAGACCCGCCGCAAATGGGTGGATGCGCCAGCGGATTGATCGTGTTTGAAGCACCATGGACGGGCTACATCACGGTGAGCAGACGAAGGGGAACCGTCCGTGCAGTTCGAGGTGTGGGCACCGCAGGCCGACCGGGTGACGCTGGAGTGCGACGGCGTCACGCGGGCGTTGGAGCGCGATCCGGAACGGCCGGGGTGGTGGTGGGGCGAGGCGGAAGCGCGTGAGGGCTCACGGTACGGCTTCGCCCTGGACGACGGGCCGGTGCTGCCCGATCCGCGCTCGCGCCGGCAGCCGGACGGACCGGACGGACTGAGCGCCGTGGTCGACCACGAGCGCTACACCTGGCGCGCGCAGTGGCGGGGACGCCCGCTGGCCGGTGCCGTGCTGTACGAGCTGCACGTGGGCACGTACACGCCCGAGGGCACGCTGGACGCGGCCGCCGAACGGCTCGGCCATCTCGCCGAACTGGGCGTCACACACGTGGAGCTGATGCCGCTCACCCCCTTCCCGGGCACACACGGCTGGGGCTACGAGGGCGTCTCGCTGTGGGCGGTGCACGAGCCCTACGGCGGGCCCGAGGCACTCAAACGCTTCGTCGACCGGGCCCACGACCTGGGACTGGGCGTGGTGCTCGACGTGGTGCACAACCACTTCGGCCCCTCCGGCAACTACCTGCCGGTCTTCGGCCCGTACCTCACCGACACGCACCACACGCCGTGGGGCGCCGCGGTCAACCTGGACGCGCCCGGCTCGGACGAGGTGCGCGACTTCCTGATCGGCAGCGCGCTGGCGTGGCTGCGGGACTACCACCTGGACGGACTGCGGCTGGACGCGGTGCACGCGCTGGTGGACACGCGCGCGCTGCACTTCCTGGAGGAACTGTCGACGGCCGTGGACACCCTGGCCGCCGAGGTCGGCCGGCCGCTGTTCCTGGTCGCCGAGTCGGACCTGAACGATCCCCGGCTCATCACCCCGCGCTCCGAGGGCGGGCTGGGGCTGCACGCGCAGTGGAACGACGACTTCCACCACGCCCTGCACACCACGCTGACCGGCGAGGCGCAGGGCTACTACGCGGACTTCGCGCGGGCTCCGCTCGCCGGGCTCGCCAAGACCCTCACCGGCGGCTATTTCCACGACGGGACGTACTCGAGCTTCCGCGAACGGCACCACGGGCGGCCGCTGGACCGTGCCCGGGTGGCCGGGCACCGGCTGCTCGGCTACGGCCAGACGCACGACCAGGTGGGCAACCGGGCCCAGGGCGACCGCCTCTCGGCCCTGGTCTCCCCCGGCCTGCTGGCCTGTGCCGCCACGCTGATCCTCACGGCGCCGTTCACTCCGATGCTGTTCATGGGTGAGGAGTGGGCGGCGGGTACGCCCTGGCAGTTCTTCACCGACCACACCGACCCGGAGCTCGCGGAGGCCGTACGGCAGGGCAGGCGGCGGGAGTTCGCGGCGCACGGCTGGAAGGAGGAGGACGTTCCCGACCCGCAGGACCACGCCACACGGGACCGCTCGTGCCTCGACTGGTCGGAGCCGGAACGCGAGCCGCACGCGCGTGTGCTCGCCTGGTACCGGCAGTTGCTCGCCCTGCGTCACGCACAGCCCGACCTGACCGACCCGGACCTCGCCGACACCAAGGTCGCCTACGACGAGGAACGGCGCTGGATCGCCTTCCGGCGCGGGGACGTCCTCGTGGCGGTGAACCTGGCCGCCGAACCGGCCGACCTGCCGCTCGGTGTGCCGAACGCCCGCGTGCTGGCCGCGTGGGAGCCGGTGGACACACCCGGGGCGGACGGGGTGGTGCGGGTACCCGCCGAGTCGGGCGTGGTGCTGCTGCAGGAGTGACGGCCGCCGGACGGCGACCCACGACGACAGGCTGGGCGGTGGAGGTCGCCTCGATGGGCTCAGCGCGAGAGTGGTCCCTCACCGCAACCGGTGGCTCGTCCGCTGCCCCGGGCTCCAACGGCTCGGGGGCAGCGGAGGCGCTCACGGGCAGGGCGGGTTACGAGGGACCGTTCTTGCGAGCGGTATCCCCGCGGACGACGGGAACGGACCTCAAGTCGTACGTCTCGCGTTGAACCAGGCGACCGACCAGCCGATCACTCCCACCAGGAAGAGGGTGGAGACGCAGAAGCGAACCACCCGCCACGCCGTTGTGTCCAGGCTCCAGAAGGCATCCACGAAGTTGAGGAGCAGAGCGAGGGACAGGAAGGTCCCGGCTGATCCTTTCCACCTGGTCGCTCGAACTTCCCTCTGTGCCCTTTGCGGTGGCATACGAACTCCCGTTCACGTCTCCGGGCGGACCGATCAGCCTCGGCGTTCGCGGTTCCGGCGCACCCTGCCATAGGTGATCATGGCTATCGGGGCGGCGACGGCAATGCCGAGGATCCCCAGGCCGGCAGCGCCTTCGGGCATGACGCGGCCCTCATCGGCCCACAAGTTGTCACAGAACTCGCACAGACGTCCGGGCCGTTCCCGGCAACTCCCCTCTCACGCGGGCAGGAATCGGCCCCTCCCTTTTCAGTCAGGAAGGGTGAGAAACACGGCCTAACCGGACGATAGGAACTCAACTCGCCCGAGCGGCAGTTGGGTGGGACTCCCCCACATCGGACCGGAAGTCGCCGTACGGCGATGCCCGCTACGGGACGTCCTTCGGGGCTTCGAGGTCCGTCACCCGTTCCAGCAGAATCGGTTCCCAGGCGTGACGCAGGCGGGTGCGCAGCGCGGTGGTGTCCTTGGCGGCGAGGGCTTCGGCGAGGTGGACGACCGTGTCGCAGCGGGCGAGCCACAGGCCCCGCAGGCACGGGCGGGCGCCGTACCCGGCGAGGGTGGCGGCGCGTACGGCGGCCGGTGAGCCGACGGCGGCGGCGAGGCCGGCGATGTCCTCCGCCGGGTCCCCGACCACGGCCCCTCCCCAGCCGAGCACGCCGCGCACCCGCCCGTCGGCGCTCACCACGAGGTGGCCGCCGGTGAGCGCGTGGTGGGTGAGGACGGCCGAGCCGGGCTGGGCGGCGAGCTGGGCCGCGGCGGGTGCGGTGAGCCGGTCGAGCCCGGCGGCGTCGAACTCGTCGGCCTCGGCCAGGCGCTGCACGGCCCGTGCGGCCGCCCTCCGCAGGGCCTCCAGGGAGCGCGGCGCGGTGCGCGGCACCCCCAGGGACTCGGCCTGCCGGACGGGCACCTCGCGCAGGCCGGTGAGCAGCGCCGCGAGGTCGGCCTCGCCGACGGCGGACACGTCGTGCCGCTCGCCGGAGCCGCCCGGCACCCTGGTGTCCAGTGTGTAGCTCAGCCCCGGCGCCCACTCGCCGGAGGCCACGCTGACCGGCACCGTCACGGGCAGGTGCGGGCGGACCAGGTCGCGCAGCCGCAGTTCCCGGCGCTGGCGGAGGGTGGCCTCGCGGTCGGGGGCCAGGCGCAGCACATGGCGGGACCCGACCCACCAGGTGGCGGCCGAGGCACCCTCACCGGCGGGCCGTACGTCGGGGCCGGCGGGCCCTACGCCGGCGCCCCGCGCGGTCGCCGCACCGCCCCGGCCCTCCGCGCCGCGCACGCCGTCCTCGCCGCCCCCGCCGTCCTTGAGCAGGGAGCGGACCAGCCGGCGGACGGTGTCCGCGGAGGGGGTGGGTGCCTGGGTCATGGTCGCGCCGTTGCCGTTCGGGAGGCTTCGTGGGGACATCGGGGGCGTCACTCCACTATGACCAGCTCGCGGGTGGTGGTGTTCAGACGCCGCCCGCCGTCCTCCGTGACCGTCACGATGTCCTCGATGCGCACGCCGAACCGGCCGGGCAGGTAGATGCCGGGTTCCACGGAGAAGCACATGCCCGGCACCAGGGGCTGCTCCTCGCCCTCGACCATGTACGGCGGCTCGTGGGTGGTGACCCCGATACCGTGCCCGGTGCGGTGGACGAAGTACTCGCCGTACCCGGCGTCGGCGATGACCGCCCGGGCCGCCCGGTCCACGTCCTGGCAGGCTGCGCCCGGCCGCACCGCGCGGAAGCCGGCCTCCTGGGCCGCGCGCACGACGTCGTGGACGCGGCGCTCCTCGTCGGTGGGTTCGCCCACGTGCACCGTGCGGGAGGTGTCGGAGCCGTAGCCGTGGCGCAGGCCGCCGAAGTCGAGGACGACCGTGTCGCCGCGTTCGATGACCCGGCCGCCGGCCTCGTGGTGCGGATCGGCGCCGTTCGGGCCCGAGGCGACGATGGTGAAGTCGACCTGCTCGTGGCCGTGCCGGCGCAGCAGCCGGTCGAGGTCCGCGGCCACCTCCGCCTCGCGGCGCCCGGCGAAGGGGACCGCGCGGATCTCCTCGAAGGTGGCGTCGGCGGCGGCTGCCGCGGCCGCCATGAGCTGCAGTTCGGCCGCGTCCTTGACGGCCCGCAGCATCGGCAGCGCCTCGGTGAGCGAGACGTAGGCGCTGCCGGGCACCGCCCGCTGGAGAGCCAGCAGGTGCAGCGCCCAGGCGTTGTCACTGACGCCGAACCGGCCCGCCGGGGCGAGCAGGGCGGCCGTGGCGGCGTAGGGGTCCTCGCCGTCGGTCCAGTCGCGCAGGTCCAGGGCGGAGGCGCCGGCCGCCTTGCCCGCGTCCGGGGCCTCCAGGGCGGGAACGACGAGGACGGGGTCCCGGTCCCCGGCGAGGATCAGCAGGGTGAGCCGTTCGGTGACGGCCGGGGGTGTGTAACCGGTCAGCCACACCAGGTCCGGCCCGGGGGCGACCAGCAGACCGGCGAGCCCGGCCTCGGCGGCCGACCGTGCGGCGCGCTCCATGCGGGCGCGGTAGTCGTCGGCGGTGAAGGACACGGCCGTACTCGCGGTCATCCGGGCCTCCCAGGACGGACGAAGGGCTACGGGCAGCATCCTGCCCGGCGGACGAGGGCCGCGCGAGCCGTCTGCGGGCTTTCCCCCGGTCCCGAAGGGGCGGCCGGTACCCGTACGCGGCGGCGGCCGGGATCCCCGTCCCGGCTCACGCGGCGACCGCGGGCACTGCCGTGAGCTGTTCGTAGCCGCCGCCGCGGTGCCGCACCGTCAGTTTCACCTCACGCCCCGGACGGGCCCGGGCGACGGCCCGCACCAGGTCGGAGGCCGTGTCGATCCGGGTCCGGCCGAAGGTCAGCAGCACGTCGCCCCGGATCAGGCCGGCCCGCTGTGCCGGACCGGGGACGTGGAGCCCGACGACCACGGCGCCGGGCCCGCGGGCGTCCATGACCTGCACACCGAGGGTCGCGGTCTCGGGCGCCGGGGCCGCGGCGGACGGCGAGGGGGCGGGGGAGGCCTGCGCGTGCGGTGCGCGCTGGCCGAGGAAGGCGCCGTGGGCGGCCACCGTGGACCCCATCGCCCCGAGCCCGACGCCGGACAGCACCAGGACGGCTCCGGCGAAGCCGCCGAACAGCACGTTCAGCAGCCTCCGCCCGCGCCGCCGGGCGGCGTGCGGACGGGGCCGGGACGGGCCGCTTCCGTTCTGTGCCTGCTGCGGTGGGGCCCCGGCGGGGTCCTGGCCCGGCATGGGCTTGGGTCGCAGCGCGGTCTGTTCCATGGCTCGCCTCCGGGTGGTGCCGATCGCCTCCGGCCGACGCGGGACGATCACGGCAGACGCTCTACCCAACGGTTCCGCCGCCGACGAGCCACGAACGAGTGAGACTGAGCGGCCCCTGAGGAGGACAAGGAGCCCCCTGAGGAGGCCTGAGGAGCCCCAGGGGGCAGGGGAGGACGGCGGGACGCGGACGCGGCTCGCGTCCGCACCCGTGGGCGGGTGCGGACGCGAGCCGCGGGACGGCAGGGCGCTGCGGCCCGCACCGGGCGGGCCGCGTTCCTCAGCGGAAGGCCGGTACGGGCACGGCCGGCGGCCGGTCGGGCAGGAACCCGTGGGCGCGCCGGGACAGCCAGGCGTCCTTGTAACGGTCGACGTTCCGGTGCCAGTTGAGGATCCCGGACATCCAGTTGCGCAGGTCCGCCACGTACGTCCCCATCGCGGCACGCGCCTCGTCCGACAGCCGGAAGTCGTCGTACAGCACGGGCAGTTCGTGTTCGACGACGTGCTCGAACTGACGCATGCGCTGGCTCATCAGGTCGTGCACGATGCCGAGTCCCGTCGGATAGTCGCAGCCGAAGAAGGACTGCACGACGAGGATCGCGTTGTGGATCTCGCCCTCGAACTCGATCTCCTTCTGGTACGAGAAGACGTCGTTGAGCAGGCACGCGAAGTCCATCGCGGCGTTCTCCAGGGAGCGGACCGGGCCGCTGCGGTACACCTCGGGCGGGACCGCCGGGCCGTGGCCCATCCGGCACAGGCTCAGGGTCAGGTCCGAGCCGAACGTCGACCGGCGCATCTCCAGGTAGTCGACCGGGTCGGGGACGCGGTTCTGGAGCTGGTTGGACAGCTCCCACACCCAGCTCTCGGTCATCGAGTCGATCGCGTTCTTGAGCGTGCGCCGCTCGTCGGGCGTCATCGCGGCCGTGGTGCGCAGCCACAGGTCGATCAGGCTGCGCTCCATGGCGTTCACCGGCGCCGGTGGCGCGCTGCCGTCGACGGGCATGCAGTCGGACAGGCGGGCCGTGGTGATCCGGGCGGCGGCCAGATCGCGGCGGTGGCCGTACACCAGGGGGTAGTAGTCGTCGCCGTAGGTGCCCCAGGCCAGCCACTGCGAGCTGAGGTCGAGGGCCTCCTGGGTGGCGTCCGGGTCGAGGCCGGCGGCGCACAGGGGCAGGTCGTAGGCGCGGAGCTTGTCCTCGTCCCAGACGCCCTCGGACAGGATGCCCATCCGGGTCACCCAGGCGCGCAGGTTGGCGCGGGAGTTGTCCAGGTGCGGGCTGAGCTGGAGCGGGAACGGCATCCTGATGTCGGGGATCTGCGAAGGTCCGACCTTCTGGTAGGGCACGTGCGTGTAGGACCGCGTCCGCTCGGCTCCGGCGGAGGCGAGCAGGGCCCGCACGTCGGCGGCGGAGGTGCCGGGGCCCGTGCAGCCCGGCCAGGGACTGCCGCCGCGCACGGCGTTCTCGTTCATGTAGCGGCTGGAGCGCAGGTGCCACTCGTGGCCGCCCGACTGCCAGTCCTGCAGCCCTTTGGTGTACGCCGCCACGGCCGCGACCTCGTCCGGGCGCAGCCCCTTCTCCAGGGCCAGGGCGGGCACTTCGGTGAACGCCGTGTGCTCGAACTGGTGCAGCCGGGAGGTGAGGACGTCGTTGACCGTGTCGGCGGCCTCCTGGGTGGTGCAGCCGAAGAAGGTCTCCAGTACGAGCACGCCGTTGCTGTTCTCTCCCTCGTCCTCGACCTCGCGCTGGTAGGAGAACAGGTCGTTGCGCAGGTGCACGGCGTCGGAGAACGTCTCCATGAGCACCCGCAGCGGCCTGGAGCCGGCGACGGAGGCGGGCACCTCGGCGGTGGCGTACTCCACGAGCCCCGCCGACCAGGGGGCGCCGCCCACCTTGCGGCGCATCTCGATGTACTCGACGGGGTTGGCGATCCGCCCCTCGTTGATGTTGGACAGCTCCCACATCGACTCGTTGAGCAGGTGCTCGGTGGCCACGGCGAAGCGGCGGCGCCAGTCCTCGGACATCGCCGGCACCGTGCGCGCCCAGAGGTCGGCGAGGCCGGCCTCGACCGGGTTCTGCGGCTGCGGCACGGCCGCCGACAGGTCCAGCGGCATGAACAGGGGCAGCCGGTCCAGGTGGGCCTTGCCGGCGGCGCGGTCCTGGCTGCGCTTGTACTTCTCCAGGAAGTGGTCGTCGAAGAAGAAGACCCACACGTACCAGTCGGTGACGAGGGAGAGCGCGGGACCGTCGCAGTCGGGGTGGGTGTAGGCGCAGAGCAGGCCGTAGTCGTGCGCGTCGAGGTCGGCCTGCTCCCAGACGCCGGATCCCTCCAGCATGCCCATCTCGCGTGCCCACGCGGTCGAGTGGGCACGGGCCTCGTCGAGGTGCGGGTTGAGCCGCGCGGGATGCGGCATGTAGAAGTGCGGGAGCTCGAACGGCTGCGTCATGGCCGGGGGTTACCCACCGCCCCCTGGGCGCATCCACCACCCCGGACATGATCACACCATCGCGTGAATCGGAGGCGAACCGGCGACTTCCGCCCCGTGGCGATGCGTTCCCTCGTGGGCGGTACCGCTGGCCGTCGCCGGGCCGCTAGCCGGGGACGTTCACCTGGATCAGGGCGTGGGTGCCGCCGGTGCGCCAGCGTCCGCCCTCCGTCGCGTCCAGCCGGGCCTCGGTGTCCGCGTCCAGGCCGGTGATCACGTCGGACTTGAGGGTGCGCAGCGCGGCGACGGGACCGGGGAACCAGGCGGTGACGTCGGCGAAGGGCGTGGTGGGCGGCCAGAGCCGGTCGCCCACCAGGCGGCGGTAGTTGAGGTCTCCCTTGAACACCGTCAGCGTGGCCGAGGCGCATTCGGCGCGCAGGTCGGCGGGCATCTCCGCGTAGGGCAGCGGGGCGCAGGAGAAGGGGTGGGCGCGCAGGGTGAGGCGCCCGTCGGCGAGGGCGGACCACAGCTGCCGTCCGTACCGGGCGGCCGCTCCCCCGGCGCCCGTCAGGCGGCGCAGGGCGTCGACGACGTCGGCGGTGGTGGCGTCGGACACGTAGTAGGGGTACGGCTTGACGTGCAGGACGGCCCGGTCGATGCGGCCGGTGGCCAGCAGGTGGGCCAGGAGCAGCAGATCGGGGACGAGTTCGCGGCCGGCGTTGTCGGCGACCAGGCACAGGGTGCGCGGGCCCGGGCCGCCCGGGGCGTCGAGCAGCGACCGGAGCCGGTCGCTGTCGTCGGCGACGAGACCGGGCACCGCGTCCGCCTGCCGGGCGCCTTGCGCCGACAGGCGGAAGCCTAGGTCGGCGCGGTTGCCCCACAGGGAGCCGTGCAGCAGGGCGCGCTCCCGCTCCTCGGCGGGACGGGCGTCGAGTGCGTCGAGCGCGGCCAGTTCCTCGTCGGTCCCGGCGGAGTCGAGTTCGGCCTGTTTGGACGGCCGGAAGGGGTCGACGCCCTGCCAGGGCCCGGTCCCGAAGTAGCCGACCGCCTGGAGCAGCCGACGGTAGAACCAGCTCTCCGACCACAGCCACGGCACCTCGAACCATGACCGGCCCACGTACGCGTTCAGCCCCCAGTCCGCCCAGCGGGCACGGTCGTGCGCGTCGGCGGGGAGGGGTTCGATCCGGCCCTCGGTGCATTCGGCGAGCAGCTCGTCGAGTGCGCGGTGCTGCGCCGGGCCGTACGGGAGGGCCTCGCGGACCTGCCGGATGATCGCCGGGTGCCGCTCGGCCAGCACACTGTGCGGGAACGGCCGGTCGCCGAGGAGCACGGGTGGGTGGGAGGTGTCGGGCATGGGCCTCACCGTAACGCGCGTGCGGTGCGCGCCGGACGAGGCGCCCGCCGTGCCGGTCACACCGGCGCGATCTCCCGCTCCAGGCGGGCCGCGAGGCTCAGGTAGCGGGCGCGGCGGGTCACCGGGACCAGGCCGCGGATGAGTATGGTCCACATCTCCGCCGTGCGGCGCGGCTGGCGGGCGACGGGTTCGCGGGAGCGGCCCACCACGCGCGTGCCGACGAAGAAGCAGACCAGCGAGTGGGCGACGACGTCGATGTCGATGTCGGGGTGGACGTCGGACTCCTTGACCGCGCCGACGAGCCGGGCCGTGACGATGTCCAGCCACTCGTTGAACGGGTGGCTCAGCGGCGGCCGGGGGCGGATCCCGCCGGTGGCGAGCCGGAGTCCGGCGCGCAGGACCGGGTCGTCGACGGACTGGCGGGTGATGCCGAACGTGAGGCGCATCAGCGCCTCCAGGGACGTGTGGCCGCGGTTCTCGGTCTCCGTCGCCAGCCGCCGGGCGGTGAGCGACTGGCGTTCGAGGATCGCGTGGGCGAGGTCCTCCTTGGCCGCGAAGTGGAAGTACAGGGCGCCCTTGGTGACGCGGGCGTGCTCCACGATGTCGCTGAGACTGGTCGATTCGTAGCCGCGGCGGTCGAACAGGTCAGCGGCGGCCGTGATGATCGTCGAACGGGTCTGCTCGGCTCGCAACTGCCTCGCCATCGGCTGAACTCTCCCGGGACGGAAATGAACGGGTCATGCCGTTTGTTTTTACCCCCCGCACACGATAACTCACCCTCAGACGGCGTTCACCGGGCAGGGGGGCCTCGATTCGGGGGCACTTCCGGCATAGCACTCCGGGCCGTGGACAGGAAACAGCGCATCCGGTTTTTGAAGTTCGGGCATCCCGCGGGTCGACACGAAGGCGGGCCGGCCGGTGCCCCATCCGCACCGGCCGGCCCGCCCGCTTGTGGCCCCGCCCTGTTGTGAGTTCCCGTCAGGGAAAGATCGAAGGGATCAGAAGGTCAGCTTCCAGCTGTTGAGGGTGCCCGTGTCCTGCGCCGCGGTGTCCTGCACGCGCAGCTTCCAGGTGCCGTTGGCGACCTCGCCGGAGGCGTTCACCGTGTAGGTGGTGTTCACGTTGTCCGCGGAGTCCGACGCGGCGGACTTCAGGCGGTACGCCGTGCCGTCCGGGGCCACCAGGTCGATGACGAGGTCGCCGCGGTAGGTGTGGGTGATGTCCACGCCGACCTGGAGGGCCGAGGGGGCGTTGCCGCTGCGGCCGGTGACGCCGATCGGGGACTCGATCGCGGCGCCGTTGTCCGGGATGGCGACGGCGGTGGCGCTGGAGAAGGTGGTGCCGGTGGACGTACCGCCCTTGACGGCCTGGACCGTCTTCGCGGCGTCCGCGAGGCCGGCGCCGCAGCCGCCGGAGCAGGTGCCCGGCAGCGGACGGGCGTTGGCCTTGACGGCCGACTCGATCTGCGCCGGGGTCAGGGCGGAGTTGGCCGACTTCATCAGCGCGGCGAGGCCCGCGATGTGCGGGGCGGCCATGCTGGTGCCCTGGTAGAAGGCGTAGTTCTCGGTCGACGGCGTCCTGGTGCCGGAGTTCAGCGTGGACAGGATGCCGTTGGCGGTGGTCGTCCGGGTCTCGCCGCCGGGGGCGGAGATGTCGACGACCGAGCCGTAGTTGGAGTACGAGGCCCTGCTGCCCGCGCGGTTGGTCGCGGCGACGGTGATGACGCCCGAGCAGTTCGCGGGGGACGCGCCGGAGGCGTTCGTGTTCTCGTTGCCGGCGGCGACGACGACCGTGGTACCGCGGCTGACCGCGCCGTTGATGGCGCTCTGCGTGGCGCTGGAGCAGGCGCCGCTCCCACCGAGGCTCATGTTGATGACCTTGGCGACGTTGGTGTTGGCGGGGACGCCGGAGACCGAACCGCCGGACGCCCAGGTGATGGCGTCGATGATGTCGGAGTCGTAACCGCCGCACTTGCCCAGGACGCGGAGCGGGGAGATCTTCGCGCCGTGGGCGATGCCGGCGACGCCCTTGCCGTTGTTGGTGGCGGCGGCGATGGTGCCGGCCACGTGCGTGCCGTGCCAGGAGGACGTGGAGGCCGGGACGCCCACGCCGCACTCGCCCGCGTTGTACCAGTCGCCCGGGTCGGCCGGGTTGCTGTCGCGGCCGTTGCCGTCGACGGAGACGGCCGTGTCGGAGATGAAGTCGTAGCCGCCGACGATGTTCGCGGCCAGGTCGGAGTGCGTGACGTAGCCGGTGTCGATGACGGCGACGGTGACGCCGCTGCCGGTCGTGGTGTCCCAGGCGCCCGGGACGTTCATGCCCGCGGTGGCCTCGAACAGGTCCCACTGCTTGCCGTAGTCGGTGTCGTTGGGGGTGACGGCCGTCGGCTTGTTCAGCCGGTCCGGCACCACGTAGGCGACCTGCGGGTCGGCCCGGTAGGCGGCCACGACGTCGGCGACGGAGGACGTGGAGGGGTCGGTACCCAGGTCGACGAGGGCGGCACCGGTGCCGAGGCGGCGACGGAAGTCGACGTCCTCGCCGGTCTTCTCGGCCTTGGCCGCGGCGTCGGCGGCGGCCGCCTTGTCGGACGCGGCCTCGCCGGCGCCGGACTTGTAGCCGACGATGAGGCGCTCGGCGGTGGTGCCCGGGGCGGCCTCCGTCTGAGCCGCGGGGACGGCGGCCGGGCGGGGGGCGGACTCCTGGGCGACGGCGACCGAGGCGGGGGCGGCGGTCAGCAGGACGACGGAGACGGCGGCGACGGATATCAGCTTCCGTCTGGGCTCTGGGGAGGTACGCACGGTCGTTGCCTTTCGTGGCCGGACTCCGACGGGGCGGAGCGGCAGCGGGGTCGCTTCGTCCTCGAAGCGCAGGTGGGGGTGGTTCGAAAAGCGGAGAGCGACGCGATGGCCGGCCAGGCGCGAGTGGGGCGCGGACCCGTTCGGGGTTACCTGTGGGTCAGCGGTGGTCGAACGATAGGCAAAGGGAAGGTCACCGGGATACGGGGGAAACCCTCGATCCGATCGCGAACGGACCCTCGATGAAGGGCGGTCGAGCGGGAATGGCCCGATTCGAACAGGTCGTGGCGAAGTGAACGCGGTGGCCCGGTTTCCCGTACTGCATGACCGACCCTCCCGCCCGCCCAGGAAGACCCGGACATGTTCCGTACGACAGCCCGGCGCGCGGCGCCGGCCGCCGCGCTGACCACCCTGCTGCCGCTGTGGACGGCGACGCCGGCCGCGGCGCACGGTGCGCCCACGGATCCGGTGAGCCGGGTGGTGGCCTGCTCCCCCGAGGGCGGTGAGCGGGCCGGCACACCGGCGTGCCGGGCGGCCGTGGCCGCGAACGGCGGGCCGTTCACGGCGTGGGACAACCTGCGGGTGGCGAACGTGAACGGGCGGGACCGCGAGGCCGTGCCGGACCGGAAGCTGTGCAGCGGGGGCCTGCCCGCCTACCGCGGCCTCGACCTGCCCCGCGCCGACTGGCCGTCGACCCGGGTCGCGCCCGGCGCGAGGCTCGCCCTGCGGTACGCCTCGACGATCCCGCACACCGGCACCTTCCGGCTGTACCTGACGAAGCCCGGATTCGACCCGGCCCGTCCGCTCACCTGGGCCGACCTGCCGAAGGAGCCTTTCGCGCGGGTGACCGACCCGGCGTTGAGGGCAGGCGCCTACCGCTTCACGGCGACCCTGCCGTCCGACCGGGTGGGGCGTCACGTGCTCTACACGGTGTGGCAGAACAGCAGCACACCGGACACCTACTACTCCTGCTCGGACGTGGTGTTCCCGGCGCGGGAGGCGAACGCGCGGAAGGGAGGCGGGCAGGGCACGGGGAAGAAGGAGGGGGCCGGGGGCGTGGAGACGACCGCCCCGGCGGCTCCGGCTCCCGGGACACCCCGGCCGGACGGGAGCGCCCGCGCCTCGGCCGCACCCGGCACGGACGGTCCCCGGTCCCGGCCACAGGGCGCCCGGACGTCACCGGCCTCCGCACCGGCGCCGGGCCCGTCCTCGCGCACGCTCGCGGGCGGCGCCGCGGCGGTGCTGGTGCTCACCGGCGGCGCCGCCCTGGTCATGCGCCTGCGCAGGCGCTGAACTCGGCCGGACGACGGATCAGTTGACGGTGACCGCGGAGCCTCCCGTGGTCACCGGGGCGTACTTCGCGGTGAAGAAGGCGTTGGCGAAGCACAGGGACGAGCCGGACACCTTGGTGAACTGCTGGTTGGTGAACGAGATGCTGTGGTCGGCGTTGCTCGCCGTGCCGGTCAGGGCGGGTGCCTGGTAGACGCAGGTGATGGTGCCGAGCAGGGTGCGCAGTTTGACGGTGGACTGGATGGTGGACCCGGCCGCCGGCGTCACGGACAGGGTGCCGCCGGAGGACACACTCGCGGTGTAGGGCAGGTTGTCGACGGTGATGCCGCTGACGCCGAGCACTCCGGTGACGTTGGCCGAACAGCCGCTGGTGGCGAAGCTGTGCGAGTTCAGCGACTCGGTGGCCGTGCCGGGCGCGGCCGGGTTGTCGGTGACGGTGGCGGAGAACGCCGACGCGGTGCAGGAGATGCCGCTGGTGCCGGTCGCGCTGGAGCGGAAGGTCGCGGCGGTGCCCTCGGCCAGGGAGGCGTCGAGGACCGCGCCGACCGCGACGGCGGCGCCGTCGGCGGTGGTCAGCACCGGGGTGTCGGCGGCCGAGGCGGGGGCGGCCAGGCCCAGGGCGGCGACGGCGGCGGTGAGGGCGATCAGGGTGCGAGTGCGCATGCGGGTGTACCTCTTTCGCTGGCGTGGGGTGCGGGGGTCGGGGAGGACGGCGCGTCCGCCGTCGCCGGTCCGTCACGCCTTCTCCCTACGAGGCGGACCGGCGACGGCCGGCCGCGGCCGGTCGGAGGGCGCACACGGGCGCCGGTCCGCCGGCCGGGCGGGGGTGGCTGCCGACGGTGATCGACGGTGCGGTCGTGCCGTGCGAGCGGAACGCGGGCGAGGGAAAGCCCGTTCGGGGACGCCGGGCGACGAGCTGCCGTGCGGTACGGGTGGGGTCCGGAAGGCGCGGACGGCACCGCGCGGCGGATCCGGCGCCACGGATCCGATGGGACGAGGAGAGTTGTAGACCTGGCCCGGAGTCAACGTCAAGGCGGTGTAAGGGAGTTGTGCACCGAGTGAGTCTTCCGGAACACCGGGGACTCACCTGCGGGACACCGTCCCCACTCTGTGTCCACACGTCCCTTGACCCTTGATGTAACCCCCGGTAACTTCCTCGTCGGCTACTGCGGCGTAACGGGAAAGCCCTTGCGACAGCCGGGAGTTGCGAGGGGGCCTGCGCACGCGGTCGGTGTCCGCGCCAGGACAGCGCGCCCACGACGTCCGATCCGCACCGACATGCACCTGGAGCTGACATGACCACCTCCTCCACCGAGCACCTCCCCGAGAGACCGGACGGCCCCGCCGCCCCCGGCGACGCCCCCGCGCGGCGCGGACGGGTCCGGGCGCGCCGGGCGGCGGTGATGGCGGTGCCGGCCACCCTGGTCGCCGCGACCCTCGCCGTGCTCACCGCGCAGGGCGCGCTGGGCGTGCAGTTCGCCATCTCCGGCATGCCGTTCACCGTCACCGCGACCGAGCTGAACGGCACCGGCTTCGCGCAGTTCGGCGGCCTGGACGAGATGGCCGAGGACAGCCCGAACGCGGGTGACACCGGCGGGCAGGTCCTGGTCGTCACCTCCGTGATCAAGAAGGCGACTCTCACCAAGCTGTGCCAGAGCGTCGACCTCGGCGGCACGAACCTGGTGATCAGGGCCGGCGGCGGCGCCCAGAAGGTCACCGCGAGCGACCTGACGACCGACTCGACCGAGCTGTCGGGTGACGCGGCGTTCGACAACATCGAGATCGGCAACGACGCCAGCACCCTGGACAAGGCGGGGCCGCAGGGCCGCGGCCCGAAGGGCGTGTTCAGCCAGCAGTCCGACACCGTGCACATCGCAAACCTGCGGCAGACCAACTACGCCACGACCGCAGGGGTGTTCAAGCTGCCCGGACTGAAGCTGGGCTTCAGCGGATCGGGCTGCTGATGCCGGGCGGCCCGCGCGGCGGGTTCCGGCCCGCCTTCCGCCGGTGGCGGGCCGGCCGTCCGTTCTGGGGCGGGCTGCTGCTCGCCCTGGGCGGGGCGGAGATCCTGCTCACCCTCAGGGCCTCGCTGGACGTCGTCCTGCACGTCGGCATGCAGGGCCTGGCCGGCTATCTGCTGCCGGTGGTGATGCTGCTGTGCGGCGTGCTCGTGCTCGCCAACCCCGCCCAGCGGCTGTTCTACTCCGTCGTCGGCGTGCTCGTCTCCCTGGGCAGCTGGATGACGTCGAACCTGGGCGGCTTCTTCGTCGGACTGCTGCTGGGCGTCGTCGGCAGCTGCCTCACCTTCGGCTGGCTCCCGGACCAGGAGCCCCGGGTCGGCCGCCGCAGGCGCCGGAAGGAGGCCAGGGCCGCACGGGCCGCCGCGACCGGGAGGATCCCGGCGCAGCGGGCCTGACCGGCCCGGGCGCCGCCCGCCCGGCGTCCACCGCTGCACCGCCCCGGCCCGGGAAGGGGGCCGGGGTCGGGGTCGGGGTCGGGGTCGGTCGCAGCCTGCCGGTTCCTGCCGTCAGGGGCCTGCACCTCGCTTCCGGGCCTGCGCGTCGACGGGCCCGACGAGCGCGCCGGTGCCGTCGCACTGCGACGGCGGCCCGAGGGCCCCCGCAAGCGCACCACGCCGGACGCCGGAGGCGTGCGCGCACGGCCGCCCCACGCCCATGCCCGCGTGATCGACCGCGCCGGACGCCCGATGCGCAGGAGCCCCCCACGCCCACGCGAGCCCACCGCGCCGGACCCGGAAGCCCACCCCCAACGGGCCGCACCACGCCCACTCGTGAGCACACCGAGCCGAGCTGGCCCGCACTGCGGACCCGTGAGCGCGCCCGTGCGTGCGCGCCGCTGCGGACGCCGGCCCGCACCCCGCAGCCCGGGAGTACTTGTTCGGCCGGTCGGACAGATCATCACGATGCGGCAGCATCAACTCACTGCTGGTGGCTGCTCACTTGACGACCGGTGGTCACACAGGGTTGGCTCCGGCCAGCGAGAGTCGTCCGGCCGGTGTCCCCTCCCGCGGCCCCGTCCGCACTCTCCTCCTGCTCTTGCTCGGCCGCACAGCGAGGTCCGCCCCTCATGAACACTCCTCCCCCGCCGCACACCCCGGCCGGTCCCGTCCGGGTCGCGGCGCTGGCGTTCGCCGTGTGTCTGCTGCTGTCCGGCTGTTCGGCCCTGGGCGACGACGGGGACGGCGCGGACCCGGCGCGCTCCGGCGGCGGGATGCGCGTCGCCCTCGTCACCCACGGCGGGGAGGGCGACGCGTTCTGGGACCTGGTGCGCAAGGGCGCCGAGGCGGCGGCCGCCAAGGACGGCATCGACCTCACCTACGCCGGGGACGCCGATCCCGCCGCCCAGGCCGACCTGGTGCGCGACGCCGTCCGCGACAAGGTCGACGGCATCGCCGTGACCCTGGCCAAACCTGCGGCGATGCGCGGTCCGGTCGCCCAGGCGAAGGCGGCCGGCATCCCCGTCGTCGGACTCAACTCCGGTATCGACGCCTGGCGTCCGGCGGGGCTCCTGGAGTACTTCGGCCAGGACGAGTCCGTCGCGGGCCGGGCCGTCGGCGACAAGCTGGACGGCCTCAAGGCCAAGCACGCCCTGTGCGTCGTGCACGAGCGGGGCAACGTCGCGCTGGAGGCCCGCTGCGCCGGTGTGAAGAAGACGTTCGGCGGTGAGACCGACAACCTGTACGTGGACGGCACCGACCTGGACGCGGTGACCGCCGCGATCACCGCCCGGTTGCGGCAGGACTCGGGCATCGACCAGGTCGTCACCAACGGCGCCCAGTTCGCGCTCGGCGCGGTCGAGGCCGCGCGGCAGGCGGGCAGCAGGGCGAAGGTCGCCACCTTCGACCTCGACAAGGACCTCGTCAAGGCCGTCCGCGGCGGCGAGGTGCAGTTCGCCGTGGACCAGCAGCCGTACCTGCAGGGCTACCTCGCGGTGGACGCCCTGTGGCTGTACCGGACCAACGGCAACGTCAGCGGCGGCGGCACGGCTCCGGTCCTCACCGGCCCGGCGTTCGTGACGAGGTCGAACGTGTCGGCCGTGGCCCGGTTCGCCGCGGCCGGGACCCGGTGACCGGACGCCCTCGTGACGCCGACGTTTCCCCGGGGCAGGGTCCGTACGTCCACGTGTGCGGATAGCATCCTGCGCAGCCCGCGTGCCGTGCCCGGCACGCCCCCACGCCCCGCTCCCGCCCTCCCCGACCGCTTCCCCTCCCCGTTCCCCGCCTCCCGCTGATCGCCCTAGGACGACGATGTCTCGACGGACAGGTGCCCGGCGCCACCTCGGCTCCATACGCATCTCCCTGGTGCTCCTGGCCCTGGTGCCGAGCGTCACCCTCGCCGCCATGTGGGGCGTGACGACGATCCAGATGTTCTCGGAGGGGCTCACGCTGCGCGAGCAGACGGAACTGAGCCGGTCGACCGGCGCGATGGGCACCCACGCGACCCTGGCGCTGCAGCGGGAGCGCAGCCTGTCGGCCGCCTGGCTGGCCTCGCCGAAGGGCTCCCGGTCCGCCCTGGAGGCACAACGCGAGGAGACCGACGAGGCGGTCGGCCGGCTGGTCGCGCAAGCGGACGCCATCGGAGAGGCGCCCGCCCGCATCTCCGAGCGGCTGTACTCGGTCCTGGGCTCGGTCGGCAGTCTCGAGTACTACCGGGACCAGGTGGACGATCCCACCGACATCACCCCCCAGCAGGCGCTGGACCAGTACTCCTCGATCATCGACGACCAGATCCACGCCTTCCAGGCGCTGTCCCAGGTCGACGACGGGGATCTCACCTCGCAGGCCGGGCCGCTGGTCGGGCTGGAGCACGCGGCGGAGCTGGTCTCGCGGGAGGACGCGCAGCTGACCCTGGCCTGGCCGTCCGGGCACATGGACGACAAGGCGTGGACGCGGTTCACGGAGCTGGTCCACACCCGCCGCTGGCTCGTGCAGGACCAGGTGCTGCCGCAGCTGACCGGCGGCGCCAAGGCGCAGACCGAGCGGATCATGGCGGGACCGCAGTGGCGGGCACTGGAGTCGGTCGAGGACCGGGTGCTGGCGGCCCGCGCCTCCTCCTCCGCCCGCGACCGGATCGCCCTGCCCGACGAGCGGCAGCGGTGGGACGCCGCCATGGACCGGCTGTCCGAGCAGTACGCGGGACTCATCGACCAGCAGACGACGGGCCTGCTCCAGCGCAGTGCCGACCGGGCGGACGCCCTGCTGCTCAAGGCGGCGCTGCTCAGCGCCGGCGGACTGATCGCGCTGCTGCTGTGCGTCGGCATGTCCTGGCGGATCACCCGCTCGCTGTCGCGGCGGCTGCGCGGCCTGCGCCGGGCAGCCGTCAGCCTGGCGCAGGAGCGGCTGCCGGAGGTGGTCGCCCGGCTGGAGCGGGGCGAGACGGTCGACGCGGAGTCGGCGACGCCCCCGCTGGACTACGGCAACGACGAACTCGGCCAGGTGGCACAGGCGTTCAACACCGCCCAGCGCACGGCCGTGCACACGGCGGTCGAACTCGCCGACACCCGGCGGGGCTTCCAGAAGGTCATCCTGGGCATCGCCCGGCAGAGCCAGAACCTGGTCAACCTGCAGCTGAGCAAGCTCGACACGCTGGAACGCCGGCACACCGACCCCGAGATCCTCCAGGGCCTGTACGAACTGGACTCCACCGCCAGCCAGTTGCGCCGCTACGAGGAGAACCTCGTCATCGTCAGCGGCGAACGGCCCGGCCGCAGCTGGACCGAGCCCGTCGCGCTGATCGACATCCTGCGCAGCGCGATCGGCGAGGTCGCCGAGTACCAGCGGGTGGAGGTGCACACCGAGGAGGAGGTGTGTGTGGCGCCGCCCGCGGTGGCCGACGTCATCCACCTGCTGGCCGAGCTCATCGACAACGCGACCGCCTACTCCCCCGCCCCGAGCCCGGTCACGGTGCGGGCCACGATGGTGGCCAGGGGACTGGCCGTGGAGATCGAGGACCGCGGGCTCGGCATGTCGGAGGAGGACTACGCCTCCTTCAACGAACAGCTCGCCGTGCCCCCGCAGTTCGACGTCGTCGCGCTCGCCGACGACCTGCGCCTGGGCATGTTCGTCATCGCCCAGCTGGCCCACCGGCACGGCATCACCGTCACCCTGCGCCCGTCGCCGTACGGCGGGACCACGGGGATCGTGCTGGTGCCGCACGAGATCGTGGTGCGCGAGACGCCCGGTGGCGAGGCGCCGGGGGCCGGGCGGACCGGGAGCGCGGCCGGGGCGCGGGGTCCGGCGGACCGGCCGGGCGCCGGGGCCCACGGGGGCGCCCCGGCGGACGGGGAGGCACCCGTGGCCGGGAACGGCGAGACGAACGGGGAGCGGCCGGGAGCGCGAGGCGGCGCCGGTGCGTCGCGCACGGCCGACCGTCCCGCCGGTCCCGCGCGGGCGCGGGAGCCGCGACCGCTCGTCACGGCCCGCACGGCCCCGTCCGTCGCGTCGGCCACCGCCCGTACGGTCGTCCCCCGCACCGACGGCCTCGCCCCGCTGCCGCGCCGCGTGCCCCAGACCAGCCTGGTGGAGGAACTGCGCGAGGACGCCGCGCCCGCCCCCGAGGACGGCTTCCCCGACGACTTCACCGCCGAGGCGGCCGCCTCCTCCCTGGCCGGCTTCCAGCGCGGCACCCTCCGGGCCCGGGACGGCGACGAGCCGCCGGCCGCCGGGGAGACGGCCGCACCACCCCGGCAGGCCGACCCCGGCCCCGTTCCCTCGACTCCGCCCGCCGACCGCTGACGAAGGACACCGCAATGACACGCCCCATCCCCGCCACGCACACCCAGCTCGACCAGCTGCTGACCGGACTCGTGGAGCGGGTCGCCGACGTGAACCAGGCCGTGGTGCTCTCCGAGGACGGCCTGGTGGTCAGCAAGTCCACCGGTTTCCTGCGCGACGACGCCGAGCGGCTCGCGGCGACCGCGTCCGGGCTGATGAGTCTCAGCAAGGGCGTCAGCATGGACTTCCGGGGTGGTCCGGTGCGCCAGGCGCTGATCGAGATGGCCAACAGCTACCTGATCCTGACCTCCGCCGGACCCGGCGCCCACCTGGTGGTGCTGACCGGGCCGGGCGCCGACGTGGGCGTGGTGGCGTACCAGATGAACATGCTGGTGAAGAAGATCGGCGAGCACCTCAGCGCGGCACCGCGCGGCACGGCCGGGCCCGCGACCGATCCCGGCGTGTGAGGTGGGCGAAGGCGATCCGGCGGGCCGGCTGGTCAGACCGTTCACGCTGACCGGCGGCCGGACGCGGCCCAGCCGCGGCGACTTCACGCTCATCTCGACGGTCACCGCGGTCGATCCCCCGCCGGCCGCGGCGGTCCGCTGCCAGCCCGAGCACCTGCGGATCCTGCGGCTGTGCGCCGAGCCGGTCGCCGTGGCCGAACTGGCGGCCCGGCTGGACCTGCCGGTGAGCGTGGTCGTGATCCTGCTCTGCGATCTGCTGGAGGCGGGCCGGATCACGGTCCGGCCGCCGCGTCTCGTCACCCGCACCACACCGGATTTGGACCTGCTGCAGAAAGTGAGGGACGGCCTTGGCCGGCTCTGACGTCGTCACCGACGCCTCCGCACCCGACACGGTCAAGATCCTCATCGCCGGGGGCTTCGGCGTCGGCAAGACCACCCTGGTCGGATCGGTCAGCGAGATCGCCCCGCTGCGCACCGAGGAACCCCTGACCATGGCCGGCCTCGGGGTCGACGACCTGGAGGGCATCGAGGAGAAGCGGGCCACCACCGTGGCCCTGGACTTCGGCCGCATCACCATCAGCCGGGACCTGGTGCTGTACCTGTTCGGCACGCCGGGCCAGCAGCGCTTCTGGTTCATGTGGAACGACCTGGCCCTCGGCGCGCTCGGCGCCGTGGTGCTGGTCGACGTCCGCCGCCCGGAGTCGAGTTTCGCCGCGATCGACTTCTTCGAGCGCCGGGGCATCCCGTTCGTCGTCGCCGTCAACGGCTTCCACGGGGAGCACCCGTATCCGCCGGAGGACATCAGGGAGGCGCTCGCGGTGCCGGAGCACGTGCAGGTGCTGCTGTGCGACGCGCGGGAGAGGGAGTCGTGCCGGGACGTGCTGATCGCCCTGATCGACCAGCTGATCGCGTCGGCGGTCCGGGCGTAGGGCCGCTCGCCGTTCGGCGGTGAGCACCCCGGCGGCCTTCGCCGCCCGGGTGCTCACCGCCGGTCGGTCAGCTCAGGCCCGCCGACTTCAGCCACGCCCTGGCGACGTCGAGCGGGTCCTTCTTCTCCAGCTGGACCTGGGCGTCCAGGTCCAGGAGCGTGCGGGTGTCCAGCTTCGCGGAGACCGCGTCGAGCGCCTCGGCACCCTCCTTCGGCAGTCCGCTCCTGTTCACCAGCGGGGTGACGTTGGCGAACCCGAACAGGTTCTCCGGGTCCTTCAGGACGACGAACTTCTCCTTCACGATGGTCGGGTCCGTGGTGAAGACGTCGGCCGCCTGGACGGTGTTGCGGGTCAGCGCCGCCTGGGTGAGCGGGCCGCCCGCGTCGAGCGCCTTGAAGGACTTGAACTCGAGCCCGTACACGGACTTCAGGCCCTTCAGGCCCTGGTGCCGGGTCTGGAACTCGGGCGACCCGCCGATCACCAGGTCGGCAGCCGCGTCCTTGAGGTCGGCCAGGGTGGAGGAGGAGGTCAGTTCGTACTTCTTCGCGGTCTCGGCGTTGACGGTGACCGAGTCCTTGTTCTCGGCCGGCGAGGAGTTCAGCAGCGTCAGCTTCTTGTCCAGCTCGGCCTTGACGGCCTCGTTCACGGCGTCCGCGGACTTCTGCTCGGCCTCGGGGTCCAGATAGGCGAGCAGCGACCCGTTGTACTCGGGGAGCACGGTGACGGAGCCGTTCTTCATCAGGCCGTAGGTGGTCTCGCGGCTGCCGATGTTGTGCTTGTAGGCGACCTTGACGCCCTTGGCCTTGAGCGCCTCGCCGTAGATGTCGGCGAGCAGGGTGGACTCGGCGAAGTTGTTGGAGCCGACGACGACGGTGCCCTTCTCGGCCTTCTCGCCTGCCAGGGGGTCGTCGGAGGTGTCACCGGACGAACAGCCCGCGAGCAGCGCCGTCGCGGCGAGCGCGACGGCCGCCGCACCGGTGTTCCTCGTCCTGGACCAGCTGTTGCGCGCGGTGGAAGTCATCCGTCGATCCAATCCAGCGGCCTCGCGATCAGTCAAGGTCGCCCTGGTCACGGTTTCCCTACGAGATCGATAGGGATTCATCGTCTGCGCACACCGGGCGACACGGCCAGGCGTCCCGCCGCCCAGAACACGCCCAGCGTGACGAGCGCCAGGACGGCGACCAGGGTGGCGCCGCCGACCACCTTCTCGTAGTCGCGCTGGTAGAGCCCGTCGACGATGTACCGGCCGAGGCCGCCGAGGCTGACGTAGGCGGCGATGGTGGCCGTGGAAACGATCTGGACGGCCGCCGAGCGCAGGCCGCTCAGGATCAGCGGCAGGGCGACGGGCAGTTCGACCTGGAAGAGGATCCGCGACTCGCGCATGCCCATGCCGCGGGCGGCGTCCACCGGGGACGGGTCGACGGAGCGGACCGCCTCGTAGGTCGTCACCAGGATCGGCGGGACGGCGAGGACGACCAGCGGGATCATCACCGGCAGCAGGCCGAAGCCCATCACGATGACGATGAGCACCAGCAGCCCGAAACTGGGCAGCGCGCGGGCGGCGGTGGCGATGAGGGCCAGCGCGTTGCCGCCGCGCCCGGTGTGGCCGGTCAGCAGCCCGAGCGGCAGGCCGATCGCGGCGGCGAGCGCCAGCGCCAGCAGCGAGTACTGGACGTGCTCCAGCAGGCGTTGCGGGATGCCGTCGTAACCGTGCCAGTGGGCGCTGTCGCCGAAGAAGGCCTGGACGAAGTTCAGTACGTTCACCGCATCACGTCCTGGGGCACGGGCCGCTGCCGCGAGGCCGTCTTCGGGCGCCTGCCGCCGGGCATCCAGGGGGTCAGCCCGATGCGCAGCAGGACCAGCAGGGCGTCGCAGACGATGGCCAGGACGGCCGTGGTGAGCACGGAGTTCAGGGCCAGTTCGGGGCGGTCGTACTTCTGCGCGGCGGCGAGCAGGTTGCCGAGGGCGCCCTGGTTGCCGATCAGGGCGCCGACGCTGACCAGGGAGATGCTGGAGACGGTGGCGACCCGCAGCCCGGCGATGAGGGCGGGCACGGCGATCGGCAACTGCACCTGCGCGTACCGGCGTACGGGCCCGTAGCCCATGGCGGTGGCGGCGGCGAGGGTCTCCTGCGGTACCGAGCGCACACCGTCGACGATGGCCGGGACGAGCACCACGAGGCTGTAGACGGCCAGCGGGATCATCACGGTCAGTTCGGTCTGGCCGGTGTAGTCGATGAGGACGACGAAGAAGGCCAGGGACGGCACCGCGTAGAGGACGGTGGTGAGGCCGAGGACGGGCGGGTACAGCCAGCGGAAGCGGACGCACAGCTGGGCGAGCGGCAGGGCGAGCAGCAGTCCGGCCAGTACGGGCAGCAGGGCCTCGCGCAGGTGCAGTCCGATCAGGCCGGGCCAGCCGTGCTGGAGGTCGCTCGGGATGTCGAAGAGGCGGTCGAGGTTCACGAGGCGACCTTGGCCTCGTCGGCCCGGTCGGCCGTGTGGGCGCTGCGGATGGCCTCGCCGATGGCCGCCTGGGACACCACCCCGGTCACCCGCCCGGCGTCGTCGACGGCGACGGCGTGACCGGCCGGGGAGAGCACGGCGCTGTCGAGGGCGGTCCGCAGCGAGTCGATGCCCGGCACGAACGGCCGTCCGTACGGGAGGAGTTCGCCGGGCGTGATGGTGCCGGCCGTCAGGGCGCTCGGCTCGCCCCAGCCGAGTGGGCGGCCGTCGGCGCCGGTCACCAGCAGCCAGGGGGCGCCGGCGGCGGCGATCTGCTCGGCGGTGGCGTCGAGCGGGATCACCGGGCCGTCGTCCAGGGGGAGTTCGGTGGAGGGGAAGAACGACAGCCGCCGGATGCCGCGGTCGGCGCCGAGGAAGTCCTCGACGAAGGCGTCGGCGGGGTTCGACAGCAGCTCGGCGGGCGGGGCGTACTGGGCGAGGCGGCCGCCCTCGCGCAGGACGGCGACCGTCGTGCCGAGTTTGATCGCCTCGTCGATGTCGTGGGTGACGAAGACGATGGTCTTGCCCAGTTCGTCCTGGATACGCAGCAGTTCGTCCTGGAGTCCCTTGCGGACCACCGGGTCGACGGCCGAGAACGGTTCGTCCATCAGCAGCACGGGCGGGTCGGCGGCCAGGGCCCGGGCCACGCCGACGCGCTGCTGCTGGCCGCCGGAGAGCTGGTAGGGGTAGCGCTTGGCGAGGGCGGGGTCGAGGCCGACGCGTTCCATGAGTTCGGCGGCCCGCGCCCGGGCCTTGTGCCTGCCCCAGCCGAGCATGCGGGGCACGGTGGCGATGTTGTCGACGATCGTGCGGTGCTGGAAGAGCCCGGCGTTCTGGATGACGTAGCCCATCGACCGGCGCAGGGCGGTCACGGGGCGGTGCTGGATGTCCTCGCCGTCGAGGAGGATCGTTCCCTCGCTCGGTTCGACCATCCGGTTGATCATGCGCAGGGTGGTGGTCTTGCCGCAGCCCGACGGCCCGACGAGGACGGTGATCGAGCGGTCGGGTATCTCCAGGGACAGCCGGTCGACGGCCACCGTGCCGTCCGGGTACCGCTTGGTGACTGATTCCATCCGTATCAAGACGCCGGGGCCCTTCGGGTTGGCGGACGCTGCTGGCCGTGGTCGTGCGCGCTGTTGTCCCGAGCGAGTCTAGAGGGCGCACGTCAGGGGCCCGCGGGGGCCGCTTCCCGCACCGGCAGGCGGACGGTGAACACCGTCGTCCCCGGTTCACTCGTGACCTCGATCCGGCCGCCGTGGGCGTGGACCAGGGAGCGGGCGACCGCGAGGCCGAGACCGCTGCCGCCGCGGTCGCGGCTGCGGGCCTTGTCGACGCGGTAGAAGCGGTCGAAGACCCGGGCCCGGTCCTCGGGCGGGATGCCGGGTCCGGTGTCGCGGACCCGCACCTCGGCGGCACCGGGCACCGCGCGCACCTCCACCGACACCCGCGTCCCGGCCGGGGTGTGCACCGCGGCGTTGGTCAGCAGGTTGTCCAGGACCTGGCGCAGGCGCAGCGGGTCCACCCGCAGCCGAACCGGACCGGAATCCGCCGATACGGTCAGGGGGTGGTCGGGGCGGCCGGCGCGGAAGGCCTCCGCGGCCTGGCCCACCAGTTCGGTCAGGTCGGCGTCCTCCAGGCGCAGGGGCGTGTCCACCTCGGCCGCGTCCAGCCTGGCGAGCAGCAGCAGGTCGTCCAGGAGCACGCCCATGCGGGCGGCCTCGGCGCGCAGCCGGGCCAGGTGGCGGTCGCGTTCGGCGGGGGCGTTGGCGGCGGCGTACTGGAAGAGGTCGGCGTAGCCGCGCACCGACATCAGCGGGGTGCGCAGCTCGTGGGAGGCGTCGGCGACGAACCGGCGCAGCCGTTGTTCGGCCTCGGCGCGCACGGCGAGGGAGTCGTCGATGTGTTCCAGCATCGTGTTGAAGGCGGTGCGCAGTTCGTCCACCTCGGGCCCGCCGTCACGGCCGTCGGCGCGCAGCGGCAACCGGGCCGCCGACTCGGTCAGGTCGTGGGAGGCGATGCCGTGCGCGGTGGTCGCCATGTCGCTGAGCGGTTTCAGGCCGCGGCGCAGCATCCGGCGGCCGAAGACGACCAGGGCGAGCAAAGCGAGCGCGAAGGTGACGACCTGGACGGTGATCAGCTGCCCGACCGTGTCCTGGATCTCGCCCATGGGCGCGGCGCTGACCAGGACCACCCCGGGCTCGACCTCGCAGGCGCGCAGCCGGTAGGTGCCCGCGCCCCTCAGGTGCTCGGTGCGCAGCAGTTCCGTGTGCGCGGCGGTCTGCGCGGAGGCCAGGGCGGTGAAGTCGTCGACGTCCTTCGGCAGGTCGACCGGGTCCTCCGGCCGGCGCAGCTCGGGCCTGCCGTCCGACACGTCGTAGACGGCGTAGAACCAGCTGTAGTACTTCTTGCCCGAGAGGGTGCCGTAGTCGGCGATGCTCTTGGACTGGGCGATCTGCGCCTGGGCGAGCTGGGTGTCGAGCTGGGCCGACAGGTAGTCGCGCATGTACGTGGTCATGGCCGTGCCGACGACGGCGAACACGACCAGGGACAGGGCGCCCAGGCCCAGGGCCAGCCGGGTGCCCAGGCGCATCCTGCGGTAGGTCCCCCTCAGCCGTGCGATCACTCGGCGGCCTGCCGCAGCACGTATCCGAAGCCCCGCACGGTGTGGATCAGCGGGGCGGCGCCGTCGCCGGACTCGTCGAGTTTGCGGCGCAGCCTGCTGACGACCAGTTCGACGACGTTGGAGCGGCCGCCGAAGCCGTACTCCCACACGTGGTCGAGGATCTGCGCCTTGGTGAGCACGGTGGGCGACTTGCGCAGCAGGTAGCGCAGCACCTCGTACTCGGTCGGGGTCAGGGACAGCAGCCTCTCGCCGCGCCGCACCTCGCGGGTGTCCTCGTCCATCGACAGGTCGCCGACCCGGAGCACGGACCGCTGGAAGGACGGCCCGGCGCTGCGCCGCAGCACGGTCCGCAGCCTGGCCATCAGCTCCTCCACCGCGAACGGTTTGACGAGGTAGTCGTCGCCGCCCCGGGTCAGGCCCGCGACCCGGTCGGCGACACCGTCGCGGGCGGTGAGGAAGACCACCGGCACCATCGTGCCGGAGGCCCGCAGCCGGTCCAGGACGCCGAAGCCGTCCACGCCGGGCAGCATCAGGTCGAGCACCACGATGTCCGGGTGGAAGTCGGCGGCCCGCCGCAGCGCGTCCTCGCCGGTGTACGCGGTGACCGCCTCCCAGCCCTCGTAGCGGGCGACGGTCGCCACGAGGTCGGCGATCGGCGGGTCGTCGTCGACGACGAGAAGTCGTACTTTCTCCACGCCCACATACTGCGGTACGGGTCCGGGGCCGCCATAGCCGCCCGGCTCCTGCCCGCGGGATCGATAACCACTTGAAAGTCGGGTGACAGCTTCCCGACAGCTCCCCCGGGCCAAGCTCGGTCTCCCCAGGACCCGATCGAGGAGCTGCCGACGGTGACGACCCTCCGACAACCCCCCGCGGCGACCCGGCCGGGGGTGCGCCCCCGCGTGGTGGGCCGCACCGGCCTGTACGCGGTGCTCCTCGCCAACGCGGTCGTGGTGGCCGTGTTCTTCGTCCAGGCCGGTTTCGCCTCGAACGCGCTGATCGTGCTGGGCCGGCTGACCGGCCTGTACGCGGCCCTGCTCATGGCGTTCCAGCTGCTGCTGGTGGCCCGGCTGCCGTGGTTCGACCGGCGGATCGGCATGGACCGGCTGACGTCCTGGCACCGCTGGACGGGCATGTCGGTGCTGTGGCTGCTCCTGGCGCACGCGGTGTTCGTCGTCCTCGGCTACGCGCACTCCTCGTCCCTGGACCCGCTGGACCAGTTGGTGGACCTCGCCGGGACGGTCGAGGGCGTGCTGCGCGCGATCGTCGCCCTCGGGCTGCTCCTCGTCGTCGGCGCCGTGTCGGCCCGCGCCGCCCGGCGCCGGCTGGCGTACGAGACCTGGCACTTCATTCATCTGTACACCTATGTGGCGGTGGTGCTGGCCTTCACCCACCAGGTCGCGGCGGGGACGACCTTCACCTCGTCCCCGGCGGCGACGGCGTACTGGTACGGGGTGTGGGGCGCGGCCCTCGGCTCGGTGTTCGCGGGCCGGCTGGTGCTGCCGCTGTGGCGCAACCTGCGGCACCGGCTGCGCGTGACGGCCGTCGTCCCGGAGAACGACGACGTGGTGTCGGTCTACGTCACCGGCCGCGATCTCGGCCGGCTGCCCGCGCGGGCCGGGCAGTTCTTCCTGTGGCGGTTCCTGACCAGGGACCGCTGGTGGCAGGCGAACCCGTTCTCCCTGTCCGCCGCGCCGGACGGCCGCACGCTCCGGCTGACCGTCAAGCGGGCCGGTGCGGGCAGCGCGGCCCTGCGGCACCTGCGGCCGGGCACGCGTGTCTTCGCCGAGGGCCCTTACGGCGCCTTCACCACCCTGCACCGCACCCGCCCGGACGCGGTGCTCATCGCCGGGGGCGTGGGGGTGACGCCGATCCGGGCGCTGCTGGAGGAGCTGGACGGTCACGCGGTGGTGATCTACCGGGTCGCCGCGGACCGGGACGCGGTCCTGCACGGCGAACTGAGCGACCTCGCCCGCGCCAAGGGCGCCGACCTGCACGTGGTGACCGGCCCGCCGGTGCCCGACCGGCTGGCTGCGGGGGAACTGGCCCGGCTGGTGCCGGACATCGCCGGCCGGGACGTCTATCTGTGCGGCCCACCGCCGATGATGACCGCGGTGCTGGCCTCGCTGCGCGCGCTGGGCGTGCCCCGGCCGCAGATCCATTTCGAACGCTTCAGCCTGGCCGGATGACGAGGAGACCGTCGTGAAACGAGCCGTACCCGTCCTCGTCCTCAGCGTCGCGGGCCTGGTCCCGGTCTGGCGTTACGCCCCGTCGCCCGACACCGGTTCCCCGTCGGCCTCGGCCGCGGTCCCGGCCCCGGCGTCCACGCCGTCGGTGTCCTCCTCGGGCGGCGGTGCCACGGTCGTCGCCGGTCCCACGGTCGACACCGAGAAGGGGCCGGTGCAGGTCGAGGTGACCTTCGAGGGCGGCACGATCGCCTCGGTGCGGATGCTGCGGCAGCCGGACCACCCGCAGACCACGGCCGCGGTGCCGCGGCTGATCGAGGAGACGCTGCGGGTGCAGAGCGCCGACGTCGACACCGTGTCCGGGGCGACGGTCACCAGCGACGGCTACCGGGAGTCCCTCCAGGCCGCCCTCGACGCGCAGGGCTGAGCCCCGTGCGGCGCGTGGAGCACGTCATGGGGTTCCCGGTGTCGGTCCGCATCGACGACCCGGACTTCCCCGCCGGCCCGGTGGAGGAGCTGTTCGCGTGGCTGCGCGAGACCGACGCGCGGTTCAGCCCGTTCCGCCCGGACAGCGAGGTGTCCCGGCTGGGCCGGGGCGAACTCCCCCTCGTCGGCCCGGACCTGCGGGAGGTGCTGGACCTGTGCGAGGAGTACCGGCTCGCCACCGGGGGCGCCTTCGACGTCCGGCTGCCGGGGCGGGGCCTCGACCCGTGCGCCGTGGTCAAGGGCTGGTCGGTGCAACGGGGGGCGGAGCTGCTGCGCGCCGCCGGTGCCCGGCGCTTCTGCGTCAACGCGGGGGGTGACGTCGTCGTCGGCGGCGGCCCCTGGCGCGTCGGCGTGCGCCATCCCGAGCACGCCGGCCGGCTGTGCGCGGTCCTGGACCTCACCGACCGGGCGGTCGCGACCTCGGCCCGCTACGAACGCGGGGACCACATCCTCGACGGACGCACCGGCCGTCCGGCGACCGGGCTGCTCGCCGTGACCGTCGTGGCCCCGACCCTCACGGAGGCCGACGCGGTGGCGACCGCGGCCTTCGCACTCGGGGCCGGGGGCGCGCGGTGGGCGGCCTCCCGGGAGCACTGCGAGGTGTTCGCGGTCGAGGAGGGCGGACGGGTGCTGCGCAGCGCGGGCCTGCCGGTGGCCGACGCCGAAGCCCTCGCCTGACACCCCGTCCGTCCGGCGCCGGTCCCCCGGTCCGGCACCCCGCCCGGCCGGCCCCGGGCCGCCCGGAACCGGAGTCGGTCCGTCACCCACTCGCACCCCATCCGCAGCGGTTAACCTCGTAACTCACCGAAGGTGAACGGGGGTTGCCCATGGTGAACAGCGACCGCACACCGCCGGTCTGCCCCGGGGGCCACGACGGGACGCCGGACACCGGCGCCGGCGTGCACCTGCAGAACCAGCTCGAGATCCTCATCCAGGACTTCCGCACGAGCACCGAGCCGCCCATGCCGGTCTTCGTGGTGCACGCGCAGGACGGCGCCGACGACGAGGCGGTGGCCGCGCTGGTGCGGCAGTTGTACACCGGCCAGGGGGCGCACGGCACGCGCTGCGCGGTCGCGCAGGACGCCTACGAGGGCGGCACGGAGGTGCGCCGGGCCGCGGCCATGGTGCGCGCGCTGAGCGACCCGAAGAAGTGGGGCGGCCCGAAGTCGGTCTACCGGCGCTACGCCTTCCCGCGGCTGCGGCTGGTGCACGCCGTCGAGGACGCGGTCGCCGCGCTCGGCGACCAGTGGCCGGCGCCCGCCCCGGGAAGTCCGGGGGGCGGTCAGGACCAGCGGCAGTTGCTGCTCGACCAGCTGGCCGAGCAGCGCTGGCGGCCGCGGAACACGACGGGGCGCTGGCGCTCGGGCCTGCCGCTGTTCGACATGGCGCACATCCTGCCGGCCAGCCTGGTCACCGTGCTCGCCGCGCTCCTGGCGCGCAGCGAGTGGTACGTGGCCGTGGGCGCCGGCCTGGCCTTCCTGCTGCTGCTGACCGTCCTCAACTACGTGCTACCCGGCCGGGCGCCGATCTTCCTGTGGCTGCGCCGGGAGAGCCGCTGGTTCATGACGACGACCTTCCTCAGGGCGGCGGACCAGGACCAGCCCACCGAGGTCTCGCTGCTGCGGCCCGTGCGCTCGTGGAAGGCGATCGCCGCCCGGGCCCACGGCGTGGCCGAGGCGCTGAAGTCGGGCGGCGACTTCCACCTGCAGCTGTGCGTGCTGGCGCTGCGGGAGGACCTGCGCGACAACCACCGCCGGTGGAGCTGGGACCTGCGCGGCTTCAAACGGCCGCGTCCGCCGGTGCTGTTCCTGCCGCGGGCGGACGACCGCAACGGCGGCATCGAACTGATCCGCGCGATCAGCGACGTGCGCAGCCGGCGCAGTGAGCTGGATCCGCTGCTGGTGGTCGCCGCCGTGCGCGCGGACGACGTGGCGCGGCTGGAGCGCAGTGTGGTCCGCACGGCAGCCGCGCCGGCCGCCGAGCCCCCGAGGTTCGGTGACCGGCTGCGCACCTGGTACCGCGAGTGGGGGTACAACCTGCGGGCCGAGCAGTCGCCCAGCCGGGAGCGGTCCGTGCTGCCCTGGGTGATGAAGATCCCGCTGCCGCACGACCAGCTCGCTCCCCTCGAGGAGGGCCGTCCGCACCGGCGGGCCTCGGCCCGGCCGACGTTCGCCCGGCTGGTGTGGGCGCTGCACACCCTCGTCCTGGTGGTGGCGCTGCTGACCGCGGGCACCGTGATGCGGGCGGACGCCCTGCAGGACCGTTACTGCTCGGCGTCCGTGCTGACCGCCAACCGGGACACCAGACGCGCCCAGACCCCCGGCGGGTCCACCGAGTGCATCGGCATCGCGACGGGCGGCGTCCGCTTCGCCGACTGGCTGCCTGCTCCCCTCCTGCAGAGCGGGGACTCGGCCCCCACCGCCGGCGGCCACCCCTGGACGGTGGCCGAACTGGAGGACCGCATCGCCCGGCAGAACGCCGCTGTCCTGGCCCGCCACAGCGCCACGTACGTCACCGTCGTCTACGCCGGGCCGCTCAGCGCCGACACCGATTCCGGGTCCTCGCTCGTGAAGGGTGCCGAGGAACTGGCCGGGGTGTACCTGGCGCAGGCGGTGGTGAACGAGAACTCCAGCGTCAAGCTGCGCGTGCTGATCGCCAACGGCGGTGTCGACCTGGGCCATCAGGAGGAGATGGCCGAGTCGATCGCCGCGTACGCCGCGCGCGACCGGACCGTGGTCGGGGTGGTCGGCACCGGCCGGGACCTGAAGTCGAGCCGGGCGACGACGGACGTCCTGATGCGGGCCGGGCTGCCGGTCGTCTCCGGCACCAACTCCGCCACCTATCTGCCGCGCGAGTTCGCCAACTGGTTCAGCCTGGCCGCGACCGACGAGTGGCAGACCCGCCAGCTCGGTCTTGTGGCGGCCCAGTTGCGCACGCCGGGCCGGCGTCAGTACGCGCTCGTCCTCGCCCGCGACACGGCCCGCACCGACGACCTGTACACCGACGAGCAGGCTCGCTACGGCCGGCGGATGCTGCAGCGGCAGGGCTTCGCGCTGCACCCCGAGCGCCGCTACAGCCTCAGCGGCGGCAAGCCGGAACTGCGCTCGCACGCCCAGGAGATCTGCCGGGGCGGCCGGGTGCCGTCGCTGATCTACTTCGCGGGCCGGGTGGAGGACGTCGACCCGCTGATGACGCAGCTGGGCACCGAGCCGGGCTGCGCGGGCAGGCCGCTGGCGATCCTCACCGGGGACGACCTGTCCAAGGCGGACTTCGCGGGCGGCGGCCAGTCCGTCGCACCGAACGTCACGCTGTACCACGCGGCCCTGGCCGAGCTGGAGAAGGCCGCCACCAGGACGGCCTTCTACCTGGACGCGGCCGAGCACCTGCCCGGCCTGCGGGGCCACCGGCCGCGCCACGAAAGTCCCGCCCTGGCCAGCGGCCAGACCGCCCTCGCCCACGACGCGACCCGCGCCCTGTTCTGGGCGGCCACCCGGGGCGACCGGCCGCAGAGCCGCGCCTCGACCTGGGTGAACCTGCGCAGCGTCAAGATCGAGGGCATGGCGACCGGCACCGTCGACTTCACCGGCGCCCCGCTGTACGGCGACCGCACCGGGCACAGCATCGTCCTGAAGAGGGTGCGCCGCGCGAAAGACGGCACCGCCGACACGATGGTGCTGTGCCGCCGCATCGCCGGGGACACCCGGCGCCTCACGCAGCGGGAGTGCCGGCTGCGGTGAGGCGCCCGGCGCTCAGTCCTCCTGAGGCGTCAGCCGCAGCGCGATGCTGTTGATGCAGTATCGCTGGTCGGTGGGCGTGGGGTACCCCTCGCCCTCGAAGACGTGCCCGAGGTGCGAGCCGCACCGCGCGCACCGCACCTCGGTGCGCACCATGCCGTGCGAGCGGTCCTCGATCAGTTCCACCGCGTCGGTGTCCTTCGGGTCGAAGAAGGACGGCCAGCCGCAGTGCGACTCGAACTTGGTGTCCGAGGTGAACAGCTCCGCGCCGCAGGCACGGCAGGAGTAGACGCCCCGGGTCTTGGTGTCGGTGTACTCACCGGTGAAGGCGGGCTCGGTCGCCGCCTGCCGCAGTACCGCGTACTCGCCCGGGGACAGTTCCGCGCGCCACTGCTCGTCCGGCTTCTGAACGTCGTACGGCATGAGCCTCCAGCCCCTCGGTCCTACAGACGGTCCAGGATGAGCGGGCCGAGGTCGGTGACGTCGCCCGCTCCCATGGTGAGAACCAGGTCACCGGGCTTCGCCATTCCCGCGACGACCGCGGGGACGTCCGCCTTGTCGTGCACCGGCGTGACGTCGGCGCCTGCGGCCCGGGCCGCCTCGATGATCAGCTCGCTGGTCACCCCGGGGATCGGGTCCTCGCGGGCCGGGTAGATGTCGAGCACGACCGAGGCGTCGGCGAGGGCCAGCGACTGCCCCATCTCCTTGCCGAGCTCCTGGGTGCGCGAGAACAGGTGGGGCTGGAAGACGACCAGGATCCGGGAGTCGCCCGCCGCGGCGCGCATCGCCTCCAGGTCGGCCGTCATCTCGGTGGGGTGGTGCGCGTAGGAGTCGATCACCTGCACGCCCGCGGCCTCGCCCTTGAGCTGCAGCCGGCGCTTGACGCCCGTGTACGCCGCGATCGCCCCGGCCAGCTCGGCCGCCGGGACACCGAGCGCCACGCCCGCCGCCAGGGCCGCGACCGCGTTGTGCGCGTAGTGCCGCCCGGGCACGGAGACCGCGAAGGTGAGCCGCTCGCCGTCCAGGTCCACGGTGACCTCGCTCCTGAGGCCCTGCGGCACCACGGACAGGATCCGCACCGAGGCGTCCGCGGACTCGCCGTAGGTCACCACCCGCACACCGCGCCCGGCGACCCGCCGGGTCAGCTCGCGGGCGCCCTCGTGGTCGGCGGCGATCACCAGGGTGCCGCCCTCGGTGATCCGGTCCACGAACGTCTCGAACGAGGCGTAGATCTCGTCCATCGACGCGTAGTTGGCGTGGTGGTCGAGCTCGACGTTGAGGACGATGGCGACCTCGGGCGCGTACTTGTGGAAGCTGCGGTCCGACTCGTCGGCCTCGGCGACGAAGATCTCCCCCTCGCCGTGCAGCGCGTTGGAGCCGGGCGCGTCCAGGTCGCCGCCGATGGCGTAGGAGGGCTTCAGGCCCAGTTCGCTCAGCGACACGGCCAGCATCGAGGTGGTGGTGGTCTTGCCGTGCGTGCCGGCCACGGCGATCGGCCGCAGCCCGTCCATCAGCGCGGCGAGCGCGTCGGAGCGGTGCACGACCGGGACGCCCAGCTCGGCGGCGCGGGCCAGCTCGGGGTTGTCCCGGCGGATCGCCGAGGACACGACCACACAGCTGGCGTCGTCCGCCAGGTGCGCGGCGGCGTGCCCGATGTGCACGGTCACGCCGAGGGCCCGCAGCGCCTCGGCCGTGGCCGACTCCTTGGCGTCGCTGCCCGCGACGACGGCCCCGCGCTGGGCGAGGATCTTCGCGATCCCCGACATGCCCGCCCCACCGATGCCGATGAAGTGCGGTCGGTCCATGGCGGTGGGAAGGCCGGGTGCCATGCGGTTCTCCAAGTGCGGCGTGACGGGTGTGGGCGCCCCCACCTTATTTCAGCGGCGCCGGGGGCCGCGCCGGCCGGACCCGATGCCTTCCGCGCTACGCCTTGCTGTGCGAGAACAGCTTCAGCACCGGCACGCCGACCTTGTGCCGGGCGCGCGAGGCCCAGTCCCGGTGGAAGAACTCCTCCACGTAGTGCGGGTCGGTGAGCACGATCACCTCGTCCGCCCCGGCCTCGGCGACCAGGGACTTCAGCGCGTCCAGCGGATGGTCCTCGATCAGCCGGCCCTCGGCCCGGCTCCCCGAGGCACGCAACGCGGCGAGGGACACCTCCAGGGCCCGCTGGCCCACGCTCAGTGCCTCCTCCCCCTCGGGGGTCTCGCCCTCGCGCACGGCTTCGTCCAGTTCACCGAGTGCCACGTCGTCGATGGCCCGCAGCAGCCGGTCCGCCTGCTCGCCACGCGGCTGGAGCAGCACCTGGAAGGACACCTCCTCCTCGCCGTGCAAGGTCGTGACGAACTCCACGTCGGCGGACGTCAGGGCCTTCTCGATCATCAAAACGCTTGTGAACACCAGGCGCCCCTTCTGCTCCGGGGGCCGCGGGGCCCCACTGCTGCGTGGGCCGTGACGGGCCCTGCGGAAACCATCCTGCCCCGTGATCGCACGGGTACTGCCGGATTCAGTGTGCCCTGCGGCAACCGAGCGGAACGGAACATTCCGCTCATGCCCGGCGGCGGTCCTCCGTGCCGCCTCGCGGACGGTCCGGCGGCCGCACTCCCGGCCGCCCGCACCTTCTGCCCCGGTCCGGGCCGTTCAGTGCGCCGGGGGCCGTCCGTACCGGGTGAAGAGGAACCCGTCCTCCTCCAGCATCGACAGCAGCGCGAAGCGTTGCGGGACCGCGACGGCGGGGCCCCCCGCGATGCGCTGCGCGTCGCCCGCAGTGAGCATCGGCGAGAGGGTCAGGCACAGTTCGTCGAGCACCTCCGCCGCCACCAACTGGCCCAGCAGCCGCGGACCGCCCTCGGTGAGCAGCCGGGTGTGGCCGAGCCCGGCCAGGGCCCGCACGGCCCGTGCGGGGTCGACGCCGACGCCCTCCCCCGCGGTGACCACCCGGGCGCCCGCCTTCTCCGCCGCGGCCACGCGGTCCGGCGGGGCGGCGGCTCCGGTCAGGACGAGCGTGGGCACGGGCGGGGAGGTGAACAGCGGCAGCGAGAAGTCCAGGTCGAGCCCGGCGGTGACGACCGCGATGGCGGGGGCGGGACCCTGGCCGGCCGCCTCGCGGGCGGCGGCGAAGTCGGCACGCGCGCGTGCGGGCCGGTACCCCTCCCGGCGCACCGTCTCCGCGCCGACGACCACGACGTCCGCCAGCGCCCGCAGCGTGCCGAAGATCCGCATGTCGGCCGCGCTCGAGATGGGCTGCGAGCGCCCGTCGTGCTGGGCGGCCCCGTCCAGCGTGGACACCATGTTGGCGCGCAGGTACGGCACCGGCCCTTCGGGGCCCGGCTCGGGGTAGGCGTAGGCGGCGGCCAGTTCGGCCCGGCTCCACTCCCGTCCGGTTCCCTCGCCGGACGCGCCACCGGGCGCCGGAGCTGCTGTTTCATCGGTCACAGGGAACAGACGTCGCATGCCGTGCAGTGTTCCACGCGCCGTAGCATGGTGAACCGTGTCCTCCTCCCCCGCCGCATCCGGAACCGGCCCCGTGACCGACCCGGCCCCGCTGTCGCTGTGCGCCCGAGAGCCGCACGTGCCCGCGGACCGCCTGGTCGCCGAGATGGTGCCGCCGCCACGGTTCGACTCCGTCCGCTTCAGCACCTACATCCCGGACCCGAACCAGCCCAGCCAGACCGAGGCCGTCGAGGTCCTGGAGGGTTTCGCGGCCGGGCTCGGCGGGAGCGCCGCCACCGGCAGGCGGCGCCTGTTCGGCTTCGGCAGGGCGGCGAAACAGGCCTCCTCGGGCCCGCGCGGCGTCTACCTCGACGGCGGCTACGGCGTCGGCAAGACCCACCTGCTCGCCTCCCTGTGGCACGCCACCCCGGCGGAACCGGCGCTGAAGGCGTTCGGCACGTTCGTGGAGCTGACCAACCTGGTCGGCGCGCTCGGTTTCCAGCAGACGGTGCGCACCCTGTCCGGGCACCGCCTGCTGTGCATCGACGAGTTCGAGCTCGACGACCCGGGCGACACCGTGCTGGTGTCGACCCTGCTCGGCAAGCTCGTCGAGGCGGGCGTCGCGCTCGCGGCCACGTCCAACACGCTGCCCGGCAAGCTCGGTGAGGGCCGGTTCGCCGCCGCCGACTTCCTGCGCGAGATCCAGGGCCTGTCCGCCCACTTCCGCGCCCTGCGCATCGACGGCGAGGACTACCGCCACCGCGGCCTGCCCGAGGCGCCGCCGCCGTTCTCCGACGAGCAGGTGACCGCGACGGCGCACGCCACCGAGGGCGCCACCCTCGACGCGTTCCCCGACCTGCTGGAGCACCTCGCCCGCGTCCACCCCAGCCGCTACGGCGCCCTGACCGACGGGGTCGACGTGGTGTGCCTCACCGGGGTGCAGCCCGTCCCCGACCAGTCCACGGCGCTCAGGCTCGTCGTCCTCGCGGACCGCCTCTACGACCGTGAGGTGCCCGTGATGGCGTCCGGGATGCCGTTCGACCGGCTCTTCAGCGAGGAGATGCTGCAGGGCGGTTACCGCAAGAAGTACTTCAGGGCCATATCCCGGCTCACCGCCCTCGCCCGCGACGCGGGCGCCTTGGCCGACCCCGGGTGACCGCCACCCCGATCCCGCGGCGGGTTCCGTGAGGTGAGCGCCGCTTCAGGCCATCCCACCCACGATTTTCAGGCGCTCTTCTGCCGGAAACATTCAGTTAACCCTGCAAATGACTTTGCAGGGTTAATGTTGTTTCTTGACCAGCAGTTGACCAACCGTTGGTCCGCTCCAGAAGTGTGACGCGGTGGAGGGGGGCGCATGTTCCGAGGTACGACGGTACGGACCGTGATCACGGTCCTCGCCGCCGCCCTGCTGACTCTCCAGCTGTTCGCACCCGCGCCGTCGTTCGCATCCGCGCACACTTTCAGTGAAGCCCAGGCCAAGGCCGCCCCCGGAGCCACACCCCTCGGCACGTTCCCGGGTCCGGCGAGCACCCCCGCCGGACAGGCCCTGCGGGACGAGACGACTTCGTGCCGCACGGCACACACAGGGGAGCCGACCGGTCCCCTGCGCACCCGTGCCCGGTCCCACCCCGCCGACCGCGCACCCTCGGCGCCCGGCAGGCCGCTGCCTCGGCGCCTCGCACCGGCGGTGGCCGAACCGGCCGACGACGGCACCGCGCGCACCTCCAGACCCCCGGTGCCGCACACCCCGGCAAGGCTGCAGGTCTTCCGCTGCTGAGCCGCGGCGCACTCCCCCCACCCTTCGTCATGCCCGTCCGACGCGCCCCCACTGCGCGCCAGGAGGATTCACCACGCCATGCAGCCCCTCATCGACAACGCCCGTAGGTTCGGACAGCGCCCTGAGGAGTTCGCCCGCCTCGCCGAAGGCCAGTCCCCCGACGTCCTGTTCATCACCTGCTCCGACTCCAGGGTCGTCCCGGCCCTGATCACCGGCGCCCGTCCCGGCGAGCTCTTCGAGCTGCGCACCGCGGGCAACGTCGTTCCCCCCCACTCCTTCGACCACCCCACCTCCGAGGCCGCCACGATCGAGTACGCCGTCGACGTCCTCGGCGTCAAGGACATCGTGGTCTGCGGCCACTCGCACTGCGGCGCCGTGGGCGCCATGGTGCGCGGCGAGGACCTCGACGCGGTCCCGGCGGTGCGCGACTGGCTCGCGCACGCCGCCGGCCGGCCCGACTGCGCCGACCCGGCCGACCCGACGGTCGCCGACGCCGTGCAGAACCACGTCCTCACCCAGGTGCTGCGGCTGCGCTCCTACCCGTGCGTCGAACGGCGGCTGGCCGACGGCGGACTCGGGCTGCACGCCTGGTTCTACGAGGTGCACACCGGGGTCGTGCGTCAGCACCGCGCGCAGACCGACGCCTTCGAGACGCTGTGAGGGGCGCCATGACCAAGTTCCCCCACTTCAGGCAGGACTTCACCGCCTCGCTCGTCGTGTTCCTGGTCGCCCTGCCGCTGTGCGTAGGGGTCGCCGTGGCCTCCGGTGTCCCGGCCGAACTCGGCCTGGTCACCGGCATCGTGGGCGGCCTGGTCACCGGCCTGCTGCCGGGCAGCAGCCTGCAGGTGTCCGGTCCGGCCGCGGGTCTGACCGTGCTGGTCTTCGAGGCCGTGCAGGAGTACGGGCTGCCCGCGCTCGGCGTCATCGTGCTGGCCGCCGGTCTGCTCCAGCTCCTCATGGGCGCGCTGAAACTGGGCCGCTGGTTCCGCGCCATATCCCTCTCGGTCGTCGAGGGCATGCTGGCCGGCATCGGCCTGGTGCTCATCGCCGGGCAGCTGTACGCGGCAGCCGGGCTGGAAGCACCCGCCTCCGGCGTCGACAAGATCCTGGGCCTGCCCGGTGCCGTGGTGGACGCGGCCGGCAGCACGGCGGCCCTGACCTCCCTCGCGCTCGGCGCGGCCACCGTCGCGGTCATGGTGCTGTGGAAGCGGCTGCCCAAGCCGGCCCAGGCCGTGCCGGGCGCCCTCGCCGCTGTGGTCCTGGCGATCGCGGCCACCGCCGTGCTCGACCTGCCGGTCGCCACCGTCGAGGTGCAGGGTCTGCTCGGCTCGATCCAGCCGCCCGGCCCGGACGTCCTCACGGGCCTCGGGGCGGGTGTCGTCGGCACGATCGTCGCCTTCACGCTGATCGCCTCCGCCGAGAGCCTGTTCAGCGCCGCCGCGGTGGACCGGCTGCACGACGGCCCGCGCACCCGGTACGACAAGGAGCTCATGGCGCAGGGCGCGGGCAACACGGTCTGCGGCGTGCTCGGCGCGCTGCCGATGACGGCGGTCATCGTGCGCAGCTCGGCGAACGTCGCCGCGGGCGCCCGGACCAAGGCGTCCCGGGTGATGCACGGCCTGTGGCTGCTGCTGTTCGCCGCGCTCCTGCCGGCCACGCTGGCTCTCATCCCGCTGCCCGCGCTCGCCGGCATCCTGATCCACGCGGGCTTCAAGCTGATCCCGTTCGCCAAGATCGTGCCGCTGTGGCGGGAGCACCGCGGTGAGGCGCTGATCCTCATGATCACGGCCGTGTCGATCGTCGCGGTGAACATGTTCGAGGGCGTGCTCATCGGTCTGGCGCTGTCGGTCGTCAAGACCGCCTGGGAAGCCTCGCACCTCAAGGTCGAGACCATAGACAAGGGCGCGGGGCCGATCCAGGTGTACCTGTCGGGCAACGCGACGTTCCTGCGGCTGCCGAAGATCCTGGACAGCCTGGAGAGCCTGCCGCAGGACCGCCCGGTGGAGCTGGACCTGTCGGGTCTGCACCACCTGGACCACGCCTGCCGCACCGCCCTGGAGAGCTGGGCCGCGCGGCACAGCACCGCCGGTACGGAACCGGTGAAGGTCACGGAGGGCAAGCAGAGCCGGGCCACGCCGGCGGCGCAGGAGGTCACCGCCGCCTAGCGGATCGTCCCTCTCCCGGTCCGGGGCACGCGCGCACCCCCGCGTGGGCCCCGGACCGTCCCGTGTCCGGCCCCGGCCGCCCGGGGCATGGCCTCACGCCCGGGTGGGGGCATATCGTGACAGAAGGACACGCACACCGGACCTCGAACGGGAGGTCGGCATGGTCGAAGAGCTGATCGCCGCCGCGGCGGCGGTGGGAGCCGGCGGCCTGGTCTACCTGGCGTCGGCGGCGCGTGTGGTCAAGCAGTACGAGCGCGGGGTGGTCTTCCGTCTCGGCCGGCTGCACGGGGACGTGCGGCGGCCCGGACTCAACCTGGTCGTCCCGGCGGTCGACCGGATGCGCAAGGTCAACCTGCAGATCGTGACCCTGCCGATCCCCGCCCAGGAGGGCATCACCCGCGACAACGTCACCGTGCGGGTCGACGCGGTCGTGTACTTCAAGGTGGTGGACCCGGCTGCCGCGGTCGTCAACGTCGAGGACTACCGCTTCGCCGTGTCGCAGATGGCCCAGACCTCGCTGCGCTCGATCATCGGCAAGAGCGAGCTGGACGATCTGCTGTCCAACCGGGAGAAGCTCAACCAGGGCCTGGAGCTGATGATCGACAGCCCTGCCGTCGAGTGGGGCGTGACCATCGACCGGGTGGAGATCAAGGACGTCTCCCTGCCGGACACCATGAAGCGCTCGATGGCCCGCCAGGCCGAGGCCGACCGCGAGCGGCGGGCCCGGCTGATCAACGCCGACGCCGAGTACCAGGCGTCCAAGAAGCTGTCGCAGGCCGCCCAGCAGATGGCCGACACACCCTCGGCCCTGCAACTGCGCCTGCTGCAGACGGTGATGGCCGTCGCGGCGGAGAAGAACTCCACGCTGGTGCTGCCCATTCCGGTGGAGCTGCTGAGGTTCCTCGAGAGGGGCGGCCGTGAGGGTGGTGCGCCGACGTCCGCGGAGGCCACCCTCGACCGTGCCGAGCAGGCCGGTCAGGCCCTGGAGGAGCTGCGGCGCTCCGTGCAGGGATGACCCGCGCCGCCCGCATGGTTCCCGCCGTCCGCACCAGGTGGTAGACACAGCGGGATCACAGTTCCTGTCCGCCAGCAGGAAGGTTGTCCCATGACCGAATCCGGTCGCTTCGCCACACGACGTCAGGTGCTCGCCGGGACGGGCGCCCTGGGCATCGGGATCGCGTTCTCCGGCGCCCTGTCCGAACTCTTCGCCGGTACCGCCGCGGCCCAGACCCTGGGCCGCACCGGATACGGCCCGCTCGTCCCCGACCCGAAGGACGTCCTCGATCTGCCGGAAGGTTTCCGCTACCGGATCCTCTCCCGCGAGGGGGACCGGCTGCGCTCGGGCGAGGGCGAGGTCCCCTCCAACCACGACGGCATGTCGGCCTTCGCCGGCCGGGGCGGCCGCGTCCACCTGGTCCGCAACCACGAGAACCGCGCCAACGGCAAGATCCCCGTCCCGGCGGTCGAGGGCCTGACCTACGACCCGGCCGGCAAGGGCGGCTGTACGGCGCTGACGCTGGACTCCCGCAACAACGTCCTGGCGGAACGGGTCGGCATCGCCGGCACGGCCGTGAACTGCGCGGGCGGCCCCACTCCGTGGGGCACCTGGCTGACCTGCGAGGAGACCGAGGACAAGGCGGGCACCAACGGCTACACCAAGGACCACGGCTTCATCTTCGAGGTCGACCCGGTCGACCCGCACCGCACCGGGGCCGTGCCGCTGACGGCGATGGGCCGCTTCCAGCACGAGGCGATCGCCGTCGACCCGCGCCGGGGCGTGGTGTACGAGACGGAGGACGCCTTCGAAAGGCCTTTCGGCCTGTTCTACCGGTTCCTGCCGAGGAAGCCGCTGGGCGGCCGGGGTTCGCTGCGCGCGGGCGGCCGGCTCCAGGCGATGCGGGTGCCGGGCGTGCCCGACCTGTCTTCCGTGCGGGAGACCGGCGCCGAGTTCGACGGCATCGAGTGGGTGGACGTGCCGGACCCGCTGGCCGCGCGGACGCCCATCCGGTTCCAGGACTTCGGCCGCAAGGGCATCACGCACGCGCAGAAGCTGGAGGGCTGCTACTGGGGCGGCCGGTCGGTGTACTTCGTGTCGTCCTTCGCGCACCGGTCGGACGGTTCGGCGGCCGACCACTACGGACAGGTCTGGCGCTACGACCCGGAGCGCCACCGGCTGACCCTGGTGATCGTCTTCGGCCCGGACACCGACGTGCAGATGCCGGGCGAGTCACCGGACAACATCTGCCTAGCGCCCAGCGGCGGCCTGATGGTCTGCGAGGACGGCGGGGGCGCCCAGCACGTCTTCGGCGTGACCCGGCGCGGCGAGGTCTACGCGATGGCCCGCAACCGGCAGAACATCGGCACTCCCGAGGAGCCCGAGTGGGGTGAGTTCGCGGGCGTGACCTTCTCCCCCGACGGCGACACGATGTACGTCAACTGCTACACGCCGGGAACGACGTTCGCGGTGACGGGGCCCTGGCGCCGCTGACCGGGACCGCCCGGGCAGGAGGGGCGCCGGATGCCCGGCCCGGTGCCCCGGCCGGAGCGTGAGGGAACAGGGGGCGGACTCCGACGTGGCCGAGTGCCGCTGACCGGGACCGCTCGGGCGGGCGTGAAGCGGCCGGGGGGCCTGAACCGGCCGGTCAGGCGGTCAGCGGGGCGCCGGTCCGGTCAGCAGGGCGTCGATCTGGCCGCGAAGCTCATGGGGTGGGCCTCGGCCGGCCGGGACACCGACAGCTCCCCGCGCACGCAGCGGCGCAGTATGTCCCGGCGCGTGGTGTCGGCCAGGGCGTGGAACAGCCGGTCCACGGTCCCGTCGCCCAACTCATCCACGACCATGTGGGTGTACGTGAGCCCACCGGGTCCCGGCGGTAAAGCGGTCCGCGTCGGCACTGACGCGGGCCGGCCGGGGTACTCGATGCTTCATGAGCGAGAAGCAGCAGGTCAGGGGCTCGTACTGGCTCGAGACGGCGCCGGACGGCCGCCATCCGGCGCTGGCGGAGGACCTGGACGTCGACGTGGCGGTGATCGGCGCCGGGATCGCGGGACTGTGCACGGCGTGGGAACTGGCACGGGCCGGGCGCAGCGTGGCGGTCCTGGAGGACGGCCGGGTCGCGGCCGGGGTCACCGGACACACCACCGCCAAGGTCACCGCCCAGCACTCCCTCGTCTACGACACGTTGCGCCGCACCCGCGGCCCCGAGGGCGCGCGCCTGTACGCCCGCTCGCAGTCCGAGGCGATCGAGCACGCGGCCCGGGTGGCCGCCGAGCTGGGCGTCGACTGCGACTGGGAGGCCCGCAGCGCCTACACGTACGCCAGTGACCCGAGCCGCGTGGACGAACTGCGGGCGGAGGCGCGTGCCGCGGCCGAGGCGGGACTGCCCGCCTCGTTCGTCACGGAGACCGGGCTGCCCTTCGAGGTGGCCGGCGCGGTCGAGGTCACCGGGCAGGCCCAGTTCCACCCGCGCAAGTACCTGCTGGCCCTCGCCGCCGACCTCGCCGGGCACGGCGGGCGGATCTTCGAGGACACCACCGTCCTCGACATGGAGGAGGGCGAGCCGTGCCGGCTGTCGACCTCGACCGGGGCGAGCGTACGGGCCCGGGACGTCGTCGTCGCGACGCACTACCCGGTGTTCGACCGGGCGCTGCTGTTCACCCGCCTGACCCCGAAGCGGGAGCTGGTCGTCGCCGGGACCATCCCGGCCGGGCAGGACCCGGACGGCATGTACATCACGCCCGACGAGAACACCCGGTCGGTGCGCACGGCTCCGTACGACGGGGACCGGCGGCTGCTCATCGTCACCGGGGAGCACTTCACGCCGGGCACCGGCGACACCCGGGCCCGTTTCGAGCGCCTCACCTCCTGGGCCACCGGGCACTTCCCCGGCCTGGAGGTCACGCACCGCTGGGCCACGCAGGACAACACCCCCACGGACACCGTGCCGATGGTCGGCCCGCTGCACCCGGGCGCCCGGCACTCCTACGTGGCCACCGGTTTCGGCGGCTGGGGCATGACCGGCGGCATCATGGCGGGTCGCCTGCTCGCGGCGCAGATCACCGGCGAGGAGTGCGAGTGGAGCGGGCTGTACGACCCGCGGCGGGTGAAGCCGGCCGTGCGGGAGGCGCCGTCGTTCCTGAAGACGCAGGCCAAGGTGGCCGGGCACTTCGTCGGCGACCGGCTGCGGCCGTCCCCGCCGGTGGAGTCCCTGCCGCCCGGCGAGGGCGCCGTGGTCCGCGCGGGCGGTCACCGGGTCGCCGTCTACCGGGACGACGACGGCGCCCTGCACGCGGTCTCCGCGCGCTGCACCCACCTGGGCTGTCTGGTCGACTTCAACGCCGCCGAGCGGGCCTGGGAGTGCCCCTGCCACGGTTCGCGCTTCGACACCGACGGCAAGGTGATCCAGGGCCCGGCGACCAAGCCGCTGGAGAAGCGCGACATCTGACGGCCGGGTGACACCGGCGGCACACACGCATGGCGGGACGCTCCCGGTCACATCCTCATACGGTGATCGTCCCCCTGTGCCGTCCCGCTCTGCGCCGTGCCGCAGCCGTGTGCGCCCTGGCCGCGGCCCTCGCCGCCTGCGGCACCGAACGGCCCCCGCGCCCGGCCTCCACCGCCGTACGGGTTCCGGCGCCGGTGGCCGAGCCGCCGACCCTCGCGCCCGGCCCCGCCGGCCTGACCCCCGTCTTCGCACACGGCTCCCGCACCCAGGGCAGACGTGTCGCGCTCACCTTCGACGCCGACATGACCGCGGACCAGGGGGAACGCGCGGCGGCCGGCGAGCGCTTCGACCACCCCCGGCTGATCGCGACGCTGCGGACGCTGAAGGTGCCGGCCACCGTGTTCATGACCGGGCGGTGGGCCGAGGAGTACCCGGGCCAGGCCCGCTCCATCGGCCGGGACCCGCTCTTCGAGGTCGCCAACCACTCCTACAGCCACCACGCCTTCACCGGTGACTGCTACGGGCTGCCCGAGGTGGCCGCCCGGCGCATGCGCCAGGACGTGGAGCGCGCCTACGCCGCGTTCCGTGCGGCGGGCGTGCCCGACCCGATGCCGTACTTCCGTTTCCCCGGGGGCTGCCACGACCGGCGGGCCCTGAAGGCGCTGGCGCCGGCCGGGGTGACCGCCGTGCAGTGGGACGTGGTCGGCGGCGACGCGTTCGAGGACGACCCCGACGTGGTGGTCCGGCAGGTCCTGGACGCGGTGCGGCCGGGGTCGGTGGTGGTGCTGCACTGCACGCGCAGTGCCGCCCCCGCGACCGAGCGGGCGGTCCGCAGGATCGTGCCCGAGCTGCGGCACCGGAGCTACCGGTTCGTGAAGGTGTCCGACCTGATCCGGACCGCGGGCGGACGCCGCTGACCGTCCTACGCTGGAGGTATGAGCGAGGACGACGACTACTGCCTGATCGACGCGGCCCGGCCTCCCCGGGCGGACGGGCCGCCGTACGCGGAGTGCGTGCTGTGCCGGGAGCCCACGGAGTACCCGGAGTCGTACAAGGGCGTCACCTACTGCCCCGTCTGCGAATGGCGCGAGGCCGAGCGCACCTCCTGCTCGGGCTGAGCACCGATTCTGTGCGATCTTCCGGCTGGCACACTGGGAGCGTGAGCGCAGATCCGACGCCTGTGAGCGACAGTCCCTTCCGGTCCGACCCCTCCGCGCGCGATCAGGCGCCGCAGTTCGTGCTGCCGCTGGTCGTGCGGATCGAGCGGGCGGACCCGCCGGCCCGCACCGACGCGCTGGAGACGGCGGCCCGAGCCGTGCTGACGATCCTGGCCGACGAGCGCTCGGCGGGCGAGGGCGAGTGGGCCCGGGCGATGCGCGACTGGCAGGACGCCCGCATCCGCAAGGTCGTGCGCCGTGCCCGGGGCGCCGAGTGGCGGCGGGCCGAGGCCCTGCCCGGGATCACGGTCACCGGCAAGTCCGCCGAGGTGCGGGTCTTCCCGCCGGTCCCCCTGGACGGCTGGCCGAAGGACCTCGCCCGGCTCCAGGTCTCCGGCACCGACCTGGACGACCCGCAGGAGCCCGACGCGGCCGGCCCGGGCGCCGTCGTGCTCTGGCTGAACCCCGAGCTCGGCATGTCGGCGGGCAAGGCGATGGCCCAGGCGGGCCACGGCGCGCAGCTGGCCTGGTGGGAGCTGTCCGGGCCCGAGCGGACCGCCTGGCGGGAGGCCGGCTTCCCGCTCGCCGTGCGGACGGCCGACCCCGCCCGCTGGCCCGAACTGACTTCCGCGGGACTGCCGTTGGTCCGGGACGCCGGGTTCACGGAGATCGCGCCCGGCTCGTGCACCGTGGTCGCCGACCACCCGGCCCTGCGCCGGTAGCGGTACGCGGCGCGGCCGGCGAGCACCACCCGCTCGACAGCGACCGCGGGCGCGCACGAGCGTCACCCGTTCGGAGCAATCGCGGGCGCGCCGGACGCGGCCGGGTGCTCCAGTGGGGTTAGCCGGACAACCCCGACCCAGGAGGCAGCCATGAGCAGCGCCGCGACCCCTCCCCCCGCTCCTCCCGCCGCCGACGACGACCGGAAGCCGGGCGGCTCCGGCGGCTCGGGCGGCCCGTGGGCGGCCGGCGGCCTCGCCCTCGGCGCCACCCTGATGATCGTCTACGGGTTCTTCGCGATCTTCCAGGGCATCGCGGCGATCGCCAACGACGAGGTGTACACGAGCTTCGGCGACTACGTCTTCGAGTTCGACCTGACCGCCTGGGGCTGGATCCACCTGATCGTCGGCCTGCTCCTGATGATCGCCGGGTTCGGCCTGTTCACCGGGGCGACCTGGGCGCGGGCCGTGAGCGCGGTCGTGGTCGGCCTGACACTGATCGCGAACTTCCTGTGGCTGCCGTACCAGCCGTTCTGGTCGATCATCATGATCGTGACCGGCCTGTTCGTCCTGTGGTCGGTGTTCAACTACCACTCCTCCTCCCGCCGGGCCTAGGGCTCGGCCGGAGGGCGGTGGCCGCCGGTCACGTCCGGCGGCCACCGCGTGCGTGCCGGGGCGGGGCGCACGCGGTGCGCCTCCGCCGGCGGGCTGCGGGCTGCGGGCTGCGGGCTGCGGGCTGCGGGCGCCGAACCTCAAATGTTGCTCTGAAGCCGGGCCGCGGAGGGTTCGGGCGCGGACGGCCGGGCCATACCCCCGTCACGTCCGGGGATCGGCCGGGTGCAGGAGGGGGAACGATGGAGCGACTGGGGACGGGCATCGGGTGGCGCCCGGAGATCGCGGACGCCGTGGAGCGCATGCCGGGCATCGACTGGGTCGAGACCGTGGCCGAGAACGTCTGCCCCGGGCATCTGCCGGCGTCGCTGCTGCGGCTGCGCGAGCGCGGCGTCACCGTGGTGCCGCACGGTGTCTCGCTGGGCCTCGGGGGCGCCGACCGGCCCGACCCGGGCCGGCTGGCCGCGCTGGCCGAGCGGGCCGAGGTCCTCGGCTCGCCGCTGGTCACCGAGCACATCGCGTTCGTCCGGGCCGGCGGGGCGCTGACGGCGACCCCGCACCTGGAGGCCGGGCACCTGCTGCCCGTGCCGCGCACCCGTGACGCCCTGGACGTGCTGTGCGAGAACGTGCGGATCGCTCAGGACGCGCTGCCGGTGCCGCTGGCCGTCGAGAACATCGCCGCACTGCTGACCTGGCCGGGCGAGGAGCTGACGGAGGGGCAGTTCCTGTACGAGCTCGCGGACCGCACGGGCGTGCGGCTCCTCATCGACGTGGCGAACCTGCACACCAACCACGTCAACCGCGCCGAGGACCCGGCCAGGGCGCTCGCCGAGCTGCCTCTGGAGGCCGTCGCCTACGTCCATGTCGCCGGCGGCTTCGAACGCGACGGGGTCTGGCACGACAGCCACGCCCACCCCGTCCCGCGACCGGTCCTGGACATCCTGACCGACCTGGCCTCCCGGGTCCGCCCGCCGGGCGTCCTGCTGGAGCGCGACGAGAACTTCCCCGCCCCGGCGGAACTGGAGGGCGAACTGACCGCGATCCGCCGGGCCGTGGAGGCCGGGGCGGTGGAGCGGGTGAAGACGGAGGTGCGCGCCACGGCCCACGTCCTCGTCGCACACGGTGCGGGGCACCTCCCCGGCGCCCCGGCAGGCAGTGCGGACTCCACCGGCGCCGACGCCGCGACCGGCGACCCCGTCGGGGGCCGTCCGGCGCGGGCGGCGCGGGGCGCCTCGGGTTCGGTGGCCGCCGGGGGTGCGGGGGAGGCGCGGGAGCGGGTCGGGCTCGCGCAGGCCGCACTGCTGTCGGCGCTGGTCGCGGGGACGCCCGTGCCCGAAGGGTTCGACCGGGTGCGGATCGGCGTGCAGGCGCGGGCACTCGCCGCGAAGCGGGCCGACGTCGTCGCCAAGGTGGCATCCGAACTGCCGCGGATCCTCGGTCCGGAGTACCGTCCGGCGTTCCTCGGCTACGCCCAGGCCCGGCCGATGACCGGCGGCTACCGGCACGACGCCCTGTCCTTCGCCGAGCACCTGCTCACCGCCGGGCTGCCCGGGGACTCCGCGGCCCGGCGCGAGCTGCGCGAGTGGTGGCTGGACCGGTCGGGGCCGAAGCCGCGTTCCCGCCGCCCGGCCCACCGGCTGGCCCGCGCCACGCGCAGGGTGCTGCTGCGGCGCTGAGGCCCGTCCTTGCGGGCCGCCTCCGGCACCGCGTCACCCGCGGCCGTGCGCCCGGCCGCGGGGAAACGGAACGTCACGTCCCGGCAACACTGCGTCCGGATCGTGGACGAGGCATGGTGTTCCCGCGACGGTGTCACATACAAACGACATATGCTCTGGGTCCTTCTCCTCCTGGCGGCCTGGGCCGTGGCCGGCACGGCGTGCACCCGCCTGTGCCTGGCGGCCGTACGGGCCGCGGCCGGGGGCACCGACACCGGCCGGGACCGCGAACTCACCCTGTACGAGGCGGCGTTCCTCTCCGGCGGGCCCCGGCGGGTCGCCGACGTGACGCTGGTGGCGATGGCCCGGCAGCGCCGGCTGCTGCTGGCCCACACCGGCTGGGCCACGGTCGTCGACCCGCTCGGACGGGACGAGATGGAGCGGTCGGTGATAGGGGCCATCGGCCCCGAGGGGCAGAGCCGCCTCGCACCGGTGCGCAGCACGGCCGCCGCGGCGGAAGCGGTGCGCGGCATCGCGGACGGGCTGGTCCGCGCGGGCCTCGCGGTGCCCGACAGCGCCCGTACGACGGTCGCTTCGGCGGTACGCCGGGTGCGGCGCGCAGCCGTCGCCGTCCTCGGTCTCGGGCTCCTCGCGCTGCTGGTGCCCGTCCCGCCGGACATGCCGCGGCACCTGGTGGCGCTGTGGTTCGCGCTGCCGCTGGCCCTCACCCTGAGCTGTCTGGCCGTCGCCCGGATCGAGGCGCACCCGTACTCGCGCTGGGCCTCACCGGCCGGTCAGCGGCTGCTCGGCGCCCTGACCCGGACCGCGGACGGCACCGGGGACGACCGTACGTACCTCACGTCCGTGGCCGTGCGCGGCGTCCACGCGATCGGCGAGCCGGAGCTGCGCGCGGCCTTCACCCACCGGCAGGCACGCGGCTGACCCGCACGGCGCCGGGAGCCGCCGCCGCGCGGTGGGCCGGACGGGACCGGGACCACCGCGCGGCGGGGCCGGTCAGGCCAGGCCGGCGACCAGGTCGGCGACGTCCTTGCGGCGGCCCGTGTAGAACGGCACCTCCTCGCGGACGTGGCGGCGGGCCTCCGAACCGCGCAGGTGACGCATGAGGTCGACGATGCGGTACAGCTCGTCGGCCTCGAAGGCGAGGATCCACTCGTAGTCGCCGAGGGAGAACGAGGCGACGGTGTTGGCGCGCACGTCCGGGTAGCCGCGGGCCATCTTGCCGTGGTCGGCGAGCATGCGGCGGCGGTCCTCGTCGGGCAGCAGGTACCAGTCGTAGGAGCGCACGAAGGGGTAGACGCTCACGTAGTCGCGGGGCGTCTCGTCGGCGAGGAACGCCGGGATGTGCGAGCGGTTGAACTCCGCGGGGCGGTGCAGCGCCATGTTCGACCACACGGGCTCCAGGGCGCGGCCCAGCTTCGTGCGGCGGAAGAGGTTGTACGCCTCCTGCAGCGCGTCGCTGGTCTCCGCGTGCCACCAGATCATGACGTCGGCGTCGGCGCGCAGGCCGGAGACGTCGTAGGTGCCGCGGACCGTCACGTCCTTCGCGGCGAGCTGGTCGAACAGCTCCCGGACCTCGTCGGCGTACCCGGCGCGGTCCTCGGGCAGGACGTCCTTCAGCCGGAAGACGGACCAGAGCGTGTAGCGGATGACCTCGTTGAGGTCCTTGGCCAGCTTGCCCTTGTTCGGGATCCTGCCGGGCTCGGTGGTGGAGGCGTCGTCACTCATGTCCCTCATTCTCCCGCTCCGCCGTGCAGGCTCTGCACCGGGTGGGCGGTGAGCTGCTGCACACCGCGCGGGTCGCCGTGGATCCGGTCGACGGCGGCGCGGGCGCTCGCGATGCAGGCCGGGATCCCGACGCCGTCGTACGGGGCACCGCACACCGCGAGGCCGGGCAGCGCGGCGACGTGCTCGCGGACGCGGGCCACGCGCGCGTGGTGTCCGACGGGGTACTGGGGCAGGCCGTCGTCCCAGCGGGTGACCCGGGTGGCGACGGGCGTGGCGTCCAGCCCGGTCGCCTCCTCGAGGTCCCGGCGGGAGACGTCGACCAGGTCGGCGTCGTCGCGCTGGAGGATCTCCGTCTCCCCGTGGCGTCCGACGGAGGTGCGCACCAGGAGCAGGCCGGGGTTCTCCTCGGCGATCCAGCCCCACTTGTGCGAGGCGAACGTGGACGCCTTGATGGTGTGCCCGTCCACCGGCGGGACGAGGAATCCGCTGCCCTCGGGCAGGGCCGCCTCGTCGCGCCGGTAGGCCAGGGTGACCAGGGCCATGGAGGCGTACTCGACGGCGTCCAGCTCGGCGGCGGCCGCGGGGCTCTCCTCGCGCAGCAGCCGGGCCGCGGCCGGGGCGGGGACGGCGACGATCACGGCGTCCGCCCGCCAGGTGCGCTCGCCGGAGGCGACCTGCCAACCGCCCTCGGGGGTGCGGCGCAGCCGCGTCACCGGCGTGCCGGTGAGGATCTCGCCCCCGCGGGAGCGGACCGAGTCGGCGACGGCGAGCGGCAGGGTGCCCACGCCGCCGCGCAGGCCCGTGAACACCGGGCCGGTCTGCCGGGCGGCGGCCGCCCGCTGCTGGATCTCCCGCACGCCCTCCGTCAGGGAGGTGTGGGTCCGGGCGGCCTGGAAGAGCTGGGGGACGGCCGAGCGCAGGGAGATGCGGTAGGCGTCTCCCGCGTAGACGCCGCCCAGCAGGGGCTCCACCAAGCGGTCGACGACCTCGCGGCCGAGGCGGGCCGCCACGTACGCGCCGACCGCCACGTCGTCCCCGACCTCCGTGCGGGGCAGTTCGGCGTCGCGTTCGATGCGGGCGAGACCCTCCGGCGACAGCACGCCGGACAGGGCCGCCGCGGTGCCGGGCACGCCCATCACATGGCCCTTGGGCATGGGCCGCAGCGCGCCCCGGGTCCACAGGGAGGCCGTCGCGGTGGCCGGAGGCTGGAGGTGGTCCGCGAGGCCGACCTCGCGGGCGAGCTGCACCGCCTCGGGGCGGCGGGCCAGCATCGACTCGGCGCCCAGGTCCACCCGGGCACCGGCGACCTCCCCGGGCAGCAGCTTGCCGCCGACCCGGCCGGACGCCTCCAGCACGGTCACCCGCGCCCCGCGTTGCAGCAGCCGGTGCGCGGCGGCCAGCCCCGCGATGCCCGCCCCGACGACGACGACCCGACCCGTGCCCTCGCGGGCGTGAACTTCGCGCATGCCCCCAGCCTCTCAGACCCCGCCGGGCCGACGGCCGCGCCCCGGTGTCCGTCCCGAGTCCCGGCCGTGACCGCATCGGGACCGTCCCGGGCGAACGCCGGGCGCCGCGCCGGCGTCGAAGAGGCATCAGGCGAATCGACCCCGGGGGATGCCCGCATGCGCACACGACCCGTACGACACTCCGCCCCGCCGCTGGCCGCCCTGCTGCTGGCCGCGGCCCTGGCGCTCACCGGGTGCAGCGGCGCCGCCGACGACTCCGGCGGCGAATCGGCCGCCGACCGGGGGGCCGCCGCGCCCCAGTCCGACGGCAAGGCCCCCGGTGACAAGGCCGCCGGCGGCGAGGCCGGGGCGGGCGGCGGCGCGAACGGCGCCCGGGCGACCGCGCCGCCGAAGCTCCCCGGCAGCGCCGTCATCCGCACCGCCGAACTGACCGTGCAGGTCGAGGACGTCCCCGAGGCCCTGGACCGGGCACGCGCCCGCACGGAGAACGCGGGCGGCTACGTCGGCGACGAGACCACCACCCGCGACGAGGAGGGCCGTGAACGCACCCGCGTGGTGCTGCGCGTGCCCGTGGAGAAGTACGACGAGGTCCTCGCCGGGCTGGAGGGTTCGGGACGGCTCCTGGAGCGCAGGGCCAAGGCGGAGGACGTCACCGACCAGGTGGTGGACGTCGAGAGCCGCGTCAAGACGCAGCGCGCGAGCGTGGCGCGCATCCGCGAGCTGATGGACCGGGCGACCAAGCTGAGCGACGTGGTCACCCTGGAGGGCGAACTGAGCACCCGCCAGGCCGATCTGGAGGCGCTGCTCGCCCGGCAGGCGTCCCTGGAGGACCGTGTCGGCCTGGCCACCATCTCGCTGTCGCTGTCCCGGACGCCGGTGGCCAAGGCCGCCGGGGACGGCGACCCCGGGTTCCTCGACGCGCTCGCGGGCGGCTGGCACGCGTTCTTGACCATGCTGCGCTGGCTGGCCGTCGCCCTCGGCGCGGTCCTGCCGTTCGCCGCGGTCGCGGCGGCCCTGCTGCTGCTCTGGCTCAAGGTCGTGCGCCCTCGCCTGCCCCGCCGTCCCCGGCCCGCCGCGGCGACGGGCACCCCGGCACCGCTGCCGACGGCCCGCCCGGTGCCCGCGCCGGAGTCCGGGCAGCCGGGCGGGCGGGACTGAAGTGACCTGCTCCCGTAGCGTGTTCGCATGAGCATGAGCCGTACGCGCAGGGAGCGACTGGTCGTCGTCGGGGGCGACGCCGCGGGCATGTCCGCGGCGTCGCAGGCCCGCCGGCTGAAGGGCCCCGACGAGTTGGAGATCGTGGCGTTCGAGCGGGGCCACTTCGCCTCGTACTCGGCGTGCGGCATCCCCTACTGGGTGGGCGGCGCCGTCACCGGCCGGGACCAGCTCATCGCCCGCACCCCCGAGGAGCACCGCGCCCGCGGCATCGACCTGCGGCTGCGCACCGAGGTCACCGCCCTGGACGTCGAGGGCCGGCGGGTGCGCGCCCGCGATCTGGCCTCGGGCACCGAGTCCTGGACGGCGTACGACAAGCTCGTGATCGCGACCGGGGCCCGGCCGATCCGGCCCGACATGCCGGGGGCCGACGCCGAGGGCGTGCACGGCGTGCAGACGCTCGACGACGGCCAGGCCCTGATCGACACGCTGGAGCGCACCCGTGGCCGCCGGGCGGTGGTCGTCGGGGCCGGTTACATCGGCGTGGAGATGGCGGAGGCGCTCGTCGACCGCGGCTACGAGGTGACGGTGGTCGACCGCGGCAGCGAGCCGATGTCGACCCTCGACCCGGACATGGGCCGCCTGGTGCACGAGGCGATGGAGGGCCTGGGCATCACGATGGCCGGCGACGCCGAGGTGACGAAGATCCTCACCCGTGAGGACGGCCGCGTCAAGGCGGTGACCACCCAGGACGCCGAGTTCCCCGCGGACGTCGTCGTGCTGGGCATCGGCGTGCGCCCCGAGACGTCCCTGGCACGCCAGGCCGGTCTTCCGCTCGGCGCGCACGGCGGTCTGCTCACGGACCGTTCGATGCGGGTGCGCGGCCACGAGGACGTCTGGGCGGGCGGCGACTGCGTCGAGGTGTTCGACCTGGTCTCCGGGCAGGACCGGTACATCCCCCTCGGGACCCACGCCAACAAGCACGGCCAGATCATCGGCACCAACGCCGGCGGCGGCTACGCCACGTTCCCGGGTGTGGTCGGCACGGCGGTGAGCAAGGTCTGCGACCTGGAGATCGCCCGCACGGGCCTGCGCGAGAAGGACGCGCACCGGGCCGGGCTGCGCTTCGAGGCGGTCACCGTCGAGTCGACCAGCCGCGCCGGCTACTACCCCGACGCCTCCCCCATGACCGTCAAGATGCTCGCGGAACTGCGCACCGGCCGCCTCCTCGGGGTGCAGATCGTCGGCCGGGAGGGCGCGGGCAAGCGCGTCGACATCGCCGCGGTGGCCCTCACCGCCGGGATGACGGTCGAGCAGATGACCACCCTGGACCTGGGCTACGCCCCGCCGTTCTCCCCGGTCTGGGACCCGGTCCTGGTGGCGGCCCGCAAGGCGGCGGCGAAGATCCGCAGCTCGTCGTAGCGCCCTCGGCCGGCGCCTTGAGGGGCGCGGGCACCTGCGCGAACGGCCCCGGCGGGCCCGCACCGGCAGCGGACCCGCAGCCCCACGGCGCGGCCCTACGCGGTCCCCACCGACCCGTTGATCCGGTCGATGGCCTGTCGCGCCTGCTCCGCGGGCGGACGGGCCGGCAGGGACGACACCGACCCCGACGCGGCCGTCACCGCCGCCGGCTGCTCCCCCGCCGGCTTCGCGTGCGCGGCGACCCGGGCCGACCGCAACCGGTGGCTCACCGCCTCGTCCAGCGTCACGGGCCGCCGCATCTGGGCCGCCAGCCGCCCGGCCTCCTGGCCGAGCCGGGCCACGTCCTCCCAGGGCAGCCGCACCACCAGCGTCAGTTCGGCCTCGCCGTCGGGCAGGGCGTGCATCGGAGGAGTAACTCGGTCGTTCATCGCCTGTTCCTCACGTCGGCCCCGCGATGCGCCTTCCCCGCGCCGCGGGCGGTTGCCGGTTCATACGCACGCCCGTGCGGCCGCGTTCACCGGACCGGCCGATTCACCGCCGCCCGCCCGGGCACCCGTGGGCCGTGGTCATCCCCGTGTACGACGTCAATCCCGCGCGGCGCACCCCCTGGGTGACGTACGCGCTGCTCGCCGCCAACCTCGTGGTGTTCCTGCGCACCCCGGGCATGGCCGGCTCCCTGACGGGCGAGTCGAGTCTGGCGCAGCTGTGCCACCTGCAGGCGTTCCTCGACCACTACGCGGCGGTGCCGCAGGAACTGATCCACCATCGGATGCCGTCCGTGGTGCCCACCGGCGAGACCGGCGTGGGACCGCAGGGAGCCGGCTGCGTCGTCGGCCCGCCGGCCTACGACAAGTCGCCGGAACTGAGCGTCCTGACGGCGATGTTCCTGCACGGCGGCTGGCTGCACCTGCTGGGCAACATGCTGTTCCTGTGGATCTTCGGCAACAACATCGAGGACCGCATGGGCCACGTCCGCTTCCTGCTCTTCTACCTGGTCTGCGGCTACGCGGCGGCCTACGGCTTCGCCCTGCTCGACGCCGGCTCGAGGGCCCCGCTGATCGGTGCCTCGGGGGCGATCGCGGGGGTGCTGGGCGCCTATCTGGTGCTGTACCCGAGGGCCCGGGTCTGGGTCCTCGTGCCGTTCCTGATCTTCCTGCCGCTGCGGCTGCCCGCCTGGATCGTGCTGGGCCTGTGGTTCGTGCTGCAGGCGGTGTACTCCTGGGGCGCGGGCGTGTCCGAGGCGGGCACGGTGGCGTACGCGGCGCACGTCGTGGGCTTCGTGGCCGGCATGCTGATCGCCTGGCCGCTGCGCCCCGGCACCCCGGCACCGCCCGAGCCGCGCGGCATCCTGTTCGGCAGGCGTGCGCGACCCGGCTGGTAGGGGCGGGCTGCCGTCAGCGGGCGGTGCGCGTGTGGACGTACTCCACCAGGCGGGTCAGGGCGTCCGGGTCGGTGGAGGGCATGACCCCGTGGCCGAGGTTGAACACGTGGCCCTCCAGGCCCGCCGCCGACTCCAGGACCTCGCGCGTCTTGGCCTCGACGGCCTCCGTGGGGGCGAACAGCACCGTCGGGTCGAGGTTGCCCTGAAGCGCCTTGCCGGGGCCGACCCGGCGGGCGGCCTCGTCGAGCGGGACGCGCCAGTCGACGCCGACGACGTCCGCGCCCGCCTCGCCCATGAGGCCCAGCAGTTCACCGGTGCCGACGCCGAAGTGGATGCGCGGCACGCCGTACCCGGCGACCGCCTCGAAGACCTTCGCCGAGGCGGGCAGCACGGAGCGCCGGTAGTCGACGGGCGCCAGGGCGCCCGCCCAGGAGTCGAAGAGCTGCACCGCCGAGGCGCCCGCCTCGATCTGCACCTTCAAGAACGCGGCGGTGATGTCCGCGAGGCGGTCGAGCAGGTCGGCCCACAGCTCCGGGTCGCCGTACATCATCGCCTTGGCGTTCTCGTACGTGCGGGACGGGCCGCCCTCGACGAGGTAGCTGGCGAGGGTGAAGGGGGCCCCGGCGAAGCCGATCAGGGGCGTGGCACCCAGTTCGCGGGTGAGCAGGCCGATGGCCTCGGTGACGTAGGAGACGTCCTCGGGGGTCAGGTCGCGCAGCTGCGCCAGGTCGGCGCGGGTGCGGATCGGGCGTTCGACGACGGGGCCGACGCCGGGCTTGATGTCGAGGTCGATGCCGATGGCCCTGAGGGGCACGACGATGTCGCTGAAGTAGATCGCCGCGTCGACGCCGTGCCGGCGCACCGGCTGGAGGGTGATCTCGGTGACCAGCTCGGGCCGCATGCAGGACTCGAGCATCGGCACGCCCTCGCGGACCTTGCGGTACTCCGGCAGTGAGCGCCCGGCCTGCCGCATGAACCACACCGGGGTGTGGGGTACGGGCTCGCGCCGGCAGGCCTTGAGGAAGGCGGAGTCGTACGTGGCGGACGGCTGCTGGGCCCGGGGGGCGTCGTTGGCACTCACGGGGCAAGTTTCGCACGCTGCCGGACGGCGTGATCCGGCCCCGGGGCGGGCGCGGGGTGTCTAGCCCCGCGCGGGGCCCCGGTCCCCGTAACCTTCCCGCATGGCTGCGGCTCAGGGACGACTGTCGGACGGCGCTGGCGGTATGGACGAAGCGAAGGACACCGGGAACGACCGGCGGGAGGCGGACTCCGCCCCGCCGGCGTTCCGGGCCGCCGTCGACGCGCTGCGGACGGCGCGCCTGCGGCCCCAGATCGAGGTGGAGCCGACGCCCGCCCCCAAGCGCCTCGCCCCCTGGGCCCACGCCCTGGAGGCCGCGGTCGTCGACGGCGACCAGGACCTCGCGGACGGCCGGCTGGTGCTGCTGCACGACCCGGCCGGGCACGACGCCTGGCGCGGCACGTTCCGCCTGGTGACGCTGGTGCGCGCCGAGCTGGAGCCGGAGATGGCGGCGGACCCGCTGCTGCCGGAGGTGTGCTGGTCCTGGCTGACCGGCGCGCTGCAGGCCCGCGGGCTGACCTACGGGGAGCCGAGCGGCACGGTCACGCGTGCGAGCTCCCACTACTTCGGCGGGCTGTCCGCCCGGCCCGCCGCCTCGCAGATCGAGATCCGCGCGTCGTGGACGCCGCGCGAGGGCCTGGGCGGGGTGCCGGACACGGCCGCGCACCTGGCCTCCTGGTGCGATCTGCTCGCCCAGGTCGGAGGACTGCCCCCGGCCGTGCCCGGCGACGCGTCCGTCGTGACGCTGCCGCAGCGGCGCGGACCCCGCTCGCACTGATCCGCCCCCCGTTTCCGACCCCGTACTGATCGAACCTGTACGGGGCGGTCAACCATGCCCTGCCGACGATCACACCTGAGTCCCCCTCTTGGCCGAATCACTTTGTCGATACGGCCACTTTCGACCGTGTAGCGACGCAGACCGAAACCGTCCGGCCTTCGAATGATCGACCGCGTGTCCGAATTGCACGGATTGTTATCACTGAATCGTGATCATTCTCTAAAGGCGGACGCGGTCGGTGCCGAAGACGACTGTGACCTTGAAAGCACGGTTCGTCCCGGCTTCACCCCCCACGAGCCGGCCCCGTCCCGCACCCCAGGAGGCCTGGTGTCCGTTCTCCTCGAGCAGCCCGCAAGCCTGGTCGCCTACCGCCCGAACAAGCCGACCGCCATGGTGGTCGTGGCCGACCCGCGCGTCCGCTCCACCGTCACCCGCCACCTGTGGGCGCTCGGTGTGCGCGATGTCATCGAGGCCTCGTCCATCGCGGAGGCTCGTCCCCGCATCGGCAACCCCCGCGACATCTGCGTCGCCGACGTCCACCTGCCGGATGGCTCCGGCCTCACCCTCCTCTCCGAGACCCGCGCCGCGGGCTGGCCCAACGGGCTCGCCCTGTCGGCGGCCGACGACATCGGCGCCGTGCGCAACGCGCTCGCCGGCGGTGTGAAGGGGTACGTCGTCACCGGCACCCGCACCAACGTCGGGCTCCCCACCCGGCCGGGCGCCGCCCCCATCGGCGCCGCCGCCGCCCGCCTGCACCGCCGCCCCCCGGGTGCCCCGAGCCACCCGGGCGGCTACCGCGAGCTGTCCGGCCGCGAGGTCGAGGTGCTGCGGCTGGTCGCCGAGGGCCAGTCGAACAAGGCGATCGGCGTCTCCATGGGCCTGTCCGCGCTGACCGTCAAGAGCCACCTCGCCCGCATCGCCCGCAAACTCGGCACCGGCGACCGTGCCGGAATGGTCGCGGTGGCCCTGCGGACCGGGATCATCCACTGACCCCGGTCGCGTCACACGCGGTTCGCGAACCCGCCTCTTCCCCGGCATGACTGGTTTGCGACCCCCGGGCGCCCGCCGACGGAACGTTCCGTCGGCGGGCGCTGTCCATACATGGATACCCTTGACAGGTGACCGACGCCCACGACACCGCAGCAGACAGCTCACTGCGAACCACCGGAGGCGCCCCTCCGGACGACGGCGGATCTTCTGCTACGGAGGCGCCGATCCCCCTGCTGGAACCGCGTGAGGGCATTCCGCCCGTCGTCGCGGACGAGGCCGCCCTGGCCCGGGTGGTCGCCGCCTTCGCCGCGGGGTCCGGGCCCGTCGCCGTCGACGCGGAGCGGGCTTCCGGCTACCGCTACGGCCAGCGCGCCTACCTCGTGCAGCTGCGCCGCGAGGGCGCCGGTACGGCCCTGATCGACCCCGTGGCCTGCCCCGACCTGTCCGGTCTGGGCGAGGCCCTGACCGGCGTCGAGTGGGTGCTGCACGCCGCCACCCAGGATCTGCCCTGCCTGCGCGAGATAGGCATGGTGCCCACCCGTCTGTTCGACACGGAGCTGGCCGGACGGCTCGCCGGGTTCCCCCGGGTCGGCCTCGGCGCCATGGTCGAGGGCGTCCTGGGCTTCGTGCTGGAGAAGGGCCACTCCGCCGTCGACTGGTCGACCCGGCCGCTGCCCGAGCCGTGGCTGCGCTACGCGGCGCTGGACGTCGAGCTGCTCGTCGACCTGCGTGACGCCTTGGAGAAGGAGCTGGACCGGCAGGGCAAGCTGGAGTGGGCGCGGCAGGAGTTCGACGCGATCGCCTCGGCGCCGCCGCCCGAGCCGCGCAAGGACCCCTGGCGGCGCACCTCGGGCATGCACAAGGTGCGCCGGCGCCGGCAGCTGGCCGTCGTGCGGGAGCTGTGGCAGACCCGGGACCGGATCGCGCAGCGGCGGGACGTCTCCCCCGGCAAGGTGCTCGGGGACGCGGCGATCGTGGAGGCCGCGCTGGCCCTGCCCGCCAACGTGCACGCCCTGGCGGCGCTGACCGGCTTCGGCCACCGGATGGGCAAGCGCCAGCTGGAGCAGTGGCAGGCGGCCGTGGACCGGGCGAAGGCGCTGAGCGAGGCCCAGCTCCCCCAGCCGGGCCAGCCGGTCGCCGGCCCCCCGCCACCGCGCGCCTGGGCCGACAAGGATCCCGTCGCCGCGGCCCGGCTGTCCGCGGCCCGGGCCGGTGTGTCGGCACTGGCCGAGCGGCTCACCATGCCGCAGGAGAACGTGATCGCCCCGGACACCGTCCGGCGGGTGTGCTGGGAGCCGCCGAAGGAGATCACCGCCGAGTCGGTCGCCCAGGCGCTGGCGGGGCACGGGGCGCGTCCGTGGCAGGTGGAGCAGGTCACACCGGTGCTGGTGGAGGCGCTGACCGCCCAGACGGCGTAGAGGCTGGCCGCCCCTCACAGGGGGCGAGGGAGGCGTCGAGATCACGCCAAGATCCTCGGCGCCGCCGCCGCGTCCTGCGCAGACGGTCCGCACCGCCGAAGGTGTGACCTTCACCGCTCCGGCTGTCAGGGGTGTGCAGCTACGTTACTCATAAGTAGCATGGGGACTGAGCGCGCGCTCAGCGCATCGCAGCAGCACCGCAATCCTGACCCTGGAGGAGAGCCATCGTGCCTCGTACCGTCAGGGACGTCGTCTTCGTCGACGGCGTCCGCACCCCGTTCGGCAAGGCGGGCCCGAAGGGCATCTACCACGAGACCCGTGCCGACGACCTCGTCGTGAAGGCGATCCGGGAGCTGCTGCGCCGCAACCCCGGCCTCGACCCGAAGAAGATCGACGAGGTCGCCATCGCCGCGACCACGCAGATCGGCGACCAGGGCCTGACCATCGGCCGCACCGCGGGCATCCTGGCCGGCCTGCCGCAGTCCGTGCCCGGTTACTCCATCGACCGCATGTGCGCCGGCGCCCTGACCGCCGTCACCACGGTCGCCGGCTCCGTCGCCTTCGGCGCCTACGACATCGCCATCGCCGGCGGTGTCGAGCACATGGGCCGCCACCCCATGGGCGAGGGCGTCGACCCCAACCCGCGGTTCGTCTCCGAGAAGCTGGTCGACGAGTCGGCCCTGTTCATGGGCATGACCGCGGAGAACCTGCACGACCGCTACCCGCAGATCACCAAGCTGCGCGCCGACGAGTACGCCGTGCGCTCCCAGGAGAAGGCCGCCAAGGCGTACGCCAACGGCAAGATCCAGGCCGACCTGGTGCCGATCTCGGTCCGCCGCACCAACGCCGAAGCCGGGGAGACGGGCTGGGGCCTGGTCACCGCCGACGAGCCGATGCGCCCGGGCACGACCCTGGAGAACCTGCAGGGCCTGAAGACCCCGTTCCGCGTCCACGGCCGGGTCACCGCGGGCAACGCGGCCGGTCTCAACGACGGCGCCACGGCCTCCCTCATCGCCTCCGAGGAGTTCGCGCGGGAGAACGACCTCCCCGTGAAGATGCGCCTGGTCTCCTACTCCTTCGCGGGCGTGGAGCCGGAGGTCATGGGCTACGGCCCGATCCCGGCCACGGAGAAGGCCCTGGCCCAGGCCGGCCTGTCGATCTCCGACATCGGCCTGTTCGAGATCAACGAGGCCTTCGCCGTCCAGGTCCTGGCCTTCCTCGACCACTACGGCATCGCCGACGACGACGAGCGCGTCAACCAGTACGGCGGCGCCATCGCCTTCGGCCACCCGCTGGCCTCCTCCGGCGTCCGCCTGATGACGCAGCTGGCCCGCCAGTTCGAGGAGCAGCCGCACGTCCGCTACGGCCTGACCACCATGTGCGTCGGCTTCGGCATGGGCGCGACGGTCATCTGGGAGAACCCGCACTTCGAGGGGGACAAGTGAGCACCACCGCCGAGCTGCTGAAGCAGGCTTCCGAACTGTTCCCGGACGAGGTCGTCACGAGTGCGCACGTACGCCACTTCGACCTCCCCCTGGGTGCCGGGCGCTTCGCCCTGATCACCCTGGACAACGGCCACGACCACACCAAGCCGACCACCTTCGGCCCGGCCTCGCTGGCGAACCTGAACGCCGCGATCGACCAGGTCGAGAAGGAGGCGGCGGACGGCGAGATCGTCGGCGCCGGCATCACCGGCAAGCCGTTCATCTTCGCGGTCGGCGCCGACCTCAAGGGCGTGGAGATCCTCAAGGAGCACGAGCACGCGCTCGCCATCGGCAAGGGCGGCCACGAGGTCTTCAAGCGGCTGTCGCAGCTGGCCGTGCCGACCTTCGCCTACTACAACGGCGCCGCGATGGGCGGCGGTGTCGAGGTCGGTCTGCACTGCACCTACCGCACCGTCTCCGCGGCCGTGCCGGCGTTCTCCCTGCCCGAGGTCTTCCTCGGCCTGGTCCCCGGCTGGGGCGGCTGCACCCTGCTGCCGAACCTGATCGGCCCCGAGAAGGCCGTCTCGGTGATCATCGAGAACAGCCTCAACCAGAACAAGCAGCTCAAGGGCAAGCAGGTCTACGAGCTCGGGATCGCCGACGCGATCTTCGAGGGCGCGGACTTCCTGGAGCAGTCCCTGATCTGGACCTCCGCCGTCCTCAAGGGCGAGCTGAAGATCGAGCGTCCGGTGATCGACCGCGGCGAGGCCTGGGACCAGGCCGTCGCCAAGGGCCGCTTCATCGCCGACTCCAAGGTGCACGGCGCCGCCCCGGCCGCCTACCGCGCCCTGGACATCATCGCCGCCGCCAAGAACGGCGACCTCCAGCAGGGCTACGACGCCGAGGACCAGGCCCTCGCCGACCTCATCATGGGCGGTGAACTGCGCGCCGGCATCTACGCCTTCAACCTGGTGCAGAAGCGCGGCAAGCGCCCCGCCGGCGCCCCGGACAAGAACCTGGCCCGCCCGGTCACCAAGGTCGGTGTCGTCGGCGCCGGTCTGATGGCCTCCCAGCTCGCGCTGCTGTTCCTGCGCCGTCTGGAGGTGCCGGTCGTGCTGACCGACATCGACCAGGAGCGCGTCGACAAGGGCGTGGGGTACGTCCACGGCGAGATCGACAAGCTGCTGGGCAAGGGCCGCATCAACCAGGACAAGGCCAACCGCCTCAAGGCTCTGGTGTCCGGTGTGCTGGACAAGGCCGAGGGCTTCGCGGACGCCGACTTCATCATCGAAGCGGTCTTCGAGGAGATGGGCGTCAAGCAGCAGGTGTTCGCGGAGGTCGAGGCGGTCGCCCCGGCGCACGCGATCCTCGCCACCAACACCTCGTCCCTGTCGGTGTCGGAGATGGCCTCCGAGCTCCGGCACCCCGAGCGGGTCGTGGGCTTCCACTTCTTCAACCCGGTCGCGGTCCTGCCGCTGCTGGAGATCGTCCGCGGCGAGAAGACCGACGACGCCTCCCTGGCCACCGCGTTCGGCGTCGCCAAGAAGCTGAAGAAGACCGCGGTCCTCACCAAGGACGCCCCGGCGTTCGTCGTGAACCGCATCCTGACCCGCTTCATGGGCGAGATCCAGAACGTCATCGACGAGGGCACCCCCGTCGAGGTCGCCGAGAAGGCCGTCGAGCCGCTCGGCCTGCCGATGTCGCCGCTGGTCCTGCTGGAGCTGGTCGGCCCGGCCATCGGCCTGCACGTCTCCGAGACGCTCAACAGGGCGTTCCCGGACCGCTTCACGGTCTCCCCGAACCTCAAGGCGGTCGTCGAGGCGGGCAAGCGCGGCTTCTACGTTCACGACTCCGGCAAGCCGGAGCTGGACCCCGAGGTCGCCGCGCTGCTGAAGCAGGGCGACACCGTCCTGACGGAGGAGCAGGTCCGCGACCGCGTGCTCGACGCGGTGGCGCAGGAGATCGGCATCATGCTCGACGAGGGTGTCGTCGCCGAGGCGCAGGACATCGACCTCTGCCTCATCACGGGCGCCGGCTGGCCCTTCCACCTGGGCGGCATCACGCCGTACCTGGACCGCGAGGGTGTCTCCGAGCGGGTCAACGGCAAGCGGTTCCTGGCACAGGGCGTGGCGTCCGTCCCGGCGTGAACCCCGCGCTGAACTGACGAGCAGGAGGGCCTTCCGCGACCGCGCGGAAGGCCCTCCCGTCCTGTGCGGGTGTCCTTCGGTGCGCCCCCGGCCGGGCTGCTCAGAGTTCGCGCCAGGCGGTGAGCGCCAGGCCCGGTTCGTCCTTGCGCCGGGCGAGCCTGAGCGTGCCGGCGGAGGGCGAGAAGGTGGCGGCGACGACCTCCTCGTGCTCGTCCAGCGCCAGTGACACCAGGGCGTCCGACGGCAGGTGCGGGCCCGACTCGGTCCACCAGGCCCCGGCCGGCTCCTGTTCGGTCGGGTAGGCGGCGAAGGCGACCCGGCCGCTCGCCGACCGCTGGGCGAGGACCGTGCAGTCGTGCCCCTCGATGACGCACCGCACGGCGCAGACCGGCCCGGGCCCGGCGGCCGCGAGGAGAGTCACCGGTTTCCCGCCGGGGCGCCAGGCGCACAGGTCGCCGGACTCGTCCGTGAAGAAGACGGTGGTGTGGTCGGCGGAGGTGGCGAGCGCGCGCAGCGTCCCCGGCCGGACGGCGACCTCCACGGTCTCGGCCAGCACGGGCTTCTTGCCGTCCCCCTCCTGCACCCAGTGCAGGATCGCCCCGGGCGCCGAGGCGTACAGCTCCACCCGGCCCGACTCCGCCGCCACGGGCGCCAGTTGCTCGCCGACGTCCTCGCCCCCGAGGTCCAGCCAGCCGCCCCAGCCGCCCTTGACCTTCTGGTTGCGCAGGCTCACCCCGCCGGCGCCGTTGCGCACGAAGACGTAGCCGCGCCCCGGGCCGTCGACGGCCACGGCCGGCGGGCCCGTCCGCTCGCCCTGCTTGTCCGGGTGCCCGATCGGCACCCAGTCCAGGGGCGCCAGGCGGGGCCGGAAGTGGGTGGTGTGCACCAGGCCGGACTCCCCCGGCACGGTGGGGCGCCAGGCCGCCAGGTGCGCGTAGCGGTCGGTGCCCTGTCCGACCGCCCCGCCCGGGTGCAGCTTCTGGCTGCCGCCGACGGTGCGCGGGACCTCCTCCCAGGGGCCTCCCGGGCCGCGTTCCGCGCGGCACAGGACGGCTTCGCCGGAGGGCAGGTAGACGGTGAGGCGGCCGTCGCGGCCGCGGAGGAGCCAGTCGCCGTTCACCAGTTCACTTTATGCGGGCCCCGGTGCCCGGCGCGCGGCCCACCCCCGCGTGGCGCGCCCGGCGCCGTGCGACCCTGGCCACATGAACACGCCTGAGCCTGTCCTCGTCGTGGTCGACGCGGCCAACGTCGTCGGATCGGTGCCGGACGGATGGTGGCGGGACCGGAAGGGAGCCGCGGAGCGGCTGCGGGACCGGCTCGCGTCGGAGGGGATCGCCGGGGTGCCCGGGCCCGTGGAGATCGTGCTCGTGGTGGAGGGGGCGGCGCGGGACGTCGGGTCCGTACCCGGTGTGAGGGTGTCGCCGGCGCGCGGCAGCGGCGACGACCACATCGTGGAGGTGGTCGCGTCGGCGGGCGACCGCCGCGTCCTGGTGATCACGGCGGACCGTGAACTCCGGGGCCGGGTCGGGGAACTGGGCGCCGACGTGGCCGGTCCCCGGACGGCCCGGCCGTAGGGCGGCCCGGCCACGTCGTGACGTGGCCGGGCCGGGGTCTGCTGCCGCTCGGCGCCGTTGCCGGGGCCGCACGGGTGCGTGCAGCGCAGCGGGGGTTACCGCCGGCCGGCCGGCGCCGCCGGCTCCTCCCCCTTGGCCAGGCGGCTGTGCGTACGGCCGTACACGAAGTACAGGACGAACCCGGCGGCCATCCAGATGCCGAACCGGACCCACGTCTCGGCGGGCAGGTTGATCATCAGCCACAGGGAGGCGCACACCGACAGGATCGGGATGACCGGCACCCACGGGGTGCGGAAGGCGCGGGGCAGGTCCGGGCGCGTCCGGCGCAGGATGATCACGCCGATCGCCACGACCACGAACGCGAACAGCGTGCCGATGTTCACCAGGGCGGCCAGCTCGGTCAGCGGCGTGAACCCGGCCAGGATCGCGATGATCACGCCCAGCAGGATCGTCGGCCGGTGCGGGGTCTTGAACCGCGGGTGCACGCGCGAGAAGAACCGCGGCAGCAGCCCGTCCCGGCTCATCGCGAAGAACACGCGCGTCTGCCCGAGCAGCAGGATCATGCACACCGTCGTCAGGCCGACCGCGGCGCCGAAGCTGATGAAGCCCGCGAACCACGGGTGCCCGGTGGCCTTGAACGCGTCCGCGAGCGGCGCGTCGATGGACAGCCTGCTGTAGTGCTGCATGCCGGTGACGACGATCGACACCAGCACGTACAGCGTGGTGCAGATGATCAGGGAGCCGATGATGCCGCGCGGCATGTCCCGCTGCGGGTTGCGCGTCTCCTCCGCCGCCGTGGCCACGACGTCGAAGCCGATGAACGCGAAGAACACGACCGACGCGGCGGTGAAGATGCCCATCACGCCGAAGTTCGAGGGCGCCCAGCCGAACATGAGCTGGATCAGCGGGGAGTCCAGACTGGCCCCGGCTTCCACCGGCTTGGACTTCGGGACGAACGGGTCGTAGTTGGCGCCCTTGATGAGGAACGCGCCCGCGATGATCACGACGAGGACGACGGTCACCTTGATGGCGACGACGATCGAGGTGACCCGCGCCGACAGCTTCATGCCGAGCACGAGGATGCCGGTGAGCACGAGGACGAGCACGGCGGCGAGGATGTCGAAGCCGAACACGTCGGAGCCTTCGCGGCTGCCCAGGCCCGCGGGCATCGTCCAGCCCGCGTTCTCCATCAGCGACTGGATGTAGCCCGACCAGCCGACGGCCACCACCGCCGTCCCGAGCGCGAACTCCAGGACGAGGTCCCAGCCGATGATCCAGGCGGGCAGTTCGCCGAGCGAGGCGTACGAGAACGTGTAGGCGGACCCGGCGACCGGAACGGTGGAGGCGAACTCGGCGTAGCAGAGCGCGGCGAGCGCGCACGCGACGCCGGCCGCCACGAACGCCAGGGCCACGGCGGGCCCGGCGTTGTTCTTGGCGACTGTGCCGGTGAGTACGAAGATGCCGGTACCGATGATCACACCGACGCCGAAGACGGTCAGATCCAGCGCGGACAAGGACTTCTTGAGCGCGTGCTCTGGCTCCTCGGTGTCGAGGATGGACTGCTCGACCTTCTTCGTCCGGAAGAGGGTACTGCTCACGGGGTACCTCCCACGCTTGTCGTCCTCGACATGATCGAGAGGTGGCACCCTCCGTATGCCCCGGCACGGACGCATTCACGCCAATGGGCCGGTTACACCACCCTCACGGTGGGGTAACCGGCCCATTCCGATCTGTCCGGTTGCGCCCGACTCGCGGCGCCCGCGCCGGTCAGTCGCGCGCGGACTCCACGGCGTCCGCCGTGCTGCGCTCGAACCGGCCGTCCAGCTTGGCGACCAGCCCGGTCACCTGGCGGGCGATGTCCGGCGCGGTCAGCCCGATCTCGGCCATGACCTCGGCGCGCGAGGCGTGGTCGAGGAAGCGCGGCGGGATGCCGAAGTCCCGCAGCGGCACGTCGACGCCCGCGTCGCGCAGCGCCTGGGCGATCGCCGAACCGACACCGCCGACCCGGCTGTTGTCCTCGACGGTGACGACCACGCGGTGCTGCTCGGCGAGCGGGGCCATGGCCTCGTCGACGGGCTTGACCCAGCGCGGGTCGACGACGGTCGTGGAGATGCCCTGCTTGTCGAGCAGCGCCGCGATCTCCAGGCACATCGGCGCGAGCGCGCCGACGGAGACCAGCAGCACGTCCGGCCGGTCCGCGCCCGGCTCGCGCAGCACGTCCATGCCGCCCACGCGCCGCACGGCCGGTACGGCGGGGCCGACGGCGCCCTTGGAGAAGCGGACCACGGTCGGGGCGTCCTCGACGGCCACGGCCTCGCGCAACTGGGCGCGCACCTGGTCCGCGTCGCGCGGGGCGGCCAGCCGCAGGCCGGGGACGACCTGCAGGATCGACATGTCCCACATGCCGTTGTGGGAGGCGCCGTCGGTGCCGGTGATCCCGGCCCGGTCCAGCACGAAGGTGACACCGCACTTGTGCAGGGCCACGTCCATCAGCACCTGGTCGAAGGCGCGGTTGAGGAAGGTGGCGTACACGGCGAACACCGGGTGGACGCCGCCCGTGGCGAGACCGGCCGCGGACACCGCGCCGTGCTGCTCGGCGATGCCGACGTCGTAGACGCGCTCGGGGAAGCGCTTGGCGAACTTGTCCAGGCCCACCGGCTGGAGCATGGCGGCCGTGATGGCGACGATGTCCTCGCGCTCCTCGCCGAGCCTGACCATCTCCTCGCCGAAGACGGAGGTCCAGTCGGCGCCGGAGCTGGCGATCGGCAGGCCCGTGTCGGGGTGGATCTTGCCGACGGCGTGGAAGCGGTCGGCCTCGTCCTGGAGGGCGGGCTGGTAGCCGCGGCCCTTCTCGGTGAGGCAGTGCACGATGACCGGCCCGCCGAACCGCTTGGCCTTGGCGAGCGCCGACTCCAGGGCCTCGACGTCGTGCCCGTCGATGGGGCCGACGTACTTCAGGCCCAGGTCCTCGAACATGCCCTGGGGGGCGATGAAGTCCTTCAGGCCCTTCTTGGCGCCGTGCAGGGTGTCGTACAGGGCCTGACCGACGACCGGGGTGCGCTCCAGGACCTCCTTGGTGCGGGCCAGGAAGCGCTCGTAGCCGTCCGTGGTCCGCAGGGTCGCCAGGTGGTTGGCGAGGCCGCCGATGGTCGGCGCGTAGGAGCGCTCGTTGTCGTTGACGACGATGACCAGCGGGCGGTCCTTGGCGTCGGCGATGTTGTTCAGTGCCTCCCAGGCCATGCCGCCGGTCAGGGCGCCGTCGCCGATGACGGCCACGACGTGGCTGTCGCGCTGCATCAGCTGGTTGGCCTTGGCGATGCCGTCGGCCCAGCCGAGGACCGTCGAGGCGTGCGAGTTCTCGATCACGTCGTGCTCGGACTCCGCCTGCGAGGGGTAGCCGGACAGGCCGCCCTTCATCTTCAGCTTGGAGAAGTCCTGGCGGCCGGTGAGCAGCTTGTGGACGTAGGACTGGTGGCCGGTGTCCCAGAGCACCTTGTCCTTGGGCGAGTCGAACACCCGGTGCAGGGCGATGGTGAGCTCCACCACGCCGAGGTTGGGGCCGAGGTGACCGCCGGTCTTGGAGACGGCTTCGACGAGGAAGGTCCGGATCTCCTCCGCCAGCTGGTTCAGCTCCTCCGGGCTGAGCCGGTCCAGATCGCGCGGTCCCCTGATACGGGTCAGCAGCGGCACCCGTGCCTCCTTGCAGTAGAGCTGTTGCCGGGCTTGTCGAGTCTAATGTTCCGCCCGGGCGGGCGGCGCCGTGGCTCCGGAACGTACGTCACGCGTTCGGCTCTACCCATGATGCGCCCCGCCTACGACATGCCTGTGCCCGGTACCGGGGCGGTACCGGGCACAGGCGTGCGGTTCGGGGTTACGCGCGACCCGCGGTCTTCTGCGTCTTGCGCGTCACGGCGTCGATGACGACCGTGGCCAGGAGCACACCACCGGTGATCATGTACTGCACCGGGGAGGCGATGCCCTCCAGGGCGAGCCCGTACTGGATCGACACGATGACCAGCACACCGAGCAGCGCGTTCCAGGTGCGGCCGCGGCCGCCGAAGAGCGACGTGCCGCCGATCACCGCTGCGGCGATCGCGTTCATCAGCAGGTCACCGCCGCCGGCGCCCTGGTTGGCAGCCGCGATCTTCGAGGCGATGAACAGACCGCCCACCGCGGCGAAGGTGCCGGAGATGGCGAACACGGAGATGCGGACCATCTCCACGTTGATGCCGGCTCGGCGCGACGCCTCGACGCTGCCGCCGAGCGCGAACACCTTGCGGCCGTACGCGGTGCGGCGCAGGACGAAGTCCGTGACCAGCAGCACCACGATGAAGATCACCACGGCCAGCGGCAGGCCCTTGTACTGGTTGAAGACGATCGCCACCGCGAAGGCGAGGATCGCCAGCAGCACGGTCCGCACGATCGTCTCGCTCAGCGGCCGGGACGGCACGCCCGCGGCCTCGCGGCGGCGGTTGCCCAGGAAGGAGCTGAGGAAGTACCCGGCGGTCACCACCGCGGCCAGCGCGTACGCGGCGGCCACGTCGGAGAAGTAGTAGCTCGTCAGCTGGGCCACGACCCCGTCCGGGTCGAGGTTGATGGTGCCGTTGTCGCCCAGGATCTGGAGCATGAAGCCGTTCCAGAACAGCAGACCGGCCAGGGTGACGGCGAACGCGGGGACGCCGATCTTCGCGAAGAAGAAGCCGTGCAGCACACCGGCGACCGTGCCGGTGAGGATGGCCAGCACGAAGGCGAGCCACTCGTTCATGCCGTTGGTGACGTTCAGCACCGCGAAGCTGGCGCCGGCCACACCGGACACCGAGCCGACCGACAGGTCGATCTCGCCGAGCAGCAGCACGAACACGATGCCGACGGCGATCATGCCGGTGCCGACCATGGCGACGGACATGTCCGACAGGTTGCCGGCGGTGAGGAAGTTGGAGTTCAGGCTGGCGAAGATGATCCAGATGATCGCCAGGCCGATGACGACCGGGATGGACCCGAGGTCACCGGACTTCATCTTCCGCTTGAACTCGCTGACGTAGCCCTTGAGTCCCTGCTCGCGCACCAGCAGCCGGGGGTCGACCACCGTGACGGCGGCCTTGGCCGCCTCGGGGTTCTCCACGACGTGTTCTTCCGGAGCCGCGGAGGTCTTGTCGATGCTCACTTGGAAACCTCCCCGTTCGTGCGCGCCGCACGGCGGGTCACGGCGTTGTCGGTGGCGCCGGTGATGGCGGAGATGATCTCTTCCTGCGAGGTCGACTTGACCTCGAAGACGCCGTTGTTGCGGCCCAGGCGCAGCACGGCGACCTTGTCCGCGACGGCCTTCACGTCGGCCATGTTGTGGCTGATGAGGATGACGGCGTGGCCGCGCTCGCGCAGCCGCTCGACGAGGTCGAGGACCTGGGCGGTCTGCTCGACGCCGAGGGCGGCGGTGGGCTCGTCGAGGATGACCAGCTTGGGCTCGCCCAGCATGGACCGGGCGATGGCCACGGTCTGGCGCTGACCGCCGGACAGCGAGGCGATCGGGATGCGCACGCTGGGGATGCGGATCGACAGCGTGTCGAGCAGCTCGCGGGAGCGGCGCTCCATCTCCACCTCGTCCAGGACGCCGCGCTTGCGGATCTCCCGGCCCAGGTAGAGGTTGCCGACGACGTCGATGTTGTCGCACAGCGCGAGGTCCTGGTAGACGGTCGCGATGCCCAGGTTCTGGGCGTCGTGCGGTTTGGTGATCTGGACGGACCTGCCGTCCCACTCGATGACGCCTTCATCGATGGGGTGCACGCCGGCGATCGTCTTGACCAGCGTGGACTTTCCGGCGCCGTTGTCGCCGACCAGGGCGACCACCTCACCGGCGTGGACCTCAAGCTCTACGTCGGTGAGCGCCTGAACGGCACCGAACCGCTTGGAGACCCCGCGCAACGCCAGCACGGGCGTAGCGGACACGTGAACCATCTCCTTCGCCGCCTGACCCGGCGGGAGGTTGTGCAGAAGTGTGGGAGGAGTGATCACTCCGGCGCCCCGCATAGCTTGCGGGGCTGATGTGGCGGGGCGCCGGAGGAACTCGGGGGCAGCCGGTCCCCTGGTGGGCGCGGGAGTCCGCGGGCGGACCCCCGTGTCCCGGGGACGAGGCGGCTGCTTACTTGAGACCGATCTTGTCGCAGGCGGCCTTGTACTTGCCCGTGCAGATGTCGTTCACGGTGTAGATGCCGTCCTTGATGACGGTGTCCTTGATGTTGTCCTTGGTCAGGGAGACGACCGGGACGAGGACGGACGGAACGGCCTTGGTGGTCGGGCTGTCGACCTTGTCCTTGGCGAGGGAGTCGAGCGACTTGCCCTGGGCGAGGGCGACGGCCATCTCGGCCGCGACGTTCGCCTCCTGCGGGTAGGGCTTGTAGACGCTCATGTACTGCTCACCCGAGACGATGCGCTGCACGCCCGCGAGTTCGGCGTCCTGGCCGGTGACCGGGATGTCGGCGATGCCGGCGGCCTTCAGGGCCGTGATGATGCCGCCCGCCATGCCGTCGTTGGCGGAGTAGACGCCGACGATCTTGTCCTTGCCGAGGGCGGAGATGGCGCCCTCCATGTTGGCGTTGGCGTTCTCCGGCTTCCACTCCTTGGTGTCGTACTCGCGGCCGATCTTGACCTTGCCGTCGAGCACGGAGTGCGCGCCCTTCTTGAACTGGGCGGCGTTGGGGTCGGTGGAGGAGCCGTTCATCATGACGATCTGGCCGTCCTTGGCCTTGTCGCCCAGCGCCTTCAGCAGGGCCTCGCCCTGGGTCTTGCCGACCGTCTCGTTGTCGAACGAGGTGTAGGCGTCGATCGGGCCCTCGGCCAGGCGGTCGTAGGCGACGACGGGGATGCCCGCGTCCTTGGCCTTCTTCACCGAGCCGGCGATCGCCTTGGAGTCCACCGCGTCCACGATCAGCACGTCGACCTTGTTGGTCACCATCGTGTCGACCTGCTGGTTCTGCGTGCTGGCGTCCTGCTTGGCGTTGGCGTAGACGACCTCGCCCTTGCCGTTGGTGAGCTCCTTGACCTTCTTCTCGATGAGCGGACGGTCGAACTTCTCGTAACGGGCGGTCGCGTTCTCGGGAAGGAGCAGGCCGACCTTGATGTCGTCGCCCTTCTTGGCGGACCCGGAGGAGTCGGCCTTGTCGCCGGACTCCTTGGCGCTGCCACAAGCGGCAAGCGAAACAGCCATGGCACCGGCGGCAATCGCAACGGCGGCGCGACGCATACGCGTGTTCACTTCAGAAACCTCCCTGACGAGGCCGCGACGTTGCGGCCGAGGTGGCTGGAAGTCAACTCGGCCACGCGTGCGACGTCAAGAAGTAAATCCTTAACGAGATGGCAACGGTGCCATCCGTTCTCTAAGTGAAGGCAGGGGTGACCGCCTGCCGGGGTGCGGCGGCAGTCCCGTCAAGCAGGGTCGAATCACCCATTTCACTGAGGGCCAGAGCGAGGGCCCCGAGCACCTCCGCACGGCCCCCGAGGGCACCGGGGAGGACGGTCAACTGCCGTGCCGCACTGGGGATCGCGTAGCGTCCGACGGACTCCCTTATGGGCCCGAGCACCAGCTCACCGGCCTCGGCGAGATCACCGCCGAGCACCACGCGGCTCGGGTTCAGCAGGTTGCACAGGTTGGCCACTCCGCTGCCGATGTGGCGGCCGACGTCGGCGATCACCCGACGGCAGCCCGGGTCTCCGTCCCGCGCCAGCCGTACGACGCCCTCCATGGTCAAGTCGGTGCCGTGGCTGGACTGGAGGAGCGGGAGCACGTAGCGCGCGGCCGTGAAGGTCTCCAGGCAGCCGCGGTTGCCGCAGCGGCAGACGGGGCCTGACTCGTCGAGTGTAATATGCCCGATTTCTCCTGCGGTGCCACCGGGTCCCCGGTAGATCTTCCCGCTGATCACGAGCCCGGCGCCGACGCCGCTGGCGACCTTGATGTACGCGAGGTCGCGCACGCCCCGGCCGCTTCCCCAGACCATCTCGCCGAGCGCGCCGAGGTTGGCGTCGTTGTCCACGTGGACGGGGACGCCGAGACGTCCGCGCAGCTCCTCGGCGGGGTTGGTGCCGGTCCAGCCCGGGAGGATGGCGGTGGAGCCGAGGGTGCCGGACTCCACGTCGATGGGGCCGGGCACGCCGAGACCGATGCCGGCGATCTTGGAACGGTCGACGCCGGTCGCCTTGATCAGGCGGCTGACCAGCTGTTCGGCGCGGTCGAAGCCCTGGGCCGACGAGGCGTCGACGTCCAGGGGCTCGGACTCCTCGGCCAGGACCTGGTGGGCGAGGTTGCCGACGGCGACGCGCAGGTGGGTGTGGCCGAAGTCGACGCCGATGACGATGCCGGCGTCGCCGCTCAGGGACACGCTGCGGGCCCTGCGGCCGCCGGCGGAGGTCGGGGTGACCTCGACCGTGCCGCCGTCCTTCAACTCCCGGACGATGTTGGAGACCGTCGCCGCGGACAGGCCCGTCGTCCGGGCGATCTCGGCCTGGGTGAGGGAGCCCGCCAGGCGCACGGCTCGTACGACACGCTCCAGGTTGGCTCGGTGCAGCGACGACTGCGACCCCGGAGTCTCCACGACGACCTCCTGCGCGCGGGACCGCATCGATGAGGCCCCGTCCATGTCCAACTAGTGAACTCTAAGCTGAGCCGTTCGGGTTGCCTCCCGTCAAGAGGTTGAACTGATTCCAGGGTGTGTGCGTCTCGTCGCGGACGGCTACACGGGGCTTCGCCTTCGCATCGGGGGCGGTGGGTGCGCGTCCGCATCGCCTGACCGTGGGGGGCGGGTCGGGGCCGCGCCGGAGGGTGTCCGTCCGCGGAACGGCGCGATCGACCTTCCTGCCGACCGACCGGCGTCGACGCGCCCACCGCTGCGGGCGGGCACCCCTCGACACGGGCCCCCTCGCGTACGACGGCGGGTGCGGGTCCGACCCGGCTGCGGGCACCTCTGCGCCGGCGCGCAGCACCTCGCTGGGTGGATCGGCCGCGCTACTTCAGCGCGCCCGCCGTCAGCCCCTGGACCACCTGCCGCTGGAAGACGACGTACGCGGCGAGGACCGGCAGCATCGCCATGACCAGGCCCGCGAAGAGACCCGACCAGTCGCCCTTGTAGCCCTGGCTCACCGCCAGCTGCACCAGGCCCTGGGTGAGGACCCGCTTGTCGGGGTCGGTGTTGAGGACCGTGGGCAGCATGTACTGGTTCCACTGGCCCAGGAAGTTGAAGATGCCCACGCTGATCAGGCCCGGCTTGGCCATGGGCAGCATGATCTGGAAGAACGTACGGCTGTGGGAGGCGCCGTCGACGAAGGCCGCCTCGGCGATCGAGGTCGGCAGGGTACGGAAGAACGCCGTCAGGAAGAACACCGTGAACGGCAGCGAGTACGCGATGTAGACCAGGATCAGGCCGTGGATGGTGTTCAGCAGGCCCATGTTGTTCACGACGTAGAACAGCGGGACCAGGGCCAGCATGATCGGGAAGCTCATGCCGCCGATGAACAGGTAGTAGATGAAGCGGTTGCCCGGGAAGTCGAAGCGGGCCAGGACGTAGGCCGCCATCGAACCCAGGACGAGCGTGCCGACGAGCGAACCGCCGACCACGAGGACCGTGTTGAGGAAGTAGTCGCTCATGTTGGCCTGGGTCCACGCCCTCGACCAGTTGTTGAAGTGCAGCGAGTCCGGGAGGGACCAGGGTGAGCTGAAGATGGAGCGGTCGTCCTTGAAGGACGTCATGACCGCCCAGAGCAGCGGCATGACCACCATGATCGCCCAGATGACCAGGACGCCGTGGGAGAAGACGTTGAGGACCGTGCCCTCCTTCTTCGCCCGGGGCGGTGCGGCCGGGGGCAGGTCCTCCTTGGTGAGGAGGGCACCGGACTCGGCCGGGAGCGGAGCGGGGGATTCGGTGGTCTTCATCAGTACTCCAGCCGCTCGCGGCGGCCCAGCCGCATCACCACGGCCGCGAAGGCCAGCGTGACGACGAGCAGGGCGACACCGATGGTGGTGGCGTAGGCGGCCTGCCCGTCCCGGAACGCCTTCTGGTACACGTACAGGACCATGACGGTGGTCGAGTAGTCGGGACCGCCCGGCCCGGTCGTCATGATCTGCACGACCGCGAACGACTCGGCGCCCAGGGCGAGGATGCCCATGTAGACCCAGCCGGACTGCACGGTGTCCCACAGCAGGGGCAGGGTGACGCGGAAGAAGGTGGTGAGGCGGTTGGCCCCGTCCAGCAGGGCCGCCTCGTACATCTCCGCCGGGATGGAGGCCATGCCGGCGGAGAAGAGGACCACGAAGAAGCCGACCGTGGACCAGACGAGCACCGCCATCACGGCCCACAGCGCGAGGTCGGGATCGCCCAGCCACAGGGGCTGGACGTCGTCGAGGCCGATCCCGCGCAGGACCGAGTTGATCGCGCCGCTGTCCGGGTTGTACGCGAACGCGAACAGCAGCGCGACGATGGCGATCGAGAGGACCTGCGGGAAGAAGTAGACGATTTTGTAGAAGGAGGAGCCGCGCACACCGGTGACGACCGGGCCGTTCCTCCTCTTTCTGCCGCCCACGTTGATCATGAAGGCGAAGAACAGCGCGAGGCCGATCGTCACCACCGGCAGCAGGAGGGCGAACAGCAGGCTGTGCTGCAACGACTTCCAGAAGATGTCGTCGTCGAGCATCCGGCTGTAGTTGTCGAGACCGACCATCTGGAATTCGGGGCTCAGGCCGGTCCAGTCCGTGAACGAGTAGTAGATGGACTGGATGAACGGCCAGACCACGAAGAGCGCGTACAGTCCCAGGGGCAGCGCGAGGAAGCCCACGATGAACCGGTACTTGCCGTGCTGCATCGCCACTCCGGTGCCGTTGCGGGAATTGGGTTTCCGGTTGCCGTTACTGGTGCTTGTAGTGCTTGATGGAGTCGTCCTTGGCCGCCTCGTCGGCGAAGCCCTGGATCTTCTTGATGGCTTCGGCCGGGGTGAGGCGGCCGGCCATCATCTCGCCGAGGCCGGACACCCCGATCTTCTCCTTCTGCAACTGCACGTACCAGTCCTGCAGACGGGGGTTCACCACGTTCTCGCCCGCCTTGTCCAGTGCCGCGACACCGGACTTCAGACCGGGGGTGAGGGGGATGCCGTCGGTGCCGCCGTCGTAGGCGGTCAGCGACTTCACCTTGCTGGTGAAGTTCTTCGAGGACGCCTCGCTGAGCATGATGCGCAGCTGCTCCATGCCGCCGGCGGCGTTCTTCGCCTTGGCCGGGACGATGAACGGCTCGCCGCCGGAGGCCCAGATGGTGCCGAAGGGCAGCTTGTCGGAGGAGTCGAGGCCGGTGGGCCCGGAGACGGCCAGGTCGAAGTCCTCCGGGATGACGTTCGCCGACTCGTTCTCCACCCAGGAGCCGTTCGGGATGAACAGCGCCTTGCCCTCGGCCCACGCCGTCTGCGACTGGATGTGGTCCAGGCCCGGCGTGCCCTTGAGGACGTACCCCTTCTTGTACAGCTCGTAGTAGGCCTCGAAGCAGGCCTTGACGGCCGGGTGCTTCCAGGCGTTCGGCTCCAGGTTGTCGATGGCGTCGAGGACCTCGCGGCCGCCGACCTTGCCGATCATCGGGTAGAGCGAGAAGGGGATGTAGTACGGGTACTTGCCCGCGTACGTCCAGCCCGCCATGCCCTTCTTCTTGGCCTTGGCGCAGACCGCGAGCATCTGGTCCCAGGTCTCCGGGTACTGCTCGTCGAGCGAGTCCAGGGCCTTCTGCGAGTACCAGACGCCGTACACCGTGTAGGCGTAGTACAGGATCCAGACCTTGTCGCCGTCGAACTGGCCCATCTCCACGATGCCGGGGCGCAGCGTGTCGCGGACCTTCTTGGCCGGGTCGTCGTAGGAGGGCGCGTCCAGCAGCGGGGTGAGGTCCGTGAGCTGGTTCTTGCCGACGAGGACGCCCATGTCCATCTGCTCGGCACCGGAGTTGTCGATGAGGTCCGGCGGCGTGCCCTGGTTGAAGCGGGGCTGGAGCGTGGACTGGATCTTCTGGGTGGCGGAGAACTTCACCGACGCCTTGGGGAAGTTCTTCTCGTAGATCTTCACGGCGTCCTCGGCGTACTCCTTGCCGAAACCACCGTCGAACAGGACGAATTCCATGCCGGCCGTGTCGTTGACGGCGAGCGGGTTCTTCGCGGTCTTCTTGCCGGCCTTGGCCTTGTCCCCGCTGTCGTCCCCGCCGCTGCTCGCACAGGCGGACAGGAAACTCATGGTGGGGACGGAGATCAGCCCGAGCGCGGCGGACCTTTTGATCAGATCACGGCGGCCGACACCCTCGGTGCCGCGGTGCTCGGCGGAAGTGGATCCCATGCTCAAGTCCTCGCCTTCTCCAGGACTCAGGCGGTGAACCGGATCCTTGCCGGCACCGCGATCGGGTCAAGCTGGGTCGTGCAGGAAAGTGCGGTTGGTGACGTGCGGATCGTGTGAATCGCCCGACAGGTATAGTCCACTTCCCGCCAACGGATCAAGATCGAACACAAGGTTCGCCGCGGGTCTTATCCGAGTTGAGACCTCGTGGAAGTATGCGCGGCCTGTACGTTTCCCGACGGAAAAATCCCGGTCGCCGCCCTCGAATGGCACAGGCAACACCCTTGACACATCCCGGCACTTGGGCAACTACTGGTCCTTGCGCATTGAATCTGACAACGTTGTCCACTGCGCAGGGAGGGTACCCGTTGATGCAGCGGAAAGCTCGGCACAGATGGGGTTCGGCGGTCGTGTCGGCGACCGCCTTCGCCTTGGCATTGGGTTCGCAGGGCGTTGCGGTCGCACTGCCCCAGGCCCCGGCGAAACCCGATCGGGAATTCGCGTCCTCCTTCGAGGCGGACGACCCGCTTCCGGACTGGACGAACACCGTCGACACCGGCCCCGGCGGCGCCGAACGCGCCTCGGGCGTCGACGGCGGCTACAGCAGTGGCATACCGGGCAATGTGACCGACCAGGTCACCAACGTCCGGGCGAGTGCCGAGAACACGGGCGGCGGCGAGGTGAAGGAGAACCTCGTCGACGGCGAACCGAGCACCAAGTGGCTGGCTTTCGAGCCCACCGGCTGGGTGGAGTTCGACCTGGACAAGCCGGTCAAACTGGTGCGCTACGCGCTGACGTCGGCCAATGACGCCGATGAGCGCGACCCCGCGGACTGGACCCTGAAGGGGTCGGCCGACGGCAAGGAGTGGACGACGCTCGACACCCGTTCCGGGGAGTCCTTCCCGGAGCGGTTCCAGACGAAGACGTACGACCTGGCCGAACCCGCCGAGTACCGGCACTTCCGGCTGGAGGTCACCCGGAACAACGGCGCCGGCATCCTGCAGCTCGCCGACCTCCAGCTCTCCACGGGCGGCAGCGACGGGCCGGTCCCGCAGGACATGCTCTCCCTGGTCGACCGCGGCCCGAGCGGCTCCCCGACCGCCAAGGCGGGCGCCGGGTTCACGGGCAAGCGGGCGCTGCGCTACGCCGGCCGGCACACCGCCGAGGGGCGGGCGTACTCGTACAACAAGGTCTTCGACGTGAACGTGGCCGTCGGCCGGAACACGCGGCTGTCCTACCGGATCTTCCCCTCCATGGCGGACGGCGACCTGGACTACGACGCCACGAACGTCTCGGTCGACCTGGCGTTCACCGACGGCACCCACCTGAGCGAGCTGCGCGCCACCGACCAGCACGGCTTCCCGCTGACCCCGCAGGGGCAGGGCGCCTCGAAGATTCTCTACGTCAACCAGTGGAACAACGTGGCCTCGAGGATCGGCTCGGTCGCGGCCGGCAAGACCGTGGACCGGATCCTGGTGGCCTACGACTCCCCCAAGGGCCCGGCCAAGTTCCGCGGCTGGCTGGACGACGTGAGCATCGCCTCCGTCGCCCCCGAGCGGCCGAAGGCGCACCTGTCGGACTACGCGGTGACCACCCGCGGCACCAACTCCAGTGGCGGCTTCTCCCGGGGCAACAACTTCCCGGCGACGGCGGTCCCGCACGGCTTCAACTTCTGGACGCCGGTGACCAACGCCGGTTCGCTGAGCTGGCTGTACGACTACGCGCGGTCGAACAACGCGGACAACCTGCCGACGATCCAGGCGTTCAGCGCGAGCCACGAGCCGAGCCCCTGGATGGGTGACCGGCAGACCTTCCAGGTGATGCCGTCCGTGGCCGCCGGTACGCCCGAACTGGGCCGCGAGGCGCGGGAACTGGCCTTCCGGCACGAGAACGAGATCGCGCGGCCCTACTACTACGGGGTGCGGTTCGAGAACGGGCTGAAGGCCGAGATGGCGCCGACCGACCACGCGGCGGCCCTGCGCTTCACCTACCCGGGCGACGACGCGAGCGTCGTGTTCGACAACGTGACCGACCAGGCGGGCCTGACCCTCGACAAGGACAACGGCGTCGTCACCGGCTACTCGGACGTCAAGTCCGGGCTGTCGACGGGCGCGACGCGGCTCTTCGTCTACGGCGAGTTCGACAAGCCGGTGACCGAGGGGGACGCGTCCGGCGTCAAGGGCTACCTGCGCTTCGCGGCCGACGACCGGACCGTGACCCTGCGCCTGGCGACCTCGCTCATCAGCATCGACCAGGCGAAGGACAACCTCCGCCAGGAGATCCCCCGGGACCGGTCCTTCGAGGCGGTCAAGAAGAGCGCCCAGCGCCAGTGGGACCGGCTGCTCGGCAAGGTCGAGGTCGAGGGCGCGACGCCCGACCAGCTCACGACCCTGTACTCCAGCCTGTACCGCCTGTACCTGTACCCGAACTCCGGGCACGAGAAGGTCGGGGGCGAGTACAAGTACGCCTCGCCGTTCTCGCGCATGCCGAACCCCGACTCCCCGACGCACACCGGCGCGAAGATCGTCGACGGCAAGGTGTACGTCAACAACGGTTTCTGGGACACCTACCGGACGACCTGGCCCGCCTACTCGTTCCTGACGCCGTCCCGGGCCGGTGAGCTGGTCGACGGGTTCGTGCAGCACTACAAGGACGGCGGCTGGACCTCCCGCTGGTCCTCCCCCGGTTACGCGGACCTGATGACGGGCACCTCCTCGGACGTGGCGTTCGCGGACGCGTACGTCAAGGGCGTCGACTTCGACGCGAAGGCGGCGTACGACGCGGCCGTCAAGAACGCGACGGTCGTGCCGCCGAACCCGGGCGTCGGCCGCAAGGGCATGGCCACCTCCCCGTTCCTCGGCTACACGAGCACCGAGACCCACGAGGGCCTGTCCTGGGCCCTGGAGGGCTACCTCAACGACTACGGCATCTCCCGCATGGGCCGGAAACTGTACGAGGAGACCGGCGAGCGGCGCTACAAGGAGGAGTCGGAGTACTTCCTGAACCGGGCGCAGGACTACGTCAACCTCTTCGACGAGAAGGCCGGGTTCTTCCAGGGCCGCGACGCCAAGGGTGACTGGCGGGTCGAGTCCTCGAAGTACGACCCGCGGGTGTGGGGCCACGACTACACCGAGACCAACGGGTGGGGCTACGCCTTCACCGCCCCCCAGGACAGCCGGGGCCTGGCCAACCTCTACGGCGGGCGCAAGGGCCTCGCCGACAAGCTGGACGAGTACCTCTCCACCCCCGAGACGGCCTCCCCGGAGTTCGTCGGCTCCTACGGCGGCGTCATCCACGAGATGACCGAGGCGCGGGACGTGCGGATGGGCATGTACGGCCACTCCAACCAGGTGGCCCACCACGCCCTGTACATGTACGACGCGGCCGGGCAGCCCTGGAAGACGCAGAAGAATGTCCGCGAGGTGCTGTCCCGCCTGTACACGGGCAGCGAGATCGGGCAGGGATACCACGGCGACGAGGACAACGGCGAGCAGTCGGCCTGGTACCTGTTCTCCGCGCTCGGCTTCTACCCGCTGGTGATGGGCAGCGGCGAGTACGCCATCGGCTCGCCCCTGTTCACGAAGGCGACCGTGCACCTGGAGAACGGGCGTGAGCTGGTGGTGAAGGCGCCGCGCAACAGCGCGAAGAACGTCTACGTGCAGGGGCTGAAGGTCAACGGCCGCACCTGGTCCAAGACCTCCCTGCCGCACTCGGTGGTCGCCAGGGGCGGTGTCCTGGAGTTCGACATGGGCCCGAGGCCGTCGTCGTGGGGCACCGGCAAGGACGCGGCCCCGGTGTCGATCACCGAGGACGACGAGGTGCCCGAGCCCCGGGCCGACGTGCTGAAGGGCGACGGTGCCCTGTTCGACGACACGTCGGCGACGGAGGCGACACTGACGTCCATCGACCTGCCGGCCGGCGAGAGCACCGAGGCCGTGCAGTACACGCTGACGTCGCCCGAGGACCGCACGAAGGCACCTGCCGCGTGGACCCTGCAGGGCTCCTCGGACGGTGAGACCTGGCGGACGCTGGACCGGCGCTCCGGCGAGTCCTTCGCCTGGGACCGGCAGACCCGGGCGTTCTCGGTGAAGTCACCGGCCACCTACGCGAAGTACCGCCTGGTCCTCGACGGCGAAGCGACCCTGGCGGAGGTGGAACTGCTGGGCTGAGCCGGGAATGCGGAGCCGGCCGGAGTTCGGGGCCGGGTCGTGCGGGACCGCCGGACGGCGGCACGCACGGCCCGGCCCCGCTTCGTGCCGGGGCCCGCTTCGTGCCGGGGCCCGCTTCGTGCCGGCGCCCGCTTCGTCTTCGTGCCAGGGCCCGGCGGGCTGCCGGTGCGGTGCGGGCCGCGCGGGCCGTGGACAACGGAGGTGTACGACGCTACCGTCCGCCCAGGCGGAGTGGGAGCGCTCCCACACGTGGACGGACCGGAACCCGCCCGCAGCGGTCGCTTCCGCTCCGCCGCCGTTCGGCTACGTCACGTCCGCCGGGAGATGACAGCACCACGAGCCTGCCGTGCCGGATGGGGCGAACCGGGCGCGCCTGTGGGGCCCGATGACCGGTGCTTCCGCCCCACCGGGCCCCCACGGGTTCCGGCCGACGCACAGGGGGCGTCGGCCGGGGCCGCACTGCCGGCTGACGTGCCGTGACCTCAGACGGGGCTGGGCGTGGCGCCCGCGTGCGCGGCCTGGCCGGCCCGGGCACGCCGCCGCGCCTGACCCGGCGCGTGCACGGACGACGCCGATCACGGCGAGTGCCGCCCCCCGCGTGAGCTGGGCCGTGCCCTGCGGTGAGACAGCGCGTCTCCGCACCGCGTGTCAGCCCGGCCGTGTGGGAGCACGGAAGGTCACACCTTGCCTTTGAGCCAGACGACGACGCGGTCGAAGACGCCCGGCTCGCTCAGCAGAGACCCGCCGTGCGCGGAGCCGGTGACGACGTGTGTCTGTATCCGGCCGCTTGGCACACCTCGGGACTCAGCCGTGGCTTCCAGATCCGTGGAGTGCGTAGGCGGAACGAAGTCGTCGTCGGAGTGGATCAGATACATGGGGGCGTCCGCCGGATCGACCCAGTTCTTCGACACCATGCTGCGCCAGGTCTCCCAGCAGGAGGGGTGAAGTGTTGTCGACGTGTCCTTGGAGTCCGGGTGGCAGCGGGCGAGGATGACCGCGTTGTCGCGGAGTTTACGTTTCTTCGTGTCGGTGGCGCTGTTGCCGTCGTTGTACGCCCGGTACGGGGAGGCCACGGGAGAGAGGGCGACAACGCCCTTCAGACGCAGGCCGTTGGCACCATGGGTCGCGGCGTCGGTGGCGAGCTGACCGCCGGCGGACGAGCCGAGGAGCAGCACTCGGTCGGGGTCGACGTCGAAGTCGGCGGCATGGGAACGGATCCAGGCCACCGCGTCCGCCACGTCGTCGCGCTGGGCCGGCCAGCCTGCCTCGAAGTTCAGTCGGTATCTGATGGCGAACACCTGGAACCCCTCGGCGGCGAAGCGCTCAGCGGAGGACGACCAGTCAGTCTGGTGGTACCAGTAACCACCGTGGATCAGAACCAGCGCGGGTCTGGGCCCCGAACCGCTCTGCTTCCAGTGGGCATCGAGGGTCTGGCGCGGGTGTGTGCCGTATCGGTGGGTGGAGCTCGCAGCGGCGTCCCGCACCGTCTGCGTTGTGCGGGTGCCCTGGGCGGACGAGGCCGTCGATGCGGTGGTGGAGAGGGCGGCGGCGCCGGCCACGGTGAGGGCGGCGAACGCGGGCAGCAGTAAACGACGCATGGGCGTGTACTTTCGAACGGGGGCAAAGGACGCGAAGGGAAGGAAGGGCTGGGTGACCGGCCGGGCCCGCGGCGGCGTGAGCCGGCCGCGAGCCCGGCGAACGGCGGGCCGACAGGTCTGCGCTCAGCGGATCACGGAGCCGAAGGTCTCACCGGCGGCAGGCAGGCCACCGGTGCCCGGCTGGAACGTGGTGACCGGCTGGGTGCCGCCGCTGAGGACGTTGCCCCACGGCACGGCGTGCGCGGAGCCGAACGACACGGGGCCGTTGGGCAGGCCGACGTAGAGCTCGGAAGCGGTGGCGTGAATCGCGGTACCCACCTTCTGCGCGTTGCCCAGCGCACCGGGGATGCCGAACTTGCCCGGGTACACCGTGTTGATGAAGGCCCCGCTGGTCAGGCCGAAGGTGTAGACAGTGCCGCCGTCGGTCGCTCCGGGGCTGTCCTCACCGGGCGCGCCCACCGCGAGCAGGGTGTTCTGTGCAGTGCTGACGGCGCCCGGGGCGGTGTTCACGGCAGACAGGGATTGGGCGAAGTGGTCGTTGGCTTCGAGGGCGCCCGGAACACCGGAGACGCCCTGGTAGATGCCGGAGAGCTGCGTGAACCCGGAGCCCGTGAGGCGGAAGGTGTCGACGCGGCCGGCGTTGGCGACCTGGGAGCCGTCCTCGCCGGGTGAGCCGATGGCCAGGATCGACTCGGTGCCGTTCGCGGAGGCGTTGGCCCTGAACTGCACCATGGCCAGCGAGGCACCGAACCGGTCGTCCGCTTCCGCGCCGCCCTCGACGGTGTCGAGGTCCTGGTCGATCCCGGTCACACCGGTGGGCGACTTGTCGGCGTTGAGAGTGTGGCTGAACAGGGCAACGCCGCCCGCGGCGGCCAGCGCGCCGATGGCCTCTCCGGGAGCACCCACGGCGAGGTGCTGCGGTGAGCCGGCGAGGGTGGAGCCGAACTTGTCGCCCGCCTCCATCGCGCCGGGCACACCCGTCTTGTCCTGGTGGATCAGGACGTTCGTCGCGCCGGTGCCGCGTAGGTAGATGACCCCGCCCGCGTCGGTGACGCCGCCTGCGGCGTCCTCGCCGGGCGCGCCGACCGCCAGGTACGGCTCACCGGAGAGCGTCGTGCCGGCGACGAGGGCGGCACCGAACTGGTCTCCGGCCTCGGACGCCATGGAGGCGAGAGCACCGCTCCCGGAGCCCTGCTCCAGGCTGACGGCCGCCTTGCCCGTTGTCAGACCCGCCGGGGCACCGTAGACGATGCTCACGGCGCCGGCATCGGTGGCCGTTCCCAGGTCCTCGGCAGGGGCACCGACCACGAGGTCGGTGCAGCCGTCGAGGTTGTGATCGTACGTGGCGAGCGAAGAGCCGAACCGGTCCTTCGCCTCCGATCCGCCGGGCACGGCCTGAAGATCCTGCGTGATTTCGGCGACCCCCTTGCCCCCGCCGTACACGACCCGCACCAGACCCGCCCCGGCGTCACCGCCGACGGCCGCGTCGGGATCGCCTATCGCGGTGTCGCGAACGCCGTCGCAGTTGAAGTCGGTGATCGGGGCGGCCTGGATGGTGGTGTCCAACCAAGGGCGCAGATTGTCCACCCGTGCGCCGATCGCGCCGGTGCGGGTCTCGGCGGGATCCTGACCGAAGCAACCGCCCTGCCATGACCTCGTCGCAAGGGCCACTACCTCGTATCCGCCGGCTCCGCCTGTACGTGGGCGCAGTACCGGGCCGCCGGTATCCCCGGCACACACGGCGACCCCGTCCTTGCCGGTGAGGTCGAGTGTCTCGGTCGCCGTCGCGCCGACCGTGAAGTCGCCGGAGTGCAGCTTCAGCGGGGACCACTCGGCCTTGGTACGGCCGAAGCCGGGGACGGTGAGGGTTTCGCCGCCGGCGGGCATGGTGGTGCCCACGTGCGCCGGCGTGACACCGGTGATCGGCGTGGCGAGACGGGCGAGCACGACGTCGCGGTCGGTACGCGGTACGAGTTCCACGACCTGGCGGACCTGACCGGCGGTGGTGGTCAGATCGGTGCGACCGATGGTGGCGGTGGTCGCCTTGGCAGGCTTGCCGGCGCGGATCTGGAAGCTTTGTTGCGGGGTGTCGGCGAAGCAACTTGCGGCGGTCAGCACCCAGCGGGGGTCCACGAGCACTCCGGAGCAAGCCCGTTCACCGGAGCCGATATCGATCCGGGCCGCGAAGGTGAAGCGCCCGTCGGGGGCCTGATCGCCGGTCACGGCCTGTGCGGGGCTGCCGCTGAACACGCCGGTCAGCAGGGCGGCGGCGACGGCCGTGCGCACCAGCGCCGCGTGTGGACGGAGGGGAGACACGTTGCATTCCTCTGAGGTCGGTCGGGAGACGGTGGCCGTGCACAGCCACCGCCGGGCGGGCAGGAGGGGCGTCATCACGCCGGTCAGCCGGTGACGCGAATCTCCAGGAGCACGGCCGGAGGCTCGCCCAGACCCTCGCCGACGCCCTTCATCTCGTTCTTCGGGACGTTGACGGTCTGGCTCTTGCCCTCAGCGGTCAGCTCGGCCCGCACAGGGTGGCTCTCCGTCTGGATGGCGAAGACGTCAGGCAGTTCCAACGTGAGGTGGCCGCTGGTGTGCGTGGCGGTGAAACAGAACTCACCACCGCCGACCCGGGTGAGGACCTTGATCTGGTCGGCGGCCTCATTGCAGGTGGCCAGCGTGATGCGGCCGTCGCCTCGTTTGAGTTGGATGCCCTGCTCGGCGAGGATCCGCTCAGCGCCAGGGTAGGAGAAGTCCTCCACCGCGACCGGCGGTTGGGCCTCGGCCGGACCGGCGGGCGCCGTGACCGGGACGGCGACGGCCAGCGCCGTTCCGCCAATGAGGATGGCGCCGCCCATGATGCTGGCGGCCAAAGCTCTACGGGCTCTGGATATCACGCAGGATTCCTTTCGGAACGACATGCAACGCATGCGAACAAGGACTGTCCGGTAAATGCCGGCCAGCACCGCAAGCATGCCGGAGTGACCCGTCGAGAAAGGAAGCCAGGAGTGCAGACGGGTGGTAATGGACGTGAAAAGCAAGGGTAAGACGCGCGGCCGGAATACGTTTCCCCTAATCCCCCGGAATGCGTTCTGCACAGTCGCCCGAACGCCCCCTCGTGGCCACCCGGTCATGGCGGCGGATGCACGATAGCAAGCGCCGACCGCCCAGGCATCCAGCGAGCTTAAAGCGTTGATCACGCCCATTGGTCCGGATTTGCGCCAATAAGGGTGACGCATACTTGCTCCAGCAGAGTCCGAAAGCAGCCTGTTTGCTGCTTCATCACGATCGAGCCGTGACCGATACCACATTCGGAATGCGGGCATCCGGTCATCTCGGCGTTACCCCGCACACCAGTCGGCTCAACTCGTCGAGATTTACGACTGACGGAGTAAATCTGCGGGCGTATCCTCACTGGATCCAATTCGTGATCGGCTTCTCAGCCGACCGGAACAGAAAGTTTTCTGACCCTTGAGACTCAGAGACCGGACCACTGGATCCCGGACAGCCGGTGGGATCCACCGTTCGCAAGCCGCGCAACGCTCCTTTCGAGCGCTCTGCCTGGCCTTGTTATTGTCCCTTGCCGCAGGCGGCCTCAGCGTCCCGGCACTTGCGGCGCCGACGGCAGCCGTCCCCGGCCATGGCGCCGCGGGGGGTACAGACCACATACCCGAGACTCCCCGGGGCCAGGTACTCGAGGCGTGGAAGTCGGGTGGGCCCGGTGTGAAGGCCGCCGCGGAGGCGGCTCTGCTGGGCTCGGACGAACAGGTGCGGGCCTTCCTGGACCGTGAGAGGGCGGTAGCCGAACTGGCGGACGACCGGGTGGCCACCGTGCAGATCTTCTCGGTCGGCGGCCGGGGAGTACGGGAGGCCGCCGAGAAAGCCTTGGCCGGAACGCCCGAAGAACTGGACGCCTTCCTGAAGTCGGGCTGGCAGGCACCGCTGGTGCAGGACCAGCGAGTCCGCGCGACCCAGATCGTCAGCGGGGCCGGGCCGGAGGTGAGGAAGGCCGGCCAGGCCGCCCTGAACGGCACGCCCGAGGACGTGCAGCGCTTCCTCACCGAAGGTCAGTACGACGCCCGACGCAACGACGAGCGCGTGCAGGTGGTGCAGATCCTCAGCACTGGCGGAGCGGCCACCCGGGAGGCTGCGCAAGCGGCTTTGGACGGTACGCCCGAGGACGTCACCGACTTCCTGGCGGTGGGCCAGCACATCGCCCGGGCGCGGGACCAGGAACAAGCCACCGTCGAGGACCTGGCCGCCCTGGTGCAGGAAGCCGGTCGACAGGCACGACAGGAGACGGAGGCGGCCAAGGAGGCCTCCGCACGCGCCATCGCGGCGACCAAGCTGGCCAAGGAAGCCGCACAGAAGGCCGCTGTCGAGACGGCGGCCGCCAAGAACGACGCGACCAAGGCGTCCAACGCCGCCGGCCGCGCCGCCGACGCCGCGCACGGTGCCGCGAAGGCGGCTCAGGAAGCGATCAGCGCCGCCCGGGCTGCCAACACCTCGGCACGGATCGCGGCCAACGCCGCGGCCCAGGCGGCATCCGCCGCCGCCGCCGCGGCACAAGCCGCCTCCCGGGCCCGTAGCGCTGCCGCCGACGCGGCCACGGACGCGGGGAAGGCAGAATCCGCGCGCAAGGCGGCCAAGGGCGCCTACACTGCGGCCGCAGGCGCGGAGACCGCCGCAAAGGCGGCCGATCACGCGGCCACCGCGGCTGACGAGGCCGGCAAGGCGGCCAAGGCAGCCGCCAGCGCGGGTGCGAACGCAGACAGCGCGGCGAGCGCGGCACAGGAAGCGAGCGGTCACGCCGGTGTCTCCGCCGCCCAGGCCCAGCGTGCCAGGGACGCGGCCGCCGATGCCCGGCGGCAGGCAGCAGAGGCCACCCGGGCCGCGAACCGGGCGGTGACCCTGGCGGGGAAGGCCGCCCAGGCCGCCCGGGAGGCCCGGGATGCCGCCAACTCGGCGGCATCGCACGCACGCAACGCCGGAAGGGCCGCCGACGAGGCGGCCAAGAACGCCGGTGAGGCCGCCACCGCCGCCGCCGAGTCCGCGAAGCACGCCACCGAGGCCAAGAAGGCTGCCGACGCCGCGACTGCGGCCGTCGTCACGGCCAAGAACACATTCGACCTGGCTCGCGAGGTGGAGGCGGAGGAACTGGCCGACCGCCGCTACATCGAGGTGGAGAAGGCCAAGGCTCTCAAGGCCGCGCACGACGAACGCAAGACAGGTGAGCAGAGGACCACCGCGGAAATCCGTGCGGCTGACGAGGAGGCACAGCGCCTCGCCGCCGAGGTGAACTCGCCGGGCGCTGACCTGCCGACCGCCGCCGCCAAGGCCCGGAAGGTCGCGCTGCACGTTGCCAAGACCCGCGGCCCGTGGAGCGTCACCACGGCCGAGGCCGCGCTCGCGGGTTCGGACGCGCTGGTCGTGGAGTACATCAGGAGCGGCTGGAAGGAGGCCACCCAGCGCGACGAGTACGCGCGGACGGTGAATCTGGCGTGGGATTCCGAGTACGAGGCCGTCCGGACGGCCGCCAAGACGGCGCTGGACGGCGACGTGGCGCGCATCACCGCCTTCATCGCGACCGGTCAGCACGAAGCCGCCCGCAATGACTACCGTGTCCGGGTCACCCAGCTGATGCAAAACGCCGGTTCCGCGGTGAAGAAGGCCGGCCAGGACGCGCTCGACTCCGGGTCGGCCGAGACGATGCGGGACTTCATCCATACCCAGTACTACACGGCCCGGACGAGCGACGAGCGGGTTCGGGCCACCCAGTTGCGCAGCACGGGTGGACCGGAGCTCAAGGCCGCGGCCGATGTGGCGCTGGCCGGACCGCCGGCGGTGCTGCACCAGTTCATCGAGGTGGAGCAGTATCGCGCGGCGCGCCAGGACAAGCTCACCGCCACCCACGTCTCGCGCGTCCAGGGCGTGATCGCCGGAGCGGCCAAGGTGGCGGCGACGGCTCAGCAGGATTCGGCGCTGGCCGCCAAAGTGGCGGCCGAGGCTCGCAAGGCGGCCGACGAGGCCGCTGACCATGCCAAGCAGGCAAAGGCCTCGGCAACGCAGGCCGGAGAGTACGCCAAGGAGGCGGACGCGCACGCCGACGCCGCCGAGAAGTCCGCAGCCGAGGCCGCGGCCTCGGCCCGCCGTGCGCGCGCCGCAGAAGCCGACGCGAGGAACGCCGCGCGTTCGGCCGACCTGTCGGCGGACCGCGCGGCGGCATCCGCCGCAGCGGCCCGGGATTCCGCAAGCGACGCCTGGGCGGCGGCGGACGCCGCGTACGCCTCGTCGATCGCCGCCGGCAAGGACGCGGCCGCCGCGAGCAAGGCAGCGGACGCAGCCGGTGACGCGGCGTTCCGCAAGCTTCAGGAAGAGATCCGGGAGCACTTCGCGGATGTCGCCGCCGAATTCGAGGAGCGTGCTCTGCGAGCGGAGGACGAGCAGTTCGCGGAGTACATGGCCGAGCTCGACGAGATCGACTGGGGCCGGCTCTTCTCCGAGGGCGGCCACTTCGCACTCGACGTCCTCGGGCTGGTCCCCGGCTTCGGAGAAGCCGCCGACGGCATCAACTGCGTCTGGTACTTCGGCGAGGACAACAAGATCGACGCGGGTTTGTCCTGCGCCGGTGCCGTGCCGTTCGTCGGATGGGGCGCCGCGGGCGTCAAGTTCGGCAAGTGGGGCACCAAGGCCGACGACTTCTTCCGCAAGCTCTTCGGCAAGAACCCGGCGTTCGCGTTGTGCGCGCGGTCGATGCGCGCCATGTCGCTCGCACGGTCGGCGAATGCGCTCAGCTGTCCGGTGGGGTTCCAGGACCTGGGCAACGAGGTGTTCCAGTCGCCGGCGGGCTTGGTGTACATGCGGGAAAGTGCGACCAAACACCGCATCGACCATGTCATGGACCACACAAGGCCGAAACCGGGCAAGCCATTGCACAGCATCTTCAAGGAGAAGGATCAGGGCAAGCTCCTGGCGCTGATCGACGACGCCTGGAAGAAGCGCGGCAACGATCCGATCCTCAAGCGGGGCAACAAGGTCTTCCCCGTCGAGTACGACGAAGCGGTCGGAGACGGCGGCGAGAGGTTTCTGTGCATCGTCACTCGGTTCAAGAAGAAGTACCGCGTCATCACGGCGTACCCGTCGATGTCGAAGACGTGCCCGACGGAATGAGCTACCCAGCCGCGATCGGAGCCGACTGGGTCCAGCCGCAAGTCGAGACGCGAGAATCAACCACTGAACGCCGGAGAACGGCGATCACCAGGAAGGACAACCCATGCTTCCCCTAGACCGCCTCCGGGAGCTCTTGCGCGAGCTGGACGATCCCGATCCCGACCATCGCGAGATGCCCCGGGACTATGACGTTCCGGCCGCCCGGCTGCGTTTTCGGCAGTTCGCCGACGCCCTCGAGCGGCGGTTCGGGCCGTCCGTATCGGCAGGCATGGGGCAGGATTCGAGCTTTCTCGGCGCCGTCTCGGTCCCCGCTGAGGCCACGGGGTCGGGCCGGTCCTTGTGGGTGCTGATGAGCAATTTCGGTCCCTTCGTCACCGCCGGAACGGGAAGGGCATGGGGTCTGCCGGGCTGCCAGGAGGGCCTGAGTGACGAGTTCGTGGCCTGGCTCGACGAGCTGTGCGAGGAGCTCGGCTGCATCTATGTGCCCATCGAGCTGGTGATGGAGCCGTACGACGGACCAACTCGGCTGGGAGACGACGAGGCCGGTGAGGCGACCCTGGCGGCGTTGGCCGCCTCATCACCGGACGAGGAGGAAGACGACGAGGAAGACGACCTTCCGCCGGCCTGGTACGACCGGTACTTCCAGTACATGTAAGCGGCGGACCGGCTGCGGGTGACGGTGAGCGACTCCTCGCCGCGCGCACCCGCCAAGCCGGTCGTCGTGGACTGGGAGTCGACGGGCGGCCGGGGGCTCTTCCTCGTCGAGGCGGTGTCGGCGGCCTGGGGCACGCTGCCGGTCGGTGGCGGCAAGCAGGTGTGGAGCGAGCTGGTGGTCGACCGGGCCGAGCCGGATCCGGCGGCGGGTGCGCACGAGGAGCCGGTGGCCGCGCCGGAGGAGGAGACGGACGGGGAACGCGGCCGGAGCTGGGGCGTGGGCCGCGCCCGGAACCGCGGGCGGGGCAGGGACGCGGGACGGGCGCGGTTGCGCGGGCCCGGCCGTGAGGGACGGCAGCCCGGGGAGGCGGGCCCGAGGTGAGGCGGCGTGCGGCCGTCACCCTGCCGGCGGCGCTGCGGGCGGTGTCTCCCGCCGGGTGCTGCAAGGACGGCGGGCGGGGCGGCGAGGGCCTCACCGCCGGGGTGCTGCCGCCGAGCCGGGCGGTGCCGCGCCGGGAGCGGGCCGACAGGCCGTTGCCGCGGAAGCGGCTGGAGAAGCGGCCGGAGGAACTGTGGGCGGAGTGCACGGGGATGCACGCCTGCGGCACCGCCCAGCACCGCGAACTCGCGGATGTCCGGGAAGCCGGTGCCGCCGTAGGGGCGGGGGCCGACGCCGCGGTTCACGGTGGTCTCGCAGCAGGTCGCGGCGGCCGTCGCGGGCACCCGTGAGACCGCCGGCCCGGCGAGGAACCCCGCCGGGCGGGAGCACCTGCCCCGTGAAGACGGCCGGCCGAAGAGGGCGTCTGCCCCGGACAACGGCGCGGGCCGCGCCCCCGGTCACCGGGAGCGCGGCCCAACTGCTGTGCCGGTCCGCCTACTTGCGGATCAGGCTGCGCAGCACGTACTGCATGATGCCGCCGTTGCGGTAGTAGTCCGCCTCACCCGGGGTGTCGATGCGGACGACCGCGTCGAACTCGACGCCGGTGTCGGTGGTGACCTTCACCGTGCGCGGGGTGGTGCCGTCGTTCAGCTCGGTGACGCCGGTGATGGAGAACGTCTCCTCGCCGGTCAGGCCGAGGGACTCGGCGTTCTGGCCCTCGGGGAACTGCAGGGGCAGCACGCCCATGCCGATGAGGTTCGAGCGGTGGATGCGCTCGTACGACTCGGCGACGACGGCCTTGACGCCGAGGAGCGCGGTGCCCTTGGCCGCCCAGTCGCGGGACGAGCCGGAGCCGTACTCCTTGCCGGCCAGGACGACCAGCGGGATGCCGGCGGCCTGGTAGTTCTGCGAGGCGTCGTAGATGAAGGAGACCGGGCCGCCGTCCTGGGTGAAGTCGCGGGTGTAGCCGCCCTCGGTGCCCGGCGCGATCTGGTTGCGCAGGCGGATGTTGGCGAACGTGCCGCGGATCATGACCTCGTGGTTGCCTCGGCGCGAGCCGTAGGAGTTGAAGTCACGACGCTCCACACCGTGCTCGGTGAGGTACTTGCCGGCCGGGGTGTCGGCCTTGATGGCACCGGCCGGGGAGATGTGGTCGGTGGTGACCGAGTCGCCGAGCTTGGCGAGCACCCGGGCGCCGGAGATGTCGGAGACCGGGGTGGTCTCCATCGTCATGCCCTCGAAGTACGGGGGCTTGCGCACGTAGGTGGACTCGCTGTCCCACTCGAAGGTGTCGCCGGTCGGGATCGGCAGCGCCTGCCACTGGGCGTCGCCCGCGAAGACGTCCGCGTAGGACTTGGCGAACATGTCCTCGCCGATGGCGTTGGCGACGACGTCGTTCACCTCGGCCTCGGAAGGCCAGATGTCCTTCAGGAAGACCGGGTTGCCGTCCTGGTCGGTGCCCAGGGCGTCCTTGGTGATGTCGACCCTCATGGAGCCGGCCAGCGCGTAGGCGACGACCAGCGGCGGGGACGCCAGGTAGTTCATCTTGACGTCGGGGTTGATCCGGCCCTCGAAGTTGCGGTTGCCGGACAGGACCGAGGTGACCGCGAGGTCGTGGTCGTTGACGGCCTTGGAGACCTCCTCCGGCAGCGGGCCGGAGTTGCCGATGCAGGTGGTGCAGCCGTAGCCGACGAGGTTGAAGCCGACCTTGTCGAGGTAGGGGGTCAGGCCCGCCTTCTCGAAGTAGTCGGTGACGACCTTGGAACCCGGGGCGAGGGTGGTCTTGACCCACGGCTTGCGGGTCAGGCCCTTCTCCACCGCCTTCTTGGCCACCAGGGCGGCGGCGACCATGACGTACGGGTTGGAGGTGTTGGTGCAGGAGGTGATGGCCGCGACCGTCACCGCGCCGTGGTCCAGCTCGTAGGAGGAGCCGTCGGGGGCCGTGACGCGGACCGGGTTGGACGGGCCGGGGCCGGCCACGACGGCGGAGTGCTGCGGGGCGCCGGCGCCGTTGTCGTCGCTGCCGTAGGCCGGGGCGTCCGAGGCCGGGAAGGACTCGGCGGACGCCTCGTCGACCGGGGACTGCACGCCGTGCGGCTGCTCCTGCTGCGGGACGCCCGCCTTGCGGTCGTCGCCGCCGGTGACGTCGGCGTCGACGTAGTTGAGCACGTCGGCGGCGAACTGCTCGGCGGCGCGGGACAGCTCGATGCGGTCCTGCGGGCGCTTCGGGCCGGCGATGGAGGGCACGACCGTGGACAGGTCGAGCTCCAGCTTCTCGGAGAAGTCCGGCTCGGCCTTCGGGTCCAGCCAGAGGCCCTGCTCCTTGGCGTACGCCTCGACGAGCGCGACCTGCTGCTCGGAGCGGCCGGTGAGCTTGAGGTAGTTCAGGGTCTCGTCGTCGATCGGGAAGATCGCGGCGGTGGAGCCGAACTCCGGCGACATGTTGCCGATGGTGGCGCGGTTGGCCAGGGAGGTCGCGGCGACGCCCTCGCCGTAGAACTCGACGAACTTGCCGACGACGCCGTGCTTGCGGAGCATCTCGGTGATGGTCAGCACGAGGTCGGTGGCGGTCGTGCCGGGCTGCAGCTCACCGGTGAGCTTGAAGCCGACGACGCGCGGGATGAGCATGGAGACCGGCTGGCCGAGCATGGCGGCCTCGGCCTCGATGCCGCCGACGCCCCAGCCGAGCACGCCGAGGCCGTTGACCATGGTGGTGTGCGAGTCGGTGCCGACCAGGGTGTCCGGGTAGGCCTTGCCGTCGCGGACCATCACGACCCGGGCCAGGTGCTCGATGTTCACCTGGTGGACGATGCCGGTGCCCGGCGGGACGACCTTGAACTCGTCGAAGGCGGTCTGGCCCCAGCGCAGGAACTGGTAGCGCTCCTTGTTGCGGCCGTACTCCAGGTCGACGTTCACCTTGAACGCGTCGTTGGTGCCGAACTTGTCGGCGATGACGGAGTGGTCGATGACCAGCTCGGCGGGCGCGAGCGGGTTGATCTTCGCCGGGTCGCCGCCCAGCTCCTTGACGGCCTCACGCATGGTGGCGAGGTCCACGACACAGGGCACGCCGGTGAAGTCCTGCATGATCACGCGGGCCGGCGTGAACTGGATCTCCTGGCTGGGCTGGGCCTGCGAGTCCCATCCGCCGAGGGCACGGATGTGGTCGGCGGTGATGTTCGCGCCGTCCTCGGTGCGGAGCAGGTTCTCCAGCAGGACCTTGAGGCTGTAGGGGAGGCGGGCCGAGCCCTCCACCTTGTCCAGCCGGAAGATCTCGTACGACTCGTCGCCCACCTGCAGCGTGCTGCGGGCGTCGAAGCTGTTCGCCGACACGACAGTCTCCTTCATTGATGTGCGCGTACCACCACGATCCTGCCGCCACGGCATCTCGACCGATCCGCTAAGGTAAGGCTAAGTTAGGTAACCCTTACCGAGTGGCGGCGTGCGGTGCTTCTCGGCAGATATCTCGATGTCGAGATAACTCTAGTACACGAGGGCCGGATGGTCATGCCCTGACCCGACGAGATGTGGGACGGGCCGGATCCCGCCTGCCATCCATCCGGGAACCCGGGGTAAGCGAACGGGACCGGGATGGGCCCGGTGAACACCGGAAGGAGGCCCTGAATGCCCCTCACGTTCCGCAAGAGTTTCCGGATTCTTCCGGGGGTGCGGCTGAACATCAACAAGCGCTCCTGGTCCATCACCACCGGCGGCGGCAAGAACGGCCCCCGCTACACCCGCAGCAGTACCGGACGCCGCACGACGTCGATGGACCTGCCGGGACCCTTCGGCTGGCGGCGCACCACGCGCACGTCGCGACACTGAGACGGCCGGGCGGGGTTGACGGTTCGTCACCCGAACGGACCCCCGGGCAGGCGCCATCTCATATCTGAGATAACCTCGGCCCCATGGCAGACGACTACCTCGTACGCATCGGCAAGCTCATCCGTGACGCCCGGCAGCACCGGGGCTGGACCCAGTCGCAGCTGGCGGAGGCGCTCGGCACCAGCCAGAGCGCCGTCAACCGGATCGAGCGCGGCAATCAGAACATCAGCCTTGAGATGATCGCGCGGATCGGGGAAGCGCTCGACAGCGAGATCGTGTCCCTCGGCTACGCCGGTCCGATGCACCTGCGGGTCGTCGGCGGGCGGCGCCTGTCCGGCGCCATCGACGTGAAGACGAGCAAGAACGCGTGCGTGGCGCTGCTGTGCGCCTCGCTGCTCAACCAGGGGCGCACGGTGCTGCGCCGCGTGGCCCGCATCGAGGAGGTCTACCGCCTCCTGGAGGTGCTGGCGTCCATCGGTGTGCGCACCCGGTGGATCAACGACGGCGTCGACCTGGAGATCGTGCCGCCGGCCGAGCTGAACCTCGCCTCGATCGACGCCGACGCGGCCCGCCGCACCCGCTCGATCATCATGTTCCTCGGTCCGCTGCTGCACCGCATGGACCACTTCAAGCTGCCCTACGCCGGCGGCTGCGACCTCGGCACGCGCACGATCGAGCCGCACATGATCGCGCTGCGCCGGTTCGGCCTGGACATCGCCGCGACGGAGGGGCAGTACCACGCCCAGGTGGACCGCTCGACCGTCCCGGACCGGCCCATCGTGCTGACCGAACGCGGCGACACGGTGACCGAGAACGCGCTGCTGGCGGCCGCCCGGCACGACGGCACCACCGTCATCCGCAACGCCTCGTCCAACTACATGGTCCAGGACCTGTGCTTCTTCCTGGAGGCGCTGGGCGTCAAGGTCGACGGCATCGGCACCACCACGCTCACCGTGCACGGCGTGCCGACCATCGACGTGGACGTGGACTACTCCCCCTCCGAGGACCCGGTCGAGGCGATGAGCCTGGTGGCCGCGGCCGTGGTGACGGAGTCGGAACTGACGGTGCGCCGGGTGCCCATCGAGTTCCTGGAGATCGAGCTGGCGGTCCTGGAGGAGATGGGCCTCGACCACGACCGCACACCGGAGTACTTCGCCGACAACGGCCGCACCCGGCTGGTGGACCTCACCGTCCGGCCCTCCAAGCTGGAGGCGCCCATCGACAAGATCCACCCCATGCCGTTCCCCGGCTTGAACATCGACAACGTCCCGTTCTTCGCGGCCATCGCGGCGGTCGCCCAGGGCAAGACCCTCATCCACGACTGGGTCTACGACAACCGCGCCATCTACCTCACCGACCTGAACCGCCTCGGCGGCCGGCTCCAGCTGCTGGACCCCCACCGCGTCCTGGTCGAGGGACCGACCCGCTGGCGTGCCGCCGAGATGATGTGCCCGCCCGCGCTGCGTCCCGCGGTCGTCGTCCTGCTGGCGATGATGGCGGCCGAGGGCACGTCGGTGCTGCGCAACGTCTACGTCATCAACCGGGGGTACGAGGATCTGGCGGAGCGGCTGAACTCGATCGGGGCGCAGATCGAGACGTTCCGGGACATCTGACGGCACGTCGCCCCGTCCGCCGGCGGTGTGGGCGACCACGTGTGCGCCCGCCCGAACGGGATAGTCCGACACCGTGGACACACCTCTGGTGACCTTCGGGCACAGCACCGCCGGGCGGGAGCGGATCCTCGAGCTGCTGCGGGGGGCCGGTGTCGCCGCGCTCGTGGACGTGCGCACCGCCCCCGGCAGCCGGCGCGACCCCGACCTGCTGCGGGAGCGGCTCGCCGAGTGGCTGCCGGACGGTGGTGTCGCGTACCGGTGGGAGCGCGACCTCGGGGGCTTCCGTCCGCTGCCGCAGGACAGCCCGGACGTCGTCTGGCGCAACGAGTCCTTCCGCGGGTACGCCGCCCACACCCGCTCCCCCGGGTTCGTCGCCGCGATGGACCGGCTGCTGCGTGAGGCGGCCGGTGCCCGGACCGCCGTGATGTGCAGCGAAGCGGTCTGGTGGCGCTGTCACCGGCGGCTGATCGCCGACTTCGCCGTGCTCGCCCGGGGCGTGCCGGTCCTGCACCTGATGCACGACGGGCGCCTGAACGCCCACCGTCCGACGCCGGGGGCCCGTCTGCGCGACGACGGGCTCCTGGTGTACGACGCCCCCGCCTGACCGGCCCCGGACTGCGTGCGCGACCCGCGCGTCCTAGCGCGGCTCCAGGCCCTCCCCGAGCGCGGCCACCGCGGCCGTGCCGTGCCCGGCGGCCAGGAGCGGGGCGCGGATGTCGCGCTCCAGGTCGGGGACGTGGCCGAGCAGGACGTCGGCGGGGCCCTCGATCCGGACCTCCTCCAGGGCCGCCGGGAGCAGCAGGGTGCGGGCGCGCTCCAGCGTTCCGGTGAAGGAGCCGGCGGTCACGGTGACCGGGGCGCCGGCGTTGGTGAGGATCCGCACGGTGGAGAAGCGGTGCACCAGGGGCGTCGCCGCCGCGGCGGACCAGCGCTCCAGGGCGAAGTACGGGCCCGCGCACAGGACGGTGCGCACGACGCCGTCGGCCACGGGGACGCTCAGGCCCGGGTGGAACTCGGGCCGGGGGCCGGGGCGCCACTCGTCGAGGAGGCGGCCGAGGTTGTCGTGCCACTCGTCGTCGGGCACGGGCGAGCCGTCCTCCATGCGGTTGCGCATGGCGTGCTGCTGGATGTCCGAGGTCTGCTCGATCTCGTACACGAGGGTGCCGGGGCCGAAGCTGTGCAGGGTGCCGCCGGGGATGTAGACGGTCTGTCCGGCGCGGACCGGCAGGCGCCGCATGACGGCGTCGAAGTCCTGCGCGAGCAGCGCCCGGTGCAGGGTGTCCCGGTCCACGCCGGGGCGGACCCCGACCAGGGCGGTGGCTCCCGGTGCGGCGTCCAGGACGTGCCACGCCTCCGTCTTGCCGTTGGGCTCGCCCTCCAGGCGCCGCGCGGTGGCGTCGTCGGCGTGCAGGTGCACCGGCAGCGCGCCGCGGCCGTCGATGAACTTGGTGAGGAGGGGGAAGCGGGGCCCCGGCCGCAGGCGGGGGCCCAGCAGCTCTCCGGGGTGCTCGGCCACGATCTGCCGCAGGGTGCGTCCGGCCAGCGGGCCGTCCAGGACGGTCGAGGCGTCGCCCTCGACGTCGCTGACCTCCCACGTCTCGGCGATCGGGCCGTCGGGCAGTCCGGTGCGGCCGAGCCGCTCGGCGATGGCCCGGCCGCCGAAGACGTGCTGCTTGACGGGTGCGGTGACTCGCAGCGGGTGCCAGTGCACGGGCCTCCTCGGGCAGGTCGGGGCCGGTCCCGGACACCCGGAGTACCCCGGGTGGGCAGGCGCATGCGCGCGGCCCGGGGAGGCGCCGGGGCGCGTTCGCACGGACCCGCCGCGCCGCGGCGACCGCCCCCTCACGCCCGGCGCGCGCCCCGGCCCGGCCCGTGATCCGCTTCACACCGGCGCGGCGGCGGGCCCGGGCCGCGCAGGGCGTAAAGCGACCGGGGAATGGATAGGGGTCATACGGCGACACACGGGGAGTGTCCGACGTGCCCGGACAGCGGGCCCAGCGGCTTCAGGGGAGGGAGCGCGCATGGACGGCCGGCCCTTGTACGTCGAACCACAGCCGGAGCCTCTGTACCTCGCACCACGGCTGGAGCCACGGCTCCGGTCGCTCATGGCGGCGCACGGGACGCTGCACTCGCTCGCGGACGCCCTCGGCTCGCCCCTGCACATCGTGGTGCCCGACCAGATCGCGGAGAACGTGGAGAGCTTCCGGTCCGTGTACCGGGCGCACCGGCTGCCGGGGCAGATCTTCTACGCCCACAAGGCGAGCCGCTCCAGCGCCCTGCTGCGGCGGCTGGCGGCCACGGACGCGGGGGTGGACGTCGCCTCCCTCGGCGAGCTGCAGCACGCGCTGGGGGCCGGGTTCGACGCGCGGCGCATCACGGCCACGGGCCCCAAGAACCCCGAGTTCCTGTGGCTGGCGGCCCGCACGGGCGTCACCGTCAGCGCCGATTCCGCCGCGGAACTGGAGCAGCTGGCCGCGCTCGTGCGCAAACACGCGCTGCCCCCGGTGCCGGTGATGCTGAGACTGTCGGGGTTCGAGGCGCCGGGGGTCCGGGTGCTCAGCCGGCGCAGCCGGTTCGGCACGCCTGTACGGGAGTCGGAGGTGCTCCTGGAGGCGGTCGAGCGGCACGGCGACGCGGTGGAGCCGGCCGGGGTGGCGTTCCACCTGGACACCACGAGCGTCGCGGAGAAGGCCGTCGCCCTGGAGGGGTGCCTGGCGGCGCTGGAGGCGTTCCGCAGCCGGGGGTTGCGGCCCCGCGCCGTCGACATCGGCGGCGGGTTCGGGGTCAGCTATCTCGCCGAGCGGGAGCAGTGGGACGCGTACACGACGGAGCTCACCGCGGCCGTCCTGGGCCGCCGCCCGCCGCTGACCTGGGGCGGTCACGGGTACGGGCTGCGCGAGGAGTCCGGCACCCTGCGCGGCGCGCTCGGCCTGTACCCGGCGTACCGGCCCGTCGCGGGCGCGGCCTACCTGGACGAGCTGCTCGGCCGGCCCGCCGCGTCACTGGGCGGCCGGCCCTTGGCCTCGCTGCTGCTGGAGCACCTGTACGACCTGCACACCGAGCCCGGCCGGGCACTGCTGGACCAGTGCGGGCTGACGCTGGCGCGTGTGCTGGAGGTGCGCACCCAGGACGGCGGCGGCCCCCTGCTCGTGCGGCTGGCCGCGAAGGCGGACGACGTCGCCCTGGAGGACCACGGCGTGCTGGTGGACCCGGTCGTCGTCCCCAGGAGCGCCGCCGGAGCCGGCGACGGGCCCGTCGCGGTCCACCTCTTCGGGAGTCTGTGCCTGGAGTCGGACCTGATCACCCGGCGCACGGTGTTCCTGCCGCGCCGCCCCGAACCGGGCGACCTGCTGGCCTTCGCCAACACCGCCGGGTACGCGATGGACTTCCACGCCACCGGCGCCCAACTGCAGCCCGCCGCACGGAAAGTGGCCGCCTGGCAGGACGGCGACGCGTGGCGGTGGTGTCTCGACGAGCAGTTCTGGCCGATCACGCCCTCGGGGGGAGTCCAGTGAGGTACGACAGCATCACCGAGGCGATAGGCAACACTCCGCTGGTGCGGATCGACCCGGCCGTGCACGGGCTGCGCCACATCGACCTGTACGCCAAGCTGGAGATGCTCAACCCCTTCGGTTCGGTGAAGGACCGGGCCGCCTGGAGCATGGCGGAGCCGCTGCTGGCCGAGGCGGTCGAACGGGGCAGCCAGGTGGTCGAGTTGTCCAGCGGCAACACGGCGAAGGCCCTGGCGGTCATCGCGGGCATGCACGGCCTGGGCTTCCGGAGCGTCACCAACCGCATGCGGGTGCCGGAGATCAAGGACCTCCTGCTGCTGCTCGGCGCACAGATCGAGGAACTGCCGGGCCAGAGCGAGTGCCTGGACCCGACCGCGACGGACGACCCGCTGACCCTGTTCCACCGGACCCTGTCCGCGTCGGGCGACTCGTACCTGCACACCGATCAGTACTTCAACCACCGCAACACCGAGGCGCATCTCACCGGAACCGGCCCCGAGATCGTCAAGGACCTGGACGGCCGGGTCCCGGACTGGTTCGTCGCCTGCGTGGGCACGGCGGGTTCGTCCACCGGCGTCGCCCGGGCGCTGCGCGAGGAGGACCCGTCGGTGCGCGTGGTCGGCCTGGTCGCGGCCAAGTCGGACTTCATCCCCGGCATCCGCACCATCGACGAGGTGCAGGAGGTCGGCCTGTTCGACCCCGGGACGTACGACACGATGGAGGCGGTGACGGCGGACGAGGCCATCGAGGGGATGCTCACGCTGAACCGCCGCTGCGGCATCCTGGGCGGGCCGACCGGCGGCGCGGCCTACTTCGGCGCCGTACGCCACCTGCGCGCCCTGGACGAGGGGTCGGCCGGCCGGCGCACGGCGGTGTTCATCGTCTGCGACCGCGTGGAGAGCTACCTCGGCTACGTCAGGGAGCGCCGGCCCGATCTGCTGGGGCGGCCGGCCCGGCGGAACTCGGCGGCGGACCTGACCGAGGCCGAGGTCGCCGGGGCGGCGACGGTCACCGTGGACGAGGCCCGGCGCTGGATCGAAACGGGCGCTCCGCTCGTGGTCGACCTGCGCAGCCCGTTCGCCTACGCGGCGCTGCACATCGACGGATCGGTCAACATCGTCGACGAGCTGTTCGCCGAACTCGCCCGCGGCGGGCTGCCGTTCAGCCGCAGCCGCCCGGTCCTGCTGGCCTGCCCGGTCGGTGAGCAGTCCGCCCGGTACGCGGCGCTGCTGACCCGCATGGGCCACCCGGACGTGCGCAGCCTGGCCGGCGGCATCATCGCCTGGCGGGACGCGGGCGCGCCCCTGGTGCGGGACTGACCATGACGGCACCCACCATCTGCGAGGACCTGCGCGCGTGGCAGCGGGAGCTGCGCGCCCAGTTCCCCATCGTCGCCGGGCACCCGGAACTGGCGTACCTGGACAGCGCGGCCACCTCGCAGAAGCCGCAGGCGGTGCTGGACGCGGTGCAGACGTATCTGACCACTTCGAACGCCAACGCCGCGCGCGGCACGTACACCTGGGCCAACCGGACGACGGAGCTGGTGGAGCGCACCCGGGAGCGGGTCGCCCGGTTTCTCGGGGACACCCGTGCCGAGCGGTCGGCCGTGCACTTCACCAGCGGCACGACCGAGGGGCTGCGCACGATCGCGCGGGACTGGCTGCCCGGGTTCCTGCGGGACGGCGACGAGATCGTCGTGCCCGGGGCCGACCACCGGGCCAACATCGAGCCCTGGCTGGAGGCCCGGCGCCAACTGGCCCGCGAAGGCGTACGGGTGCACGTCGTGCCGATGCCGTACCAGAGCGGCTCGTGGGACTACGACCACCGCGCGCTGGCCGAACGGGCCGGACCGCGGACCCGGTTCGTCGCCGCCACCCATGTGCACCACGTGTACGGCGGCGACATGAACGTGCACCGCATCCGCCGGGCGGTCGGCCCGGAGGCGGTGATCTGCCTCGACGCGGCCCAGGGCGTCGGTCATGTGCCGCTGTCCGTGGACGACCTGGACGTGGACTTCGTGGTGTTCTCCGGGCACAAGGCGCTGGCCCTGCCGGGCTCCGGGGCGGTGTGGGCACGGCAGGAGCGCGGGCCGCGTTTCACGCCCGGCGGATGGAGCGGCACGCCGAACACCGTGGGCGTCGCCTCCCTGGAGGCGGCCCTGGACTGGCTGGACGCGGCCGGGGTGGAGCGCGTCGAGCGCTGGACGGTCGACCTGGCCGCCCGGCTCACCGAGGGCCTGCGCGGCCTGGACGCCTACGAGGTGCTGGGCTGCCCGTTGAGTCTGGCCGCCGACTCGGCGGTGCAGCGCCGGCGGGGGATCGTGACGCTGCGGCACCGGGCCGTGGACTCGGGGGACCTGGGTTTCGTGCTGTTCAGCCACGGCTTCATGGTCCGCTCCGACCACCTCTGCCAGGGCGACGCCGGCGAGCGGACCGGTTCGGTCCGGGTGAGTCTGCACGTGTACAACACCGAGGAGGAGATCGACCGGCTGCTGTCCGTTCTCGCCTCACTCGCGTGACGGCGGCGGCAGTGCGTAATGGGAACCGTTTCCACCTGTAGGCTCGGGCCGGCAAGGGTCGGGGCGAGACGGCTAGGTGGCGCGAGGCGGATGGGGCTGAGTCTGGCGACGGCGCAGCGGTGGGTGGAGCGCTGGGAACTGCAGCAGCAGCGGTACGCCGTCGACCGCGAGGAGCGGTTCACCGTGATCGCCGACGTCGTCGAGCACGTGACGGCGGGCCGTGCGGCACGGCCGCTGGTCGTGGACCTGGGCTGCGGACCGGGTTCGCTGGCCGCCCGGCTGGTCCGGCGGCTGCCGGACGCCGAGGTGGTGGCCGTGGACCGCGATCCGCTGCTGCTGGAGCTGGGCCGCACCCACCACCCGGACGCGGCCCGTTACGTGGACGCGGAGATCGGCGCGCCCGGCTGGCTGCGGGCCCTGGACCTGGACCGGCCCCTGGACGCGGCCGTCTCCACCACGGCCCTGCACTACCTCGACCGGGACACCCTGTCCGCCGTGTACCGGCAGCTCGCCGCCGCGCTGCGGCCCGGGGGCGTCCTGGTCAACGGCGACCACCTGCCCCAGGGCGAGGGGGGCCCGGCCGCGATCGCCGCGCACGTCGGGCGGTGCCGGGCCGTCCGGCAGCGGGTGTTCGCGCAGGAGGACTGGGACTCCTGGTGGGCCGGCGCCGCCCGTGACCCGGAGCTGACGGACCTGCTGGCCGACCGCGACCGCCGGGAGGAGGCCGCCGGCGGCGGCCGCCCCGCCGAGCTTTCCCTGCCCGCCCACCTCGAGCTGCTCCGGCAGGCCGGCTTCCGCACGGCGGGCCCGGTGTGGCAGTACGGCGACAGCTGCGTGGTCGTGGCGGTCCGCTGAGCGCGGCCGCCCGCCCGGGGCGGCTCGTGCGACGACCGCCTCGGTCATCCCCGGCCCGCGGGCCGGCCGCGGCGGCTCGCACCCGGCCCGGTCACCCGTCCGCGCTCCCGCCGAATGGTGCACGGCGGCCCGCCGCCGGGACAATCGGCACAGAAGCCGCTATAGGTCGATGTCGCCAGGAAGCCCCCGCGTCCGCCGGGCGGCCCGGCGCACAGGCAAGGAGCCCCGCCATGACCACCGCCGAACACCGCACCCACCGGGACCACGCCCACACGCACGGCGACGACTGCGGTCACCTCGCCTTCCCCCACGGTGACCACACCGACTACGCCCACGACGGCCACATCCACCGGATGCACGAAGGCCACGCCGACGAGTGCGGCCACGACGGCCACGAGGTGCACCACAACCACGACCACCAGCACGGGGACCGCTGCGGCCACCAGGCCGTACGGCACGGTGACCACACCGACTACGTGCACGACGGCCACCGGCACGCCGCCCACGAGGGCCACTGGGACGATCACTGACGAAGCCGGGCGTCCGCCCCACGGGCGGGAAGCAGCGCCGCTCAGCCCAGGTCGTCCCAGTGGACCGTGCGGTCGCACCAGCGTCGCAGCAGCGTGCGGTCGTGCCCCACGGCCAGCAGGGCGGCGCCGGTCGTGGAGCGGTAGTCCTCGACGGCGGCGACCAGGGCGGCGGCCGTGGAGGCGTCCAGCATGGCCGTCATCTCGTCGCAGACCAGCACGCGCGGCCGCAGGGCCAACGCCCGCGCCAGGCAGGCCCGTTGCAGCTGGCCGTCACTGACCTCGTGCGGCCGGCGGGTCAGCAGGTCGGCGGTGAGGCCGACGGCCGGGGCCAGTTCCGCGACCCGCTGCGCCGCCTGCCCGCCCCGGCCGGTGGCGCGCAGCGGCTCGGCGATCAGGTCGGCCAGCGGCAGCCGCGGGTCGGCGGAGAGCCTGGCCTGCTGGAAGACGACCCCGAAGGCGGTACGCAGCTCGCGCGGGGCGCGGTGGCGCCAGCGCCGGACGGGCACGCCGTCGAGCAGGAGGGTGCCGGCGTCGGGACGGTGCAGCAGCGCCGCGACCCGGGCCAGGGTGGACTTGCCGCAGCCGCTCGGCCCGAGCAGGCCGACGGACTCCCCCGCCTGCACGGTCAGGGAGACACCGCGGACCACCGGGGCGTGCCGGTCGTATCCGGCGGTGACGCGACGCAGTTCAAGCACGGACGTCCTCCGGCACGTACGGGTGGTGGCAGGCGACCGTACCGGTCGGCGGGGCGCCGGTGACGCAGGTGTCGGTGGCCCGGTCGCAACGGGCGGCGAAGGCGCAGCCGGCGGGGAGGTCGCCGAGTTCGGGCGGCATGCCGGGGATCGGGGTGAAGGCCCGGTCGGGCAGCGCCTGGAGGAGGCCGCGGCTGTAGGGGTGGCGGGGGCCGGGCGAGCCGAAGAAGTCGCGGGCGTCGGCCAGTTCGACGATCCGGCCCGCGTACATGACGGCGACCCGGTCGGCGATGCGTTCCGCGGCGGACAGGTCGTGGGTGATCATCAGCAGGGCGCGTCCGCGGCCGTCGGTCGTGGCGGGGTCGTCGACGTGCCGGCGCAGTTCGTCGACGGTGCGGTCCACGAGGTCGCGGTCGAGTCCGGTGGTGGGTTCGTCGGCCAGCAGCAGGGGTGCGCCGCCCACCAGGGCGAGGGCGGTGGCGGCCCGTTGGGCCAGGCCGCCGGAGAGCTGGTGGGGATGGCGGTCGAGGTGGTCGGCGGGGAAGGCCGCCCGTGCGGCGGCGGCCTCCGCCGCGGCGCGCAGGGCGGACCGGCCCCGGGTCGCGGTCAGGGCGGCGACCGTCTCCTCCAGTTGGGAGCGGACGGTGCGCACGGGCGTGAGGTGGGCGGCCGGGCTCTGCGGGACCAGGCCGATGAGCCGGCCGCGCACGGTCCGGGCCAGGACGCGCTCGCCGGCCGTGAGCAGGTCGAGGTCGCCGAGCAGGGCGGATCCGGCGGTCTGCGCGTTGCCGGGGAGCAGCCCCAGCAGGGCGGAGGCCAGCACGGACTTGCCGCAGCCGCTCTCCCCGATGAGGGCGAGGCACTCCCCCGCCGCCACGTCGAACCGGGCGTCGGTCACAGCGGCGACCCGACGCCCACCCGGCATCAGGAACCGCACGGACAGTCCCCGCACGGACAGCACGGGGGCCGGCCCGGCCCCGAAGCCGCGGCCGGTGGCGGCGACCGTCTCGGCGGGGCCGGTCCCTGAGTCGGTCTCGGTGCTCACAGCATCAGCTCCGATCGGTGACGGGGGTTGATCCGCTCCCGCCACGCACCGGCGAGGCCGGCGACGGCGAGGGTCGGGACGATGAGGAACAGGCCCGGGAAGAGGGTCGGCCACCACTGGCCGGCGAGCAGGGAGCCGCGGGCGGTCTGGATGAGGGTGCCGAGACTCGCGGTGTGCGTCGGCAGGCCGAGCCCGAGGAACGACAGGGCCGACTCATGCCACATGGCGTGCGGCACCATCAGCACGGCGGCGAGAGCGGCCTGCGGAAGCACCGCCGGCAGCAGGTGCCGTACGGTCACCCGCCACCGCGACGCCCCGCCCGAGACGGCCGCGTCGACGTAGGGCCGGGACCGCAGGGACAGCACCTCGGCGCGGACGATGCGTGCCGTGGACAGCCAGTGGGTCAGGGCCACGGAGATCACCACCGGCCAGACACCCGGCCGGAACATGGCGACGATGAAGATGCCGAGCAGCAGGTGCGGCACGGACGAGAAGGTGTCGACCAGCCGCATGAGCGCCCGGTCGGCCCAGCCGCCCAGCGCCCCGGCGGCGGCGCCGACGGCCGTGCCGACCACGGTCGCCGTCAGGGCCGCCGCCACTCCGACGAGCAGCGAGACCCGCAGCCCGTACACGCAGCGCAGCAGCAGGTCCCGCCCGACGTCGTCGGTGCCGAAGGGGTGCGCCCACGAGGGCGGTCGCAGCTTGGCGGCCAGGTCGACGGCCTGCTGGTCGAGCTGGACCAGCGGCGGGACGAGCAGCACGGCCAGGACGGTGAGGGCCACCAGCGCGGCGGAGGTGCGCACGCGCAGGGTGCGGGTGGACCGGCGCCGCGGGCCGTGCGACCGCCACTCGGTCTCCTCCGGGGCGCCGGCGGGCGCGGGTGCGTCACATGTCACTGAGCTTCACCCTCGGGTCGAACAGTCCGTACAGCAGGTCGGCGAGCAGGTTCCCGGCGAGCACGGCGGCGGTGGCCAGGGTCGTCAGGGCCGCGAGCAGCGGGAAGTCGACCGCGGTGGCCGCCTCGACGGTGGCCGCGGCGATGCCCGGCCAGCTGAAGACGCTCTCCACGAGCAGGGCGCCGGTGATGAGTTCCGGCACGCGGGAGCCGATGAGGGTGAGCACCGGCAGCAGCCCGGAGCGCAGGGCGTGGCCGAGCAGGACGGTGCGTTCGCTCAGGCCCCGGGCGCGGGCGCCGCGCACCGGGTCCTCGGCCAGGGCGTCCCCGACGCCCTGGCGCACGTACAGCGTGAACCAGGGCAGCTGGGACACCGCCAGGACCCCGGCGGGCAGGACGAGATGGCTCGCGACCTGCCCGAAGGTGACCTGTTCGCTGCCGGTGTCGGTCAGACCGCCGGCCGGCAGGACGTCCCACTGCAGGGCGAGCAGCCAGACGGCCAGCAGCGCGATCCAGAAGACCGGGGCCGCCTCCAGGGTGTAGGCGAGGGAGGTGACGGCCCGGTCGACCGCCGAGCCGGGGCGGCGGGCGGCGAGCACGCCGAGGACCGTGCCGGCGAGCACGGCGACGGCGAACGCGGCCGCGCACAGCAGCGCCGACCACACCAGCCGTTCGCCGATGACCTGGGTGACGGGCTGGCGCATGACGGTGGAGTGGCCGAGGTCGCCGCCGAGGGCGGAGGTCAGCCAGTGCCACCATCGGGCCGCGAACGGCTCGTCCACCCCGAGGTTCTCGCGCAGCCGGTCCAGGGTCTGCCGGTCCGCGCCGAGCGCGGCGGTCCCTGCGTAGGCCTTCACGGGGTCGAACGGGGAGGCGGCGGCGATGGCGAACACGCCGAAGGTGACGACGAGCAGGACGGGGCCGGCGAACAGCGCCCGCCGCCCCGCCAGCCGCGCCATCGCGGCCCAGGGCAGGCGGATCACCGTGCGGGCCGCCAGTCCTCGATGTTCCACCACGGGCCGCTGGCGAAGCCGTGCTCGTGCGGCTCCAGCTGGGTGCTCAGCCCGTCCCAGCGGTCGGCCAGCACGTAGAGGTGGTCGATGTGGGTGAGGAACGTGTAGCCGGGATCCCGCACCAGGGCGCGCTGGAGCTTGTCGTACGCGGCCTTGCGCTCGGCCGGGTCCTGGCTGCGGCGTCCTTCGTCGAGGGCGCGGTCCACGGTTGGGTTGTCGTAGCGGGCCATGTTGTTGAAGCCGTCGCCGGCGAGGGAGGAGTGCAGCAGGGTGTAGAGGCCGAAGTCGGGGTCGCCGGTGCTGCCGAAGCCCGCGAGGACGGCGGTGTCCTTCATGCGCGGCTCGATGACCTCCCAGGTGGCGCTCTCGGCCTTCACCTCGATGCCGGCCTCCTTGGCGTCCGAGGCGTAGGCGAGGGCGTGGTCCTGGCGGACCTTGTCGCCGGAGGGGTAGAGCAGGGTGAAGGTGGCGCGCTGCCCGTCCTTGGCGCGGACGCCGTCCTTGCCGGGCTTCCAGCCGGCCTCGTCGAGGATCTCGCGGGCCTTGTCCAGGTCCCGGGTGCGCTCGATGTCCGGGGTGAAGGCGGGGTCGTCGACGGGCAGCGGGCCGTAGGCCGGGCGGCCCGCGCCGTCGAGGATCTTGTCGACCATGGCCTTGCGGTCGACGGCGGCGTCGAGGGCGCGCCGGATCGCGCGGTCGCCGGTGACCTCGTTCGCGGTGGGGAGGGTGACGGCGCGGAAGTCGTAGGACCGGGCCTCGTGAGTGCGCTTGCCGTCGTCGTGCTCGAAGGTGGCGGCGAGGTTGGGCGGCAGGACGGCGCCGTCGAGGTCGCCGGAGCGCAGCCGGGTGGCGCGTACGTTGTCGTCGCCGATGACGGCCATGGTGAAGGAGGTGACCTTCGGCTTGCCGCCCCAGTAGCGGGGGTTGGCCTTGAAGGTGAGCTTCTCGCCCTTGCTCCACGCGCTGAGGACGTACGGGCCGGTGCCGACGGGCTCGGTGTTGAAGGTGCCGGTGTTCGGGTCCTGCTTGCCCGCGATGTGCTCGGGGACGACGGGCAGGACGGTGCGGGCGGCGAAGGGCGCGTAGGGGTACTTCAGCGTGAAGACGACCTTGTCGTCACCGTCCGCGCGGACCTCCTTCACGGCGTCCAGTTCGCTCTTGAAGGTGTTGTTGGTCTTCGCGTCCAGCGCGGTGCGGTAGGTGTAGACGACGTCGGCGGAGGTGAGCGGCTCGCCGTCGCTGAACTCGACGCCGTCGCGCAGGGTGTAGGTGTACGTGCGGCCGCCGTCGGTGATCTCGGGCAGTGCCTTCGCCAGGGCGGGCTTCAGTTTCAGCTCGGCGTCGCGGGCCAAGAGCCCGTCGAAGATCTTGGAGTTGCCGTCCTTGCCGTAGCCGAGCAGCGGGTTGAGGGTGTCGGGCTCGGTGGCCACTCCGATGACGACCGACGCCGCGGACCCGGCGCCGTCGCCTTCCCCGCCGCCGGGAGCGGAGCAGGCGGTGACCGCCGCGGCCAGTGCCGCCGTGGCGGCGGCCCCTCGTATCCGACGGGTCGACATGTGACCTCACACCCTTGTTGCTTCCATCAGGCTTTTGCACAGACCTCGCAATTAAACAGTCAACGAGGGCTGCGGCGCACCACCCCCCGCAAGGAAGCCCCTGGTCGACGACGCGCGACGGACCGGCGGCGGCCGCGTGTGCGGCTCGCGCGCCGGTCCGCCGGGGTCCCCGACCTCAGACTCGGGTCAGGGTGACCGCCTGGTCCGAGGCGGCGTGGACGCTGGGCAGCGGCAGGCCGCCGAAGAGGCGCAGTTCCATCAGCGTGGCCTCGACCCGGGCCGCGCCGGGCACGAGGGAGCCGGGCATGGGACGGCCCGTGTTCACCCAGCGGTGCTCGGCGCCGTCGCACACGGCCCGGGTGCCGCCGATGCCGTAGCGGGTGGTGGACACGCCCTGGCTCACGGAGGAGCTGACGAAGACCGGGCCGCTGGAGCTCGCGCAGCGGTAGGTGCCGGTCAGGGTGACCGTGCCGTCGGCGGCGATCCGGCCGGCGGCGTCGACGGTGACGCTGTCGGCCACGGCGGACGCGGTGGCGGGGGCCGCGCCCGCGCCGGTGAGCAGGAGCAGCGCGGCACCGGCCGCGGCGCCGAGAAGGGAACGTGGACGCATGAGGAGGAACCTCCCGAATGAGGTGGAATGTCCGGTCCCCACTGGTACCGGCCCTTCGGGCCGGGGTCCGTGACCCTCACCCCTTCGGTGGCGAGTCCGCACCGGCCGTCGTGGAACGGTCGCGGCGATGTCCTGGACTCGTCACACTTGCCGGCACCCCGTTCCGCCGCGGTCGAGACGGGAGGACCGTCTGTCCGTAAGAGGTATGGGAATGCTTCACACGGCCCTATCGACGTGGAGGTGCGCCATGTGTGCCCACCGGACCCAGTGCCCCGCGACCGGCTCGTCCGCCGCGCACGTCGTCGCCGCCCACCCCGAGCAGGGGTGGAGCCTGCTGTGCGACGGCGTCATCGTCTTCGACGACACCGGCGAGCTCCTGCCGGACGGCCGGGTGGTGGAGCCCCACCGGGTCACGGCGCAGGGCCTGACCGTCGCGGCCTGACGCGCGGGCGCCGGGGCACCGCCCGGACGGCGGCCGCCTGCCGGATCAGCCGCCTGCGGCGTGCCCGGACGGCAGGCTTTACGACAGGACGGCGAAGCCGTCGAGTTCCACCAGGGCCTCCGTGTCCCACAGGCGGACGACCTGGACGACCGCCATCGCCGGGTAGTCGCGTCCGGCCGCCTCGCGCCAGATCTCGCCGAGCCGGGGCGCGTGGGCGCGGTAGTCCTCGACGTCGGTGGCGTAGACGGTGACCCGGGCGAGGTCGGACGGGGCGCCGCCCGCGGCCGCCAGCGCCGCGAGCAGGTTGGCGAGGGCCCGCGCGAACTGCTCGGGCAGGGTCGCGCCGACCACCGTGCCGTCGCCGTCGAGGGCGGTCTGGCCGGCCAGGAACACCACGCGCGAGCCGGAGGCCACCACGGCGTGGGAGAAGCCGGCCGGCGGGGCCAGGTGGGGCGGGTTGACGCGCTGGGTGGTCACCGGTGGTCCTCCTGGTGGGCGTACAACTCCTTGGCGATGATGCCGCGTTGCACCTCGCTGGCGCCTTCGTAGATGCGCGGGGCGCGTACCTCGCGGTAGAGGTGTTCGAGCAGGTGGCCGCGTTGCAGCGCCCGGGCTCCGTGCAGTTGGACGGCCGTGTCGACGACGTACTGGGCGGTCTCGGTGGCGAGCAGTTTCGCCATGGCCGAGCGCCGGGGCACGCCGGGGGCGTCGTCGTCGTACGCGGTGGCCGCCGCGTAGACCATCAGCCGGGCGGCCTCCGTGCGCAGGGCCATCTCGGCGACCTGGTGGGAGACGGCCTGCAGGTCGCGCAGGGTGCCGCCGAAGGCGTCCCGGGCGGCGGTGTGGGCCAGGGTGGCGTCGAGGGCCGCCTGGGCCATGCCGACCGCGAAGGCGCCGACGCTGGGCCGGAACAGGTTGAGGGTGCCCATGGCGACGCGGAACCCGGAGCCCCTCTCGCCCAGTACGTCGTCGGCGGTGACCGGTACGGCGTCGAAGTCGAGCGCGCCGACGGGGTGCGGGGAGAGCATGTCCAGCCCGCGGCCGGTCAGCCCCGGGCGGTCGGCGGGCACCAGGAAGGCCGTGACGCCGCGGGCTCCGCCATCCGGGCCGGTGCGGGCGAAGACCGTGTAGAAGTCGGCCTCGGGGGCGTTGGAGATCCAGCACTTCTCACCGGTCAGACGCCAGCGGGCCGGGCCGTCGGGGACCGCGGCCAGCGCGCGGGCGGCGGCGTCCGAGCCCGCCCCCGGCTCGCTCAGCGCGAAGGCGGCGATCGTGGTGCCGTCGGCCACGCCCGGCAGCCAGCGGTCCCGTTGCTCCGGGGTGCCGTGCAGGTGGACGGGGTGGGCGCCGAGGCCCTGGAGGGCCAGGGCCGTCTCGGCCTCCGTGCAGCCGTGGGCGAGGGACTCGCGCATCAGGCACAGGTCGAGCGCGCCGGAGGTGAACAGCCTGCCGAGCAGCCCCGCCCGGCCGAGTTCGGCGACCAGGGGGCGGTTCACCCGGCCGGGCTCGCCCTTCTCGGCGTGCGGGCGCAGGCGCTCCGCGCCGAGGGTGCGCAGCTCGGCGCACCAGGCGAGTTGTGCGGGTTCGAGCGAGAATGCGGTCATCGCCGGTCCCTTCTCCGCCACCCTGCGTTCCGGCTGGGCCACTCCGAGGCTATCGCGAACCGTTGACTGCCGTCACCAACACGATACGCTCCAGGAGCGAGCCACCCACGCCAAGGGGGCGAACCGTATGGATGCACGGCGCACGGCGCATGTCGACACCTTCGCGCGCGACCATCTGCCACCCCCGGACCAGTGGCCCGAACTGCGCTTCGACCTGCCGGAGCTGCGCTACCCCGACCGGCTCAACTGCGCCGCCGAGCTGCTCGGCGGCCCGCCCGACGACCGCCCGGCGTTCCTCACCCCGGCGGGCGGGCGGTGGACCTACGGCGAGCTGCGGGCCCGGGTCGACCACGTCGCCCACCTGCTCACCGGCGAGCTCGGCGTCGTCCCCGGCAACCGTGTGCTGCTGCGCGGCCCCACCACGCCCCGGCTCGCCGCCTGCTGGCTGGCGGTGCTGAAGGCGGGGGCCGTGGCGGTCACGGTGCTCGCGCAGCAGCGGCCGCACGAGCTGAGCACGATGTGCGAGATCGCCCGGGTCCGGCACGCGCTGTGCGACATCCGGGCCGTCGACGACCTCGCCAAGGCCGAGGTCCCGGACCTGCGCATCACGACCTACGGCGGTGACGGCCCGGACGACCTCTTCGCCCGCCCCGCGCCCGGCACCCCCTACGAGGCCGTCGGCACGGCGGCCGACGACGTGGCGCTGATCGCCTTCACCTCGGGCACCACGGGCCGCCCCAAGGGCTGCATGCACTTCCACCGGGACGTCCTGGCGATCGCCGACACCTTCTCCCGGCACGTCCTGCGGCCGCGCCCCGACGACGTCTTCACCGGCAGCCCCCCGCTGGGCTTCACCTTCGGCCTCGGCGGCCTGGTGGTCTTCCCGCTGCGGGCCGGGGCGAGCGCGCTGCTGCTGGAGCAGGCCGGGCCGAAGCAGCTGCTGCCGGCGATCGCCCGGCACCGGGTGTCGGTGCTGTTCACGGCCCCGACGGCCTACCGGGCCATGCTCGAGGACCTGGACGGCCACGACGTGTCGTCCCTGCGCCGCTGCGTCTCGGCCGGCGAGAACCTGCCCGCGGCCACCTGGCGGGCCTGGCGGGAACGGACGGGCCTGCGCATCATCAACGGCATCGGCGCCACCGAGCTGCTGCACATCTTCATCTCCGCGGCCGACGACCGGATCCGGCCCGGGACCACCGGGACGGCCGTGCCGGGCTGGCAGGCGCGCGTGCAGGACCCGGACGGCGACCCGGTGCCCGACGGTGAGCCCGGACTGCTCGCCGTGCGCGGTCCGGTCGGCTGCCGGTACCTGGCCGACCCACGGCAACGGGAGTACGTACGCGATGGCTGGAACATCACCGGCGACACCTACGTCCGCGAGCCCGACGGCTGGTTCCGCTACGTCGCCCGCGCCGACGACATGATCATCTCGGCCGGGTACAACATCGCGGGCCCCGAGGTGGAGGATGCGCTGCTGCGGCACCCGGACGTGGTCGAGGCGGCGGTCGTGGGGCGCCCGGACGAGGCGCGCGGGCAGGTCGTGGTGGCGTTCGCCGTCCTCAAGGAGGGCGCCGCGCGGGACGCCGAGGCGCTGCGCGCCTTCGTCAAGGCCGAACTGGCGCCCTACAAGTGCCCGCGCGAGATCGTCTTCCTCGACGCCCTGCCGCGCACCGCCACGGGCAAGCTCCAGCGTTTCCGGCTGCGCGCGGCCGGGGGCGGCTCGGCTGAGGAGGACCGGCACTGATCCGTACGACCTAGTGATCCGTACGACCTAAGATGATCAACGTGTCCGACCAGCATGCACCACGGTCTCTCATCGTCACGCTCTACGGCGCGTACGGGCGCTTCGCGCCGGGCCCCGTGCCCGTCGCCGAACTGATCCGGCTCCTGGCCGCGGTCGGCGTGGACGCCCCCTCCGTGCGCTCCTCGGTGTCACGGCTGAAGAGACGCGGCCTGCTGGTGCCCGCCCGCACCGCGCAGGGCGCCGCCGGGTACGCCCTGTCCCCGGACGCCCGTCAACTGCTCGACGACGGTGACCGGCGCATCTACGCGACCGCCCCGCCGGAGGACGAGGGCTGGGTGCTCGCGGTGTTCTCCGTGCCGGAGTCGGAGCGGCAGAAGCGGCACGTGCTGCGCTCGAGGCTGGCCGGCCTCGGCTTCGGCACAGCGGCCCCGGGCGTGTGGATCGCGCCGGCGCGGCTGTACGAGGAGACCCGGCACACCCTTCAGCGGCTGCGGCTGGACGCGTACGTCGACTTCTTCCGCGGTGACCACCTGGGCTTCGCGCCGACCGCCGAGGCCGTGGCCCGCTGGTGGGACCTGGCCGCCATCGCCAAGGAGCACGAGGCCTTCCTCGACCGCCACGAGCGCGTGCTGCACGACTGGGACAAGCGCGACGGCACCCCCGAGGAGGAGGCCTACCGCGACTACCTCCTCGCCCTGGACTCCTGGCGGCACCTGCCGTACACGGACCCGGGCCTGCCCTCGGCGCTGCTGCCCGAGGACTGGCCGGGGGCCCGCTCGGCGGAGGTGTTCCGGGGGCTGCACGAGCGGCTGCGGGACGCGGGGGCCGGATTCGTGGGGCTGTGACCTGCCCGTACGGTGTTGTTAGTCCCCCCGGCCCCCCGGGTACCCGGCGCGTCCCCGCACCCCACGCCGCACACCGGGAGACGCTCCCATGGAAGAACAGTCGGGCCCCAAGCGGCCGGCGCTGATCGTGGTCGACATGATCAACACGTACGACCACGAGGACGCGGAACTGCTGCTGCCCTCCGTGGAGAAGGTCGTGCCGGTCATCGCCGGCCTGATCGGCCGGGCCCGGGAGGCCGACGTGCCGGTCATCTACGCCAACGACAACTTCGGGCGGTGGCGCTCGCACCACGGGGAGCTGGTCGAGACCGCCCTCTCCCGGCCGCACGCGAACCTCATCGAGCCGATCCGGCCCGACGACGAGTCGCTCTTCGTGATGAAGGCCCGCCACTCCGTCTTCTACGAGACGCCCCTGGCCTACCTGCTGTGGAGCCTGGGCGTCGGTCACGTGGTGCTGACCGGCCAGGTCACCGAGCAGTGCGTGCTGTACTCCGCCCTGGACGCCCACATCCGGCACCTGGACGTCACGATCCCCAAGGACGCCGTCGCCTCCATCCATCCCCATCTGGCCTCCGCCGCCCTGGAGATGATGGAACTCAACATGGGCGCCCGGATCACCACGGCCGAGGAGACCGACTTCGGCGAGGGTGCTTCGTAGGAGCTCCGCTCACAGGCTCAACCGGGGTTTCGGCGCGTCCGTGCGTCCCGTCCGTGGCCGGCGGCTGCCCGCGCGGTAGGGGGCGGGCCACACCGCTCCCCCGCCCGTGTAACCCTGTTCGGCCGCGGCGTGCAGGGTCCAGTGCGGGTCGTACAGATGGGGCCGGGCCAGGGCGCACAGGTCCGCGCGGCCCGCCAGGATCAGGGAGTTGACGTCGTCCCAGGAGGAGATCGCCCCGACGGCGATCACGGGGACGCCGGTCGCGTGGCGGATCCGGTCGGCGAACGGCGTCTGGTACGAGCGCCCGAACTCGGGTTGCTCGTCGGCCACCACCTGTCCCGTGGAGACGTCGATGGCGTCGGCGCCGTGCGCGGCGAAGGCCCGGGCGATCTCGACGGCCTCCTCGGCCGTGGTGCCGCCCTGTGCCCAGTCGGTCGCCGAGACGCGCACCGTCATGGGCCGTTCCGCCGGCCACACGGCGCGCACGGCGTCGAAGACCTCCAGCGGGAAGCGCAGCCGCTTGTCCAGGGCGCCGCCGTAGGCGTCGGTGCGGCGGTTGGTCAGCGGGGAGAGGAAGCCGGAGAGCAGATAGCCGTGGGCGCAGTGCAGTTCGAGCAGGTCGAACCCGGCCCGGGCGGCCCGGCAGGCGGCGGCCGCGAACTGCTCGCGGAGGTCCGTCAGCTGGGCGCGGGACAGCTCCCGCGGCGTCCGGCCGCCCGGCTTGTAGGGCAGCGCGGAGGCGGCGACGAGCGGCCAGTTGCCGTCGTCCAGCGGCTCGTCCATGCCCTCCCACATCGGTTTCGTCGAGCCCTTGCGGCCGCTGTGGCCGAGCTGCACGCCGATCGCGGTGCCCGGGGCCCGGTCGTGCACGAAATTCGTGATCCGCTTCCAGGCCTCGGCCTGCCGGCCGCTGTACAGGCCGGTGCAGCCGGGCGTGATCCGGCCCTCCTCGCTGACGCACACCATCTCCGTCATCACCAGCCCGGCCCCGCCCAGCGCCCGCGCGCCCAGGTGGACCAGGTGGAAGTCGCCGGGGACGCCGTCGGCGGCCGAGTACATGTCCATCGGCGAGACGACGACCCGGTTGCGCAGGGTCAGGCCGCGCAGCCGGAACGGGGTGAACATCGGGGGCGTGCCGGGCGGGCAGCCGAACTCGCGCTCCACCGCCTCCGTGAAACGGGCGTCCCGCAGCCGCAGGTTGTCGTGGGTGACGCGGCGGCTGCGGGTGAGCAGGTTGAAGGCGAACTGGCGCGGCGGCTGGCCGAGGTACAGGGCGAGGTTCTCGAACCACTCCAGGCTGGCCCGGGCGGCGCGCTGCGTGGAGGCCACGACGGGACGCCGCTCCGCCTCGTAGGCGTCCAGGGCATCGGGCAGCGTGGGGTGCTCGCTCAGGCAGGCCGCCAGGGCGAGGGCGTCCTCGACGGCGAGCTTGGTGCCCGAGCCGATGGAGAAGTGGGCCGTGTGGGCGGCGTCGCCGAGGAGGACGACGTTGCCGTGCGACCAGCGGTCGTTGACCACCGTGCGGAACGTGGTCCACGTGGAGTTGTTCGACTTCAGCGGGCGGCCGTCCAGCGCGTCGGCGAAGATCTTGGCGCAGCGTTCGACGGATTCGCTCTCGCCGAGTTCGTCCAGGCCGGCGGCCTGCCAGACCTCCTCGCGCATCTCGATGATCACCGTCGAGGCGTGCGGGGAGTAGGGGTAGCCGTGCAGCTGCATCACGCCGTGCTCGGTCTCGGCGATCTCGAAGCGGAAGGAGTCGAAGGCGAAGTCGGCGGCGAGCCAGATGTAGCGGCAGCGGTGGCGGGTGATCCGGGGACGGAAGACGTCCGCGTGCCGCTCGCGGGTGGTGCTGTGGACGCCGTCGGCCGCGATGACCAGGTCGTGGGTCCGCGCGAGGTCCTGTGGGGCCTCGGCGGTGAAGCGCAGGTCGACGCCGAGGTCGCGGCAGCGGGCGTGCAGGATCTCCAGCAGGCGCTGCCGGCCCAGTGCGGCGAACCCGTGGCCGCCGGAGGTGTGCCGGGTGCCGCGGTGGACGATGTCGATGTCGTCCCAGCGGACGAAGTCCTTCTGCAGGGCCTCGTGGACCTCCGGGTCGGCGTGCTCGATGCCGCCGAGGGTCTCGTCGGACAGGACGACGCCGAAGCCGAAGGTGGCGTCCGGGGGGTTGCGCTCCCAGACGGTGACCTCCCGGGCGGGGTCCAGGCGTTTGAGGAGGGCGGCGGCGTAGAGGCCGCCGGGGCCGCCGCCGACGACCGCGACGCGCCGGGCCAGGCCGGGGGTGGTGTGCGGGTGCCGCTCGTTCGTGGCTTGTCGCGCAGTTCCCCGCGTCTTCGAGGATGCGGCTGTCACCGTCCGCTCCACTTGGGAGGGCGCTTCTCTGTGAACGCGGCGTGGAACTCGGCGTAGTCCTCGCTGTTCATCAGGAGCGCCTGGGTCGCCGCGTCCAGCTCCACCGACGCCGCCAGGGGCATGTCCAGCTCCGCCGTCAGCAGGGCCTTGGTCTGGGCGTGGGCCAGGGCCGGGCCCTGTGCCAGGCGCCGGGCGAGCTGCCCGGCCGCCTCGTCGGCCCGGCCTTCCTCCGTCAGCTCGCTGATCAGGCCGATGCGCTCCGCCTCGGTGGCACGGACCGGGTCGCCGAGCATCAGCAGGCGGGTGGCGTGGCCCAGGCCGACGACGCGGGGCAGCAGGTAGGCCGCGCCCATGTCGCCGCCGGACAGGCCGACGCGGGTGAAGAGGAAGGCGAGGCGGGCGGTGGGGTCGGCGATCCGGAAGTCGCAGGCCAGGGCCAGGACCGCGCCGGCGCCGGCCGCCACGCCGTGCAGGGCGGCGATCACCGGGAACGGGCACTCGCGGATCGCGCGGACCACCTGTCCGGTCATCCGGTTGAAGTCCAGGAGCTGGGCGGTGTCCATGGCCAGGGTGGCGCCGATGATCTCGTCGACGTCACCGCCGGAGCAGAAGCCGCGGCCCTCACCGGACAGCACCAGCGCCCGGACGGACCGCTCCCGGGACAGCTCGGCGAGCAGGTCGCGCAGGTCGGCGTAGGCGCCGAAGGTGAGCGCGTTGAGTTTCTCGGGACGGGCCAGGGTGACGGTGGCGACGCCGTCGGAGACCTCGACGCGCAGATGCTCCCAGCGCGGGGTGCGGGCGGCGGAGCCGGTGAAGGGACTCATGACGGGCGGCCTCCTCGGGCGGGCACTGCCTCACTGAGCTCTACCCCACGAAGCTATCACTCATTCGTGACCGTCGTCATGAGTGCGCGATACGCCGACGGGGTAGGACCCTGGTGAGGGGCCCGGAGGTGACCTGGGCCGGTTACATCCGTCACAGATCGTCCACACCGGCGTAACGGCGGGAGCGGCGGTGCGCAAGCCCGCGTTCACCTGGGTAAGCCGTCCGGCGAGGGGGCGACGGTGCCTCCCGCGGTGCCCCTCGGACGTCTCCGGAAAGCGGCGCCGTACCATTCATAAGGTTGAAAGCAGGATGTCCTGCTCCATGAACGGACCCGCCTTGTACGAACTCCCCTCAGCCCCCGCCTCCTGGCGCGTCGCGCTGCCGCACACCGCCGCCGCGGTGCCGGTGGCCCGTGCCCTGGTCCGCACGGCGCTGGCCGAGCTGGAGCACGGGGCGGACTGCGACACCGCGGAGCTGCTCACGGCCGAGCTGGTGGCGAACGCCGTGGAGCACACCACCGGCGAGAAGCCGATAGAGCTGGTCGTGGAGCTGATGCCGTCGGGCTGCCGGGTCGAGGTGCACGACACCGACCCGGCCCCGCCCGGCGACCTCACCAGCCCGGTCGGCGGGCCGCCCGACCCCTGGCAGGAGCACGGGCGCGGACTGCTCCTCATCCGCGCCCTGAGTTCCTCCTGCGGGCACCGGCCGACCGAGTCGGGCAAGGCGGTCTGGTTCAGACTGCCTGCGGTACCCGCTCCTCGGCGTCCGGCGGAGTGACGCGGGCGAGCCGGGAGTTCCGGCGCCCGTAGAGCAGGTACAGGGCGGCCCCGACCGCCAGGAACACCGCGAACTGGATCCAGGTCGTCACGCCCGTCTCGTACATCAGGTACAGGCAGAAGCCGACGCCGAGCACCGGGACGACCGGGTACAGCGGCACCCGGAAGGTGCGGGCGAGGTCGGGCTCGCGGCGGCGCAGCGCGAGCACCGCGATGTTGACCGCGGCCATGACGGCGAGCGTGCCGATGGTGCAGAGGTTCACCACGGCGTCCAGCGGCGCGAAGGCGGCCGGCACCGCGAAGACGACGGCGACGATCAGCGTGCCGGCGACCGGCGTGGCGGTCCGCGGCGAGACCTTCTCGAAGACGCGCGGGATGAGTCCGTCACGGGACATGGACAGCAGGATCCGGGTCTGGCCGTACATCACGGCGAGCACCACCGAGGCGATGGCGACGACCGCGCCGAAGGCGATCACGCCGCCGCCGACGCCGGAACCGGTGACCCGGTCGACGACGTAGGAGAGGGCGGCGGGACGGCCGCCGACCGCGTCGCCCCCGATGGCGCCGATCGCGGCGAGGGCGACCGCGCAGTACAGCAGCGTGACCAGGCCGATGCAGACGAGGATCGCCACCGGGATGTCCCGGCGCGGGTTCTTCGCCTCCTCACCGGCCGTGGTGATCGCGTCGAAGCCGATGTAGGAGAAGAAGGCGGCGGTGGTGCCCGCGCCGATGCCGGCCAGGCCCTCCGGCGAGAACGGCGTGAGGTTGCCGTCCTCGAAGGCGGTGAACCCGATCGCGACGAAGGCCACGAGCACGGCCAGCTTCAGCACGGCCATCGCGGCCGTGGCCCGGGCGCTCTCGCGCACGCCGCGCACCAGCAGCACGGCGGCCATGGCGATGACGAGGACGGCCGGCAGGTTCACGGCCCCGCCCTCGGCCGGGCCCGCCGACAGTGCGGCGGGCAGCTGCAGCCCGACGAGACTGTCGAGCAGCTCGTTGACGTACTGGCTCCAGCCGACCGCCACCGCGGACACCGACACGCCGTACTCCAGCAGCAGGCACCAGCCGACCAGGAAGGCCGTGCCCTCGCCGAGCCCGGCGTAGGCGAACGAGTACGAGGAACCGGACACCGGGATCGCTCCGCCCAGCTCGGCGAAGGCGAACGCGGTGAAGACGCAGGTGATCGCGGCCAGGACGAAGGAGACGACGACGGCCGGACCGGCCTGGGCGACGGAGTCGGACAGGCCGACGAAGATGCCGGTGCCGACGATGGCGCCGACGCCGAAGCAGACGAGCTGGAAGAGGCCCATCGTGCGCTTGAGGCCGTGGCCTTCGCGGTCGGCGCCGGATTCGGCCACCAGCAGACGGGGCGACTTGTAGCGGGGCATGCGGGTGGTGCTCGTTTCTGGTGGTGCGGAGTGCGACGGGTGCGTCGCGCGGACGGCCGCGGAGGAGGGGTGGTTCCGGGCCGCCGGTCAGCATAGGGCCTGTTCAGGCCAGCGTTGCCACCATGACCGCCTTGATGGTGTGCATCCGGTTCTCCGCCTCGTCGAAGACGACCGAGTGGGCCGACTCGAAGACCTCGTCGGAGACCTCCAGGTACTCCAGGCCGTGCGCGGCGTGGACGTCCCGGCCGACCTGGGTGCCCAGGTCGTGGAAGGCGGGCAGGCAGTGCAGGAACTTCACGTCCGGGTTGCCGGTGGCGCGCAGCACGTCCATGGTCACGGCGTAGGGGGCGAGGGCGGCGATGCGCTCGGCCCAGACCTCCTTCGGCTCGCCCATGGACACCCAGACGTCGGTGGCGACGAAGTCGGCGCCGCGCACGCCCTCGTCGAGCGTCTCGGTGAGCGTGATGCGGGCCCCGCTGCGCTCGGCGAGCGCCCGGGCCCGGTCGACGACCTCCTCGGCGGGCCAGTAGGCCTTCGGTGCGACCAGGCGGACGTCCATGCCGAGCAGCGCTCCGGTCACCAGGTAGGAGTTGCCCATGTTGAAGCGCGCGTCGCCCAGGTAGGCGAAGGAGATCTCCGTGAGCGGCCTGGCGCAGTGCTCGGTCATGGTCAGCACGTCGGCGAGCATCTGGGTGGGGTGCCAGTCGTCGGTGAGCCCGTTGTAGACGGGCACCCCGGCGTACGCGGCCAGCTCCTCCACCTTCTGCTGGCTGTCGCCCCGGTACTCGATGGCGTCGTACATCCGGCCCAGCACCCGCGCGGTGTCCCGGACCGACTCCTTGTGCCCGATCTGGGAGCCGGAGGGGTCGAGGTAGGTGGTCGAGGCGCCCTGGTCGGCGGCCGCGACCTCGAACGCGCAACGGGTGCGCGTGGAGGTCTTCTCGAAGATCAGGGCGATGTTCCTGCCCCGCAGGTGCCGGGTCTCGTCCCCGGCCCTCTTGGCGGCCTTCAGCTCCGCCGCCAGCTCGACCAAGGTGCGGAACTCCTCCCCGGTGAAGTCCAGCTCCTTGAGGAAGTGGCGGCCGGCGAGGGCGGTCGGGACAGTCGCCATGGGGGCGCTCCAGGGATACGGGGACACGGACGATTGGAACAGTATACGAGCGTCGGCATGTCTATACGGTGGCGGTCCCGGAGCGCCCCCGGTCGGGGCTACACGGGATCGCGCTCCACCGGGCAGCTCATGCAGCGCGGTCCGCCCCTGCCCCGGCCCAGTTCGCTGCCCGGGATCTCTATCACCTCGATGCCCTGCTTGCGCAGGTGGGTGTTGGTGGTGGCGTTGCGCTCGTAGGCGACGACGACCCCGGGTTCGACCGCCAGCACGTTGCAGCCGTCGTCCCACTGCTCCCGTTCGGCCGCGTGGACGTCCTGCGTGGCGGTGAGCACCCGGATCTCGCTCAGGCCCAGCGCGGCGGCGATCGCCCGGTGCATGTGCTCCGGGGGGTGGTCGGTCACCTTCAGCTCCTTCTCCCCGACGCCCGGCTCGATGGTGTAGGAGCGGAGCATGCCCAGGCCCGCGTACTGGGTGAAGGTGTCGCCGTCGACCATGGTCATCACGGTGTCCAGGTGCATGAACGCCCGCCGCTTCGGCATGTCGAGCGCCACGATCGTCTCGGCGGAACCCGCGGCGAACAGCTTGTGCGCGAGCATCTCGACGGCCTGCGGGGTGGTGCGCTCGCTCATGCCGATGAGGACGGCCCCGTTGCCGATCACGAGCACGTCCCCGCCCTCGATGGTCGACGGGTAGTCGCTCTGCCCCTCGGACCACACGCGGAAGGACTCGTCACGGAACAGCGGGTGGTGCCGGTAGATCGCCTCGAAGTGCACGGTCTCGCGCTGCCGGGCGGGCCAGCGCATGGCGTTGATGGACACGCCGTCGTAGATCCAGGCGGAGGTGTCCCGGGTGAAGAGGTGGTTGGGCAGGGGGCCGATGAGGAAGTCGTCCAGTTCCATGACGTGGAAGCGCACGGAGGTGGGCTCCGGGTGCGCGTCCAGGAACTCGCGCTTGGTCATGCCGCCGACCAGGACCTCGGCCAGTTCCCGGCCGGGCAGGGCCTCGAAGGCGGCTCTGAGGTGGTCGGTGGCCAGCGGGCCGTACTCCTTCTCGTCGAAGACCCGGTCCAGGACGAGGTTCCGGGCCGCCGGGACCTCGAGCGTCTCGGCCAGCAGATCGCCGAAGAGGTGGACGGCGACACCGCGGTCGCGCAGCACGTCGGCGAAACCGTCGTGCTCGGCGCGGGCCCGGCGCACCCACAGCACGTCGTCGAAGAGCAGCGAGGTCTTGTTGCTGGGGGTGAGCCTTTTGAGCTCCAGGTCGGGCCGGTGCAGGATGACGCGGCGCAGCCGCCCGGCCTCGGAGTGGACGTGGTATGCCATGCCTCCATCCTGACCACGGAAGGCCGCATTGACGCGCTCCTCGCACGTTTCCGTCCCCGGTTGTTCGCTTCCGCGGGCGGAAACGGGGACGGTGGCGCCGGGCCGGGCATCCCGGTGGGTGCCCGGCCCGGCCGCCGTCACAGCCTCGGATCCACCGGCTCCGACTCCAGGGCCAGCACCCCGAAGACCGCCTCGTGCACCCGCCACAGCGGTTCTCCCCCGGCCAGGCGGTCCAGGGCCTCCAGCCCCAGGGCGTACTCGCGGATCGCCAGGGACCGCTTGTGGTTCAGGAACCGCGAGCGCAGACGGGCCAGGTTCTCCGGACGCGTGTACTCCGGGCCGTAGATGATCCGCAGGTACTCGCGGCCGCGGCACTTGATGCCGGGCTGCACCAGGCGGCCCTGCCCGTCCCGGACGACGGCGCCCACCGGCTTGACGACCATGCCCTCGCCGCCGCGGCCGGTCATCTCCAGCCACCAGTCGACACCGGCCTGCACGGACTCGGGGTCGGCGGTGTCGACGTACAGCCGCCGGGTGGTCTGCAGCAGGCCGCTGCCGTCGTGCTCGACCAGCCGGTCGAGGAGGGTGAGCTGCTCGTCGTGCGGCAGCGCGGCCAGGCTCCTGCCCTGGACCGCGAGGATCTGGAACGGCGCCAGGCGGACGCCGTCCAGCCCGTCGGTGGTCCAGCAGTAGCGCCGGTACGCCGCCGTGAAGGCGGCGGCGTCCCGGGCGCGTTCACCGGTGCGCTCCAGCAGGCCGGACACCGCCACGCCCCGGCCGGCCGCGCCCCGCAGCGCCTCCAGCGCCGGCGGGAACACCGCGCCGGACGCGGCGCCCACGGCCGCGTACTGCGAGCGCAGCAGCCCGGAGGCCTTCAGCGACCAGGGCATCAGCTCCGCGTCCAGCAGCAGCCAGTCCGTCTCCAGCCCGTCCCACAGGCCCGCCTCGCCGGCCGCCGCGCGCACCCGGTCGAGGATCTGCTCGGTGAGCGCCTCGTCGTCCAGGAACGGGCGGCCGGTCCGGGTGTACAGCGACCCCGTGGGCCCGTCCACGCCGAAGCGCCGGCGGGCCGCCTCGGCGTCGCGGCACACCAGGGCCACCGCGCGCGAGCCCATGTGCTTCTCCTCGCACACGACGCGCGCGACACCGTCCTGGCGGTACTGGGCGAACGCCTCGGACGGGTGCTCCAGATAGCCCTCGACCCGGCTGGTGGCCGTCGGGGCCATCGTCGGCGGCAGGTACGGCAGCAGGCGCGGGTCCACCGCGAAGCGGCTCATCACCTCCAGGGCCGCCGCCGCGTTCTCCTCGCGGATCGTGACCCGGCCCTGGTGCCGGGTCTCCACGACCCGGCGGCCCCGCACGTCGGCCAGGTCCAGCGGCCGGCCGTCCTGGCCGCCGGGCGCCTCGGTGCGCAGCGGTTTCGCCGGCTCGTACCAGACCCGCTCCGCGGGCACCTCGGCCAGCTCGCGCTCCGGCCAGCGCAGCGCGGTGAGCTTGCCGCCGAAGACGGCGCCGGTGTCCAGGCAGATGGTGTTGTTGAGCCAGGTGGCCTCGGGGACGGGGGTGTGCCCGTAGACGACGGCCGCACGGCCCCGGTAGTCCTCCGCCCACGGGTAGCGCACCGGCAGACCGAACTCGTCGGTCTCCCCGGTGGTGTCGCCGTACAGGGCGTGGCTGCGGACCCGGCCGGAGGTGCGGCCGTGGTATTTCTCGGGCAGGCCGGCGTGGCAGACCACGAGCCGCCCGCCGTCGAGGACGTAGTGGCTGACGAGCCCGTCGAGGAACCGGCGCACCTCGGCGACGAACTCCTCGCTCTCGCCCGCCATCTGCTCGATGGTCTCCGCGAGCCCGTGCGTGTGCTGCACGTTGCGGCCGCGCAGGTGACGGCCGTACTTGTTCTCGTGGTTGCCGGGCACGCACAGGGCGTTGCCGGACTTCACCATCCCCATCACACGGCGCAGCACGCCCGGGCTGTCCGGGCCGCGGTCGACCAGGTCGCCGACGAAGACGGCCGTACGGCCTTCGGGGTGGACTCCGTCGACGTAGCCCAGCTTGCCCAGCAGGGTCTCCAGTTCGGCGGAGCAGCCGTGCACGTCGCCGATGATGTCGAAGGGGCCGGTGAGGTGGGTGAGGTCGTTGAAGCGCTTCTCGGTGACGACCGTGGCGCGCTCGACCTCCTCCGCGCCGCGCAGGACGTGCACCTTGCGGAAGCCCTCGCGTTCCAGGTGACGCAGGGAGCGGCGCAGTTCGCGCGTGTGGCGGTGGATGACCCGGCGGGGCATGTCGGCGCGGTCGGTGCGCGCCGCGTTGCGTTCGGCGCACACCTCCTCGGGCACGTCGAGGACGATGGCGATGGGCAGCACGTCGTACCGCTTGGCCAGGTCGATCAACTGGCGGCGGGCGTCGGACTGCACGCTGGTCGCGTCCACGACCGTGCGGCGGCCGGCGGCCAGGCGCTTGCCGGCGATGTAGTGCAGCACGTCGAAGGCGTCCTTGGTGGCGCTCTGGTCGTTCTCGTCGTCCGAGACCAGACCGCGGCAGAAGTCGGAGGAGATCACCTCGGTGGGCTTGAAGTGCCTGCGGGCGAAGGTGGACTTGCCGGAGCCCGAGGCCCCGATCAGCACCACCAGGGACAGGTCGGTGACGGGCAGCACGCGCCCCTGCGTCTCGTCGGTCATGCCGCCTTCGCCTCCTTCGGGGTGGTCATCGTGAACACGGCCATCTGCGTGGGTGGCCCGACCTCGGGGTCGTCGGGGCCGACGGGGACGAACTCGACGCCGTAGCCGTGCCGTGCGGCCACCGCGTCCGCCCAGGCGCGGAACTCGGCGCGGGTCCACTCGAAGCGGTGGTCTCCGTGCCGGACGTGGCCGGCCGGGAGGCTCTCCCAGCGGACGTTGTACTCGACGTTGGGGGTCGTCACCAGGACCGTGCGCGGCCGGGCCGAGCCGAACACGGCGTACTCCAGGGCGGGCAGCCGGGGCAGGTCGAGGTGTTCGATCACCTCGCTGAGCACGGCCGCGTCGTAGCCCTTGAGCCGGACGTCGGTGTAGGCGAGCGAGCCCTGGAGGAGCGTGACGCGGGACGCCTGGCGCTCGCCCATGCGGTCCAGCTTCAGCCGGCGGGAGGCGATGGTGAGCGCGCGCATCGACACGTCGACGCCGACGATCTCGGTGAACGCCGGGTCCTTGAGGAGCGCCTGCACCAACTGGCCCTGACCGCACCCCAGGTCGAGAACCCGGGCGGCCCCGGACCGCCGCAGCGCGGTGACGATCGCCTCGCGGCGCTGCACCGCCAGCGGGGTCGGCTTCTCCTCCGTCTCGGTCTCCGCCGCGACCGCGTTGTCGATGTCCTCGACCTCGCTGTCGTCGGCCTCGGCGAGCCGCACCAGTTCCAGCCGCTCGGCCGCCGCGCGGGTCAGCGACCAGCGGCGCGTCAGGTAGCGGCTGGTGATGAGCCTCTGCTGCGGGTGCCCGGGCAGCCAGCCCTCGCCGGCGCGCAGCAGTTTGTCGACCTCGTCGGGGGCGACCCAGTAGTGCTTGGCGTCGTCGAGGACCGGCAGCAGCACGTACAGGTGGCGCAGGGCCTCGGCGAGGGTGAGCGCGTCCGACTCCAGGACCAGGCGCACGTACCGCGAGTCGCCCCACTCGGGGAACTCGGCGTCCAGCGGCACCGGTTCGGCCGTGACCGTCCAGCCCAGCGGCTCGAACAGCTCCGCCACCAGGCTTGGGCCGCCGCGGGCGGGCAGTGCGGGCACCTCCACGCGCAACGGCCTGGCCCGGCCGGGCAGTTCCGGACGGGCGTTGCAGACGCCCTTCATCGCGCTGGAGAAGACGCTGCTCAGCGCGACGGCGAGCAGCGAGGAAGCCGCGTAGGGGCGGTCGTTGACGTACTGCGCGAGGGCCGCGTCCGGGGCGCCGCCGCGGCCCTTGCCCTTGCCCTTCCTGACCAGGGCCACCGTGTCGACCTCCAGCAGCAGTGCCGCCGTGCAGCGCCGGTCGTCCGCCTCGGGGTAGAGGACGTGGGCCGTGCCGTGGGAGGTGGAGAACGCCTGCGCCTTGCCGGGATGCTTGTGCAGCAGGTAGCCGAGGTCGGTCGCGGGGCGTTCGGGCGTGCCGGTGGTGGTGATCGTCAGGAACATGCGGAGGGCCTCTCCGGCTGGGTGGACGTCTGGGATGCCGTGCGCGCGAAAGCCCCCGGGAGTGGTGATCCCGGGGGCCCGGCAGGACGACGCCCACAGCTTCGCACACCCGTGCCCACCAGCGCCTTCGGTTATCGAGGCGGCCGGGGGCCCGGCCGGTCAGGACAGTTGCGACTGCACCTGGGCGGAGATCAGCTCCAGGTGGTCCAGGTCCTGCAGGTCGAGGACCTGGAGGTAGATGCGGCCGGAACCGGCCTCGGCGTAGCGGCCGATCTTGTCGACGACCTCGGCCGGGGAGCCCGCCAGGCCGTTGAGCTTCAGCTCGTCCACCTCGCGGCCGATGGCCGCGGCCCGGCGGGCGACCTCCTGGTCGTCCCGGCCGACGCAGACGACCAGGGCGTTGGAGTAGACCAGGTCGTCACCGCCGCGGCCCGCCTCCTCGGCCGCGGCCCGCACCCGGGCGAACTGGCGCTCGCTGTCCTCGACGGAGGCGAAGGGCATGTTGAACTCGTCGGCGTAGCGGGCGGCGAGCCTCGGGGTGCGGGTGGGGCCGTGACCGCCGACGAGGACGGGGATCTTGCGCTGTGCGGGCTTGGGCAGCGCGGGGGACTCCGTGAGGTCGTAGTACGTGCCGTGGAAGTCGAAGGTCTTGCCGGTCTCCGTCGCCCACAGGCCGGTGACGATCGCCAGTTGCTCCTCGAGGCGGGCGAACTTCTCCTTGGGGAAGGGGATGCCGTACGCCTTGTGCTCCTCCTCGAACCAGCCCGCCCCGAGGCCGAGTTCGATCCGGCCGCCGGACATCTGGTCCACCTGGGCGACCTGGATGGCGAGCACGCCGGGCAGCCGGAAGGTGCCGGCCGTCATCAGGGTGCCGAGGCGGATGCGCTTGGTCTCGCGGGCGAGCCCGGCCAGGGTGATCCAGGCGTCGGTGGGGCCGGGCAGGCCGTCGACGTTGCCCATGCGCAGGTAGTGGTCGGAACGGAAGAAGGCGTCGAAGCCGAGGTCCTCGGTGGCCTTGGCGACGGCGAGCAGCGTGTCATAGGTGGCCCCCTGCTGGGGCTCGGTGAAGATGCGCAGGTCCATGCCTCCATCCTGCACGCCGGGGTGGGCGATCTCGCGACCGGACCCCGGCCCGGCCGGTCCCCGGTCGGGCGAAATTACGTCCATACCGCGGTCCGCGCCCGATCCGGCCAGTGACCGGCCCCGGTGGTGATCGTTGGCTCGGGCGGAGCCGGAGCACCCGGCTTCCGCGCCCGGCCGGTGAGCGCCGGGGCGTCGTCCGTGTCGGCCTCCCCGGGGGCCAGGGGCCGAGGAGGCCGTCATGTCCGAAGAGACCGTGCCGCAGCAGGGCGGGGCGCAGCCGAAAGGGCTGCTGCAGCAGATGGAGGAGCTGATGGCGGCGCTGAACGCGGACCTGTCGGCGCTGGACGCGGACCTGCAGTCCGCGGGCGAGGCGGCCCGCGCGACGGAGGAGGAACGGGCGGGCCAGACCGGCCGCCCGGGGGCTGGACCGGCCGCCCTCCCGAGCGGGGCCGCCAGGCGGCGCGAGAGGGCCGACCGGGAGCTGCGCTGACCCTCCCGCGGACCGAGCTGCGGTCGCGCGGCGCCGGCCGGGCCGGGCCGGCCGCCCCGCGGCGGGGCGCCCCGCGCGAGGGACGTGTCCTCACCGGCGCGTGCGGCCGCCGGACACGGGCGGAGACGGCCACCGCCGGCCCGACGCGCCGGTGCGCAGACGGCAATGGCCAGGCAGGTGTCAGCCCGCCTCTCGTGCCGGGAGGGCCTGTTCGCGGTCGGCGAGTCTGCGGAGCATCTCCAGGACGCGGTCGCGGGACTCGTCGGCCGCGTCGATGGCCTCCATGCACTGCCAGTACGTGCCCTCGTCGTCCGCGGCGCAGGCCAGGGCCACCAGCGCGATGCCGACCTCGCCGAGGAGCCCGCCCAGGTACATCAGGGTGTGGCGGGCGTCGCCCAACTCCGTGAGCTGGCCCGCCCGCAGCTCGCCGGGAGCCAGTTCGGGCGCGTCCAGGACACCGCAGCCGCGGCCCGCCAGCTCTGTCAACCCCAGTGCCTCGCCGCGCAGTTCGGGTGGCCCGGCGACCGCGAGGCGGCTGCCGATCGCCTGCGCGAGGGCCTGCGCCTGCCACACCTCGGCCAGGATCTCCCGGACCTCGCCGCCGGCGGCCAGGGACCGTTTGCTCGTCACGATGAGCCGCACCGCTTCCATGCGCTGCCCCCGTCTGTCCCGACGCGCCGCGCGCGTCCGCTGCCCGAACTCCCCTGTTCACTACCCAGAGTGAGGTGCCCTGAGACGAAAAGCCAGAGGAAGACGGAAATTAACGGACAACAATTCGGATTCGGGCCGCGATTCGACTACGCAGAGTACAAGCGGACTGTCTGACTCCTGCTGTTCACCGCGGTGTCACTCGACCGGGAACCTCTGTTCGTTGCGGTCGATCTTCGCCGCCAGCGCGGCCAGCGGGTCGACGCCGAGCACCTCGCACAGCTGGAGCAGGTACGCGAGCACGTCGGCGACCTCGTCCCTCACGCGGTGCGCGGTCTCCGGGTCGTCCATCACCCGGGCCGACTCCTCGGGTGTCAACCACTGGAAGATCTCGACCAGTTCGGACGCCTCGACACTGAGGGCGGCGACCAGGTTCTTGGGGGTGTGGTACGGCTGCCAGTTGCGCGCTGCGGCGAAATCGGCCAGCCGGCGCCGGAGCGCCGCCAGGTCCGGGCGTTCGTCGCGCGGTACGGGAGACGGATCAGTCACGGTCCAGGTCTACCACCGTCACGCCCTCGGTCCCGGCCGCCCAGGAGGCGTCGCTGACCGCCCCGACGAGCCGGATGTGCCCCCGGTCGCACATCCGCACCGCCAGGTCCAGCAGTTCCCGCCGCTGCCGCCGGTCCAGGCCCCGGTCGAACCCGTCGGCGAGGACGGTGAGCGTCTGCAGGGCCGCGGGCACCTCGCCGGCCGGGTCGACCTCCAGGACTCCGGGACCGGTGAGCAGGACCAGCGCGAGGGCGAGGTAGCGCAGTTCGCCGTGCCCGAGCCGTGCGAGGTCCGTGCGCACACCGGTGCCGCGGTCCAGCAGGGCGCGGACCGAGGCGAGGCCGTCGGGGCGCGTGGAGCCGGCCGCCCGGGGCCCGGCGCTGAGGGTGCCGGTGCCCTGCCGGGCGGGCGGGGGGACGGCGCCCGTCCGCTCCGCGCACACGTCCCGAACCGGCCCGGCGCAGCCGGCCCGTACCGCCGCCACGAACAGGGCGTGCCGGCGGCCGCACTCGGCGCGGGTGCGCCACAGGACGTCGGCGAGGTTGGCGCAGTCGCCGAGCAGCCTGCCCGAACCGGCCGGGACGCGTCCGCGCATGCGGGAGGGCTCGGGGTCGCAGGAGTAGGCGGAGCGCAGGGCGACCACCATCTGCTCGGCGGCGGCCAGCACCCGCCGCTGGCCGGGAGTGCGGCCCGCCACACGCAAGGGGAGCAGCGCCGTGCCGAGCCGGTCGTCCGGCAGTGGGCCGCGGGTCACCGGGGCGGGACCGGCCGTGTGCCAGGCGGCCTGCACGGTGCTTTTGCGCGGGTCGCGCAGCGCGGTCTCCAGCAGGACCGTTCCGTCCGCCGACAGCCGCTCGCCCACGATGCGCAAGTCCGGCTCGGCCTGCACGGCGACGTCGAGCCGCACGGGACCGGCCGGGCCGTCGGCCGTGCAGCCGATGCGGAAGCCGCGCCGGTTCTGGCCGTCGGGCCGGGCCCCTTCCGGGACGCAGGCGACGGGCTCCGGGAACACCTCCCCCAGTTCGGCGCCGCCCCCGAGCCGGGCGAGCGCCTCGTACGCCCGCAGCGCGCTGGTCTTCCCCGCTCCGCTGGGGCCGGCGAGGAGGGTGAGCGGCCCGAGCGGGAGCGCGGCGCGGCGGTGGGCGGCGAAGGCGGCCAGGCGCAGCTCGGTGACGCGCGGGCGGTCGTGGTGCGGGGGGTGGGTCATGCCCGGACGGTAGGGCCGCGCGGCCGGGCCGAACCGTTCCGTCACCGGCGGGTTCCTACGAACGGGCGACCCGCTCGGGGCGCAGCCGACCCGGCCTCACGTCCCGGGGACGCCGATGCCCTCCATCAGGCCCGTCACCTCGGTCCCCGCGGGCGTCAGCAGGAAGACGTTGCGGTCGACCCGGTGCATCCCGCTCGCGAGGCCGAAGACGACCCCGGTGCTGAAGTCCAGCACCCGTTTGGCGACGTCCGTCTCGGCGCCGGTCAGGTCGAGCAGCACCGGCACGCCCGCCATGAGCGTCTCGGCGACCTCACGGGCGTCGGCGAAGACGTTCACCCGCAGCACGACGAAGCGGCGCCGGGCCTCCGTCGCGGCCTCGGGCACCGCGCGGTGGCCGACGGACGAGGGCCAGGCGTCCCTGCCTCGCAGCGGCACGACCTGGGCGAGCCCCTCCCACTGTTCGTCGGTGACATCGTGGCTGTTCACCGGCATGCTCCGTCCTGGCTCGCACTGGCTGTCTGCATCGGCCAATTGTTGCGCACCGTCACCCGTTCGGCCCAATGCGACACGCTCCGCGATGTCAATGCGGCGCGCAACGGCCTCTTCGGACCGCGTCGCCGGCTTCCGCCCGGGCGCTGTCATCTACACGACCGTAGAATCCGGGAACACCGGGGCGGCGGCAGACGTTGACCCGGGAACAGACCGCACCTTAAGGAGCACGTTCTTGTCCGCCAGATCGACGGACCCTCCGGGGCACAGTCCCCGACCATCCCGCCACGGCATCACGGATCGCGGCACACGGCGGGGTGGTGTTCGATGAGTGCCGCCGATGCCCTGCTGGGCCTGCTCGCCGTGTTCGTGCTGACCGCCGGCACCGGCTACTTCGTGGCCCAGGAGTTCGCCTACGTCTCCGCCGACCGGCTCACCCTCGCGCGCGAGGCCGAAGCCGGTGACCGAAAGGCCGCCCGTGCACTGACGGTGCTGGAGCGGCTGTCGTTCATGCTGTCGGGCGCGCAGCTCGGCATCACCGTCACCGGACTGGTCGTCGGCTTCATCGCCGAGCCGTCGGTGTCCGCCCTGCTCCGGCCCGCCCTGTCCGGCCTCGGCCTGCCCGGCGCCGCCGTCGGCGGCGTCTCCGTGGTGCTCGCGTTCGTGCTGGCCACCGTCGTGCAGATGGTGCTGGGCGAGCTGGCCCCGAAGAACCTCGCGATCGCCGTGCCGGAGCGGCTGGCGAAGGCCCTGGCCCCTTCGACGCTGGCCTACCTCAAGGTGGTCGGTCCCGTCGTCCACGTCTTCGACTCCGCGGCGAACAGGCTGCTGCGCAGGGCCGGCATCGAGCCGGTCGAGGAGCTGCACCACGGCGCCACGCTGGAGGAGCTGGGCCATCTGATCGGCGAGTCGCACGAGCAGGGCGCGCTGCCCAAGGACACGGCCGCGCTGCTGGACCACGCGCTGGAGTTCTCCGAGCGCACCCTGGACGAGGTGATGGTGCCGCGCGCCGACGCCGTCTTCGTCCGCAAGGACGCCGGCGCCGGTGAGGCCATCGGCCTGATCGCCCGGCACGGCCACTCCAACTACCCGGTCCTCGGCGACCACCCGGACGACGTCTCCGGGGTGCTGGGCGTACGCGAGCTGATGGCGCTGCCCGCCTCCCGGGTCGACGGCGCGAGGGCGGGGGAGCTGGCCCGGCGGCCGCTGCTGCTGCCCGACACCCTCGCCCTGCCCGACGCGGTCGCCCGGATGCGGGAGCAGGACGACGAGTTCGCGGTCGTCCTGGACGAGCACGGCGGCGTGGCCGGCATCGTCACCTACGAGGACATCGCCGAGGAGCTGGTCGGCGACATCGCCGACGAGTCCGACACGGTCACGGCCGTCGCCGTGGCCGACGGCGACGGCTGGCTGGTGGACGCCGGCCGCCGGCTGGACGAGGTGGCCGAGGCCACCGGCGTCCGGCTGCCCGAGGACGACGACTACGACACCGTGGCCGGACTGGTCGTGGACCGGCTCGGCCGCTTCCCGACCGTGGGGGACCGCGTCACGGTCGGAGTGTCCGGCGGCGGGAGCGCCCTGATCGAGGTGCGCACGCTCGACCGGCACGTGGCCGACCGTGTCCGGATCCGTCCGCTCGTGGCGGCCGAGGAAGCCGCTGAAGCCGAGGAGATGGCGTGAGTTTCCCGATGGCGGTCTTCGTGACCGTGCTGCTGCTGATCGGCAGCGGCTTCTTCGTGGCGGCCGAGTTCGCGCTGGTCGCCGCCAAGCGGCACCGCATGGAGAAGGCGGCGGCCGAGGGGCGGCGCGGTGCCGGGGCGGCCCTGGCCGGGATGCGTGAGCTGTCGCTGATGCTGGCCGGTGCCCAGCTGGGCATCACCGTGTGCACGCTGGGCCTGGGCTCGGTGTCCAAGCCGGCGATCTCCCACGAGCTCGACCCGCTGCTGCACGCCGTGGGCCTGCCGAGCGCGGTCAGTTACGGCGTGGCGTTCGCCGTCGCCATGATCGTGGTGGTGTTCCTGCACATGGTGGTCGGCGAGATGGCCCCCAAGTCCTGGGCGATCGCCCACCCCGAGCGTTCGGCCATGCTGCTCTCCCCGCCGTTCAGGGCCGTGGTACGGGCCGTGCGCCCGCTGATCCGGCTGCTCAACCGGGTCAGCAACGGCCTGGTACGGCTGTGCCGGGTCGCACCGCGCGACGAGCTGGCCTCGGTGCACAACCGGGAGCAGCTGACGCACCTCGTGGAGGAGTCCGAGCGGCTGGGCCTGATCAGCACGGCCGACTCGGAGCTGCTGACCCGTTCCCTGACCGAGCCGGAGACGCCGGTGGCGGCGCTGCGGATCCCGGCCGCCGACATCACCTGGGTCGAGGGCGGCGCGGACGTCGAGGCACTGCTGCGGCTGGCCGCCGAGCACGACCGCACGCGGCTCCTGGTGCGGGAGCGTGGGGCGGTCCTGGGGTCCGTGCACGCCCGGGACGCCCTGGTCGCCCGGGCCCGGGGCCGCGCCACGTCCGCACGGGAACTGGCCCGGCCGGTTCCGGAGCTGACCGAGGCCACCACGGTCGCCGACGCGATCGAGGTGCTGCGCCGCCGCCGGGCCTCCCTGGCGGTGGTCCGGGACGACACGGGCCGGCTGACCGGCCTGGTCACCCTGGACGACCTCCTGGCCCGTCTGATGCAGCCGGCCGCGGCGGCCTGACGCCCCGGCGGGTCGTTCCCGCGGGCGGGCGCCGGTCGGCGGACGCGAGGCCGTGGCAGGCCCCCTGCCCGATCGGGCCCGGCGCCCGAACCTCCCGCGGATCTGCACATCGCCCGTCCGGGGACGGCGGCCCGGCCGGGCCGCCGCCGCCCGGGTGGCGCTGCGCGGGGAATCGGCACCGAAAAGCCCGCTTCGGAATTCGGGGCGCAACCCCTGGGAGTGCGGCGGGGCGACGGGAATCGTGAACGAGTGCGGGTTTCGGGTGACCGTGCGGCCACAGCGGTGAAAAGCGTCATGGAATGACAGGCCGAACTGCCCCTCCTCGATTGGCAGTTCCGCTCCGGCGAGTGTTTTGATCCTGCGACATTCACGCGAAGGGAATTCCCATGGACCTCACTTCCCCGGTCACCGCCGTCGAGCTCTCCGACGCCGAGCTGGAGAACGTCTCCGGCGGCAACGCCGCCGTGAGCGCCTCGGCGAGCCTCGTGGGCGGCCTGTCCACCGGCCTGGTCGAGCCGCTGACCGCCGGTGCCTGCGCCGACCTCCAGGCCGCGCTGTCGCCGCAGGGCGCCGCGGCGGGCGCGCACACGGGCGTGCACACCACCTCGCTCTGATCGCACAGCCCCGTGAAAGGCCCCGGGACGAATCCCGGGGCTTTTCACGTGCCCGCACGGCACGAACGCACCGGCACGGGCGATACGGCAAGAACATCGCGCCCTACCCCGGCATCACCGCGTCACACATGTGGGGATTGTGCGAAACCCGTGACGGAAATCTGCACGGGAAGGGGGTGGCCGACACGCCGGAAGGGCGTGTCGCAGACTTACTCGGTCCCTTCAGGCCCCGCCCGAGACAGCGATAGGAAAACCGTGGTGACGACCGAAACGACCCGGACCGAAGAACTGCCGATCTACGCGAGCCTCATACGCGAGCGCGGTGACGTGGTCGAGGAGGCCCGCGCGGTCTCCGAGGAGACCCAGCACCGGATGAGCCAGGCGCTCGGCGGGCTTTCCGTGCCCTCGGAGGAAGAGCCCGCCGCGGGCTGAACGCCGGCCGTCAGATGTGCCGCCGAGTCGTGCGCGGGGCGAGCGGGGTGGCCGCCGCCCACGCCTGCGGCGAGCAGGCGCGCGGGTACGGCACCGGCCGGGGCGCGACCGAGCGGTCGTCGCCGGCGATGACCTCGGGCAGCCGGTGCCCGTGGTGCGCGGCCGTCGCCACGAGCCCCTCCGTGAGCCGCGCCGGCCGGTCGGCGAGACCTCGGCGCGCGGCCGAGCGCGGTGATCGCGTTGCCGTGCGGCCAGGCGCCGCCCCTCGGCAGGACGGCCGCGGCCCTGGACGGCTGCTCCCGGCTGCAGGCCGTGCGCAGGATGACCCTGCCTCTGTCCCCGCCCTCCCTGATGTCGACCGTGCTGGACGCCGCCGCCGGCCCCGTCACGGACGTGCGCGGCACCACCGGTGACCCCCGCGCCACCGCATCGAGCCGACCTGCGAGCACGAGAACGGCGCCGTGAGCCGCGCGTCCCTGCCGGACTCCGTGGCCGTGCCCCGGGTCCTCACCCGGGTCGAGCTGTTCGCGTGGCACGACCCCTGGTCCACGGCACCGCGGGCATCGACCGCGAGGAGTGCCGGCCGGCGCTGCGCCGCGACTTCGCCACGGCCGTGGTCACGAGGACGCCGGGCGCGTTCGACGCCCGGCGCGGGCGGTACCCGCACACGCTGCTGGAGCGGGCCGTCACCCGCTGAGCGGGTCGTGGCCCCAGTTCATCAGCGAGTACCGCCATTTCGTGTCCCGCACGTCCCCGGAGGGCTTCTGGGCCAGGTGGCGGCGGACGTAGCCGACGACCTTGCGCATGTGCTGGTAGTCGTCGTCGGTGAGGTCGCCCTTGCCGGCCCGCAGGATCTCCAGGATCCGCCGGCCGGAGGCGTGCCCGGTGGACTCGCCCCCGTCCTTGTGCTGACCGGCGGCGCGCGAGTCGTCCGACTCCAGCCACCTCTCCAGTTCGGCCGGCGTCATGTTCACCAGCTCACGGAACTCTTCCCAGGTCTGCTCGCGCTGCCCGTCGTCCACGCCGCCTCACTTCTTCTTCTTGAGCGCGGACGGCTTGTGCACGGCGGTCCGGCCGGACTTGTCGCTGCGCACCTCGTACTGGGGGTCGTCGGGGGAGGCGTCGACCGTCCGGCCCGCCGCCTCCGTCCGTTCGGTGATCTTCCGCTCGACCTTGCCCTCGGTGCTGCTGCCGTGACTGCTCCAGGCGACCTTGTCGCCCTTCTTCGGCTGGTCGCCCTCGCTGCGGTTCTTCGCCATGCCGATGCTCCCTCGGGGTGACGTGCTCTCCCTCCAGCGTGCGGGTCCGGCCTGGACGGCGCAGCTCGGCGGGCGTCAGCCGGGTGCCCGTGGGCGGGGTGCGCTCACGGCTCCTCCCACACGAGCACCGTCAGCACCGCGCCCGCGACGGTGACCGGGACGGCGGCCTGGTTCAGCAGCCGCACCCGCATGCCGCGCCCCGAGGCGAGCCGCTTGGTCAGGGGCACCACGGCGAAGGTGCCGCCGGCGGTCCCGGTGATCTCGTGGATCGGGTGGTCGGTCCGGAGCTGGTCGCCCTGGTACTCCGACATGCGCGCCTGGACGACCGCGCCCACCGGCAGGCCCTCCAGGTGCAGGCTGACGGTGCCGGTGAAGCGGGCCGGCCCGCGCACGAACACGCTGCCGCCGGAGGCGTGGCCGCCGGCCTCGTCGGCCCACTCGGCGGTGAACTCCACCGAGTCCCAGGCACCGGGCCGCAGTGCGTACGGCCGCGCGACTCCGAGGTTGACGTACTGGGGCATGGGGTCCTCTCCTTTCCAGCGGCCCGCGGGCAGGGCCAGGGCGTCGGCGACGTCACGCCGGAAGTCGGCCATGTCGAACCCGCGCGGGTCGACCTTCCAGTCGCTCCACTCCAGATGGCCGATCGTGCTTCTGCGGCCCCAGCCGTGCGCGCGGCAGACCGCGGCGGTGGCCTTGACCATCGCGAGGTACTGGGCGGGCGGCCAGGGGTCCTTGCCGTCGCCCTTGTTCTCGCACTCCCAGCCGTAGAAGCGGGCGTTGCCGTCGACGGAGCCGGCGGAGCCGTCGTGCTCGTGCGTGGCGGGCGGGTACGTGCCGTAGGACTCGCCGATGACGGCGTTCAGCACGTCGCCGTCACCGCCCCCGGCGTGGTTGGCCCGGCCGTTGCCGGTCAGGTGGACCACGCCGTCCTTGGTGATGCAGCCGGTGGCGAGCGGGCCGGGCAGGGCGCTGTGGCCGCGGTAGATCAGCCCGACGACGTCGGTGCCCGGGCCGGTGACGGTGTGATGGATCATCACCCCGTGCACGGGCCCCCAAGGGCCCACGTGGTTGCGGTTGTTGGTGCGCCATCCGGCCACCTCGTGGACGGCGCAGCCCTCGGCCTTCAGCGCGGCGACGAGCCGGGCGGCGGTGAGCGGGGTGGCCATGAGTCGGTCCTCCGTTCCGGCGTGGGGGTACCGGTCTGAAGACGGTGCGAACACACCTGGGGAGCGCGTCCGCGGAAGGACGCGAAAGTGAACTTGCCTGTACGTACGTGCGATCGGGGGGATGCGTTGAACGAGCCGGGCCGTGATGCGTACGGGGCTGCGCGAGGTGCGGTGCCGCGCACGCGTCCGGGATGCGGTTATTCCCGCGGTCCACCCCTTTGCTCACCTTCGCCGGACCGCGATCGCGAATTAGGCGCGATTACGACGCTGTGCGACGGCCGCGTCCCCCGCGCGGGAGCGCCCTCCGGGGCCGGGTGCGCACGTGGCTGCGCGCACCCGGCCCCCGGCCGGAGTTCGGTTCGGACCGGTGTGTCAGGCGCCGAGCCGGGTCACGGAGGCGTCCAGACGGGCGGCGATCTCCTCCAGTTCGTGCCGCGACGGGACCTCGCCGTCCAGCTCGGTGAGGAGGTCCTTGCGGGAGGCGATCTCCAGGGCCCCTCGGTAGTCGTCGGTCTCCAGCGCCGACGCCGGCACGACCTCGGCGGCGCCGGCCACCACGACGAGGACCGGTTCATCGGCGTCGGACTCCAGCAGGTCCTTGATCTGCTCGGGGGTGATCATGTCAGCAGCGTCCTCCGTGTTCGTGACTCGTTTTCCGACCGTGCGGTCATGGCGTCCCGTCGCCCGGCCCCCGCGCGGCTCCCTTGCGCGCCCGGGCGCGCAGGGCCAGCCCGGCGCCGACGAGCAGCAGCACGAGCCCCGCGATGTTCCAGGCCCAGTCGTACGGGGTGACGTCCACGCCGTAGCGGATCTGGTGCACGCGCAGCAGCTTGTGGTCGACGATCCCGTCGAACAGCTGGAAGGCGCCCAGTCCCAGGAAGAAGCCCGCCCAGGCGTGGGCCCGGTCGAGCGATCCGCGGCGGCGGAGATCGGCGTGGAGAAAGAATCCGGCCACCAGAGCCAGCAGCTCGGCGCTGTGCAACAGGCCGTCCGACAGCAGACCCACGCCGGTGGTGGACCGGTCGTAGAAGTGGTGCCAGCCGAGGATCTGGTGGAAGACGATCTCGTCCACCGCTGCCATCACGGCAGCGCCGATCAGCGCGCAGACAGCCGCCGTCCGCCGTGGCTCGGGCCGGGCGACCGCCGAGGTGCCCGGCCGGGCCGCTCGCGTCATGGACATCCGCCTCCGTCCGTACGTGGGCACCGCCCGCCGCCCACGACCGCGGCGGCCCGCACCGGGTACCCACGGATCCGCGCATCCTGCACCCGCCGCGACGCGGTTCCGGTTCCTCCGGGACCCGACGGCCCCGCGCGGGCGGCGCACCGGCCGGTCACGTCCCTCGCACTGCACGGACCCGCCGCCGGCCAGGAGCCGGCGTGCGGAGAATCCTCGGCACCGTGAACCTACTCCGCACGGCGGCCCCGCGGGCCGGCCGCCTGACCACACGTCGGCTGCACGCGCCTGCCCGCGCCGAACACCCGGCGTGTACCGCCGCGCGACCCCACCGGCGCCCGGCGCCCCGGCCGTGCGCCGGGGGGGTACTAGGCGTCCGGCGGCCGCTGGCCCGCCCGACCGGTGCCGGTGTCGAGGAGGATCTGCCCGGCCCGGGTCACGCTTCCCGCGCGGACGGCCTCGGCCATGGCGGCGCGCGCGGCTTCCGGCGTCGCGTGCGGCGGGATCACGAGGAGGGAGAAGAGATCCTGCCCACCGCGGGTGACGAGCACGGTGTCGTCGCCGACCGGGGAGGAGTCGATGTGGACGACCCGGTCGTCGATGGTCATCCGCGTGGGCAGTCCCTCCCAGGCGGCGGAGTCCAGGCCGACGCGCGTGACGGGTCCGAGGTACTCGGTCAACACTGCCAGCAGGCCGGGGAGTTCGGCGGCGACGTCCCGCGACCGCGGCCACCACGCCCCGTCCAGCGTGCCCTGCCGGTCGTGCGTCGTCTCCAGCCGCACGAGGGCCGACCCCGGCCGCACGCTCCCGTGGACGGCATCGGGCAGGGGGCTGGTCTCACGCGCCCGGTCGGAGTCGGACATGGCACGGCCTGCTTCCCTGGACAGGAGGCCGAACAGCCTCCTCGTCCCACGGTACTCTCCGCCCGCCCGCCGCCGGAGCGGTTGCGTGGGCCGTTCCGCGCCCGGCGCCGTGCGGTCAGTCCTGCGGGTCCACCGCGGCCGCCATCAGGGGCCCCGCCGCCTCCTCGGCCGTCTCCGGCGGTACGACCAGCAGGTCCCAGCGCCCCTGGCCGGGAGCGAGCAGGACGATGGTGTCCGGGGCGGACGCCGCGAGGGCCCGGTGCAGCCGCACCGTCTGGTCGGCGACGAGCATCCGGCCGGGTACGCGGGACCACGTCGCCCCGCTGACGGTGACGCTCGTGATGTCGCCCCAGGCCCGTGGCAGTCCGGCGAGCAGTGCGGGGAGTTCGGCCGGCAGGTCGTAGGAGCGTGGCCACCAGGCGCCGTCGATGGGCCGTGGCATACCGATGCGGGGTGCGAGACGCAGCCGGAGGGAGGAGGGGTGGGAGGGGGGCGGTGGCGAGGTGGTCACGACTGGGCTCCTGCCGTCTGTCGGGGGGAGGGGGACGCGTCACGGGCGACGGGCCGCGACGCGCTCGGCACTGCGGGCGCTGGTGGGGTGGGCGTGGTGCAGGGTGTGCCGGCTTCCGCCGAACGACGACAGCGCCAGGGGCCACAGGTCGGTGGCCCGGTCGTGCCGGCGGGTGCGCAACGGGCGCTCACCGATCAGGTGGCACTGGGAGTTGACGCTCCGGGTGACGTGGTGGAGCGATGCCCTGCGCACGATGCCTGCGCACAGCAGGGCGGTCTCGCCGTACAGCCGGCTGCCGCCGATCGCCCGGCCCGGTGCGAACGGAAGGGCCGGGGTGAGCAGGCACAGGGCCGGGAAGGCCCGGCGGGAAGGGGGAGACGCCGTCGTGGCCCGGGGCCGGACGGCGTGACCCGCCGTGAGCGTCTGCGGCAGGGACGACATGCGGGGCTCCTCGGCCTGGATGCGGATGGCGCGGCCGGGGTCACGGGCTGAACCAGTGCGGACGGTCGACGTGCTGTGGAGGGAGCGCGAGCGAAGGGACGCGCCGGAGACGAGGCGACGGTCCGGGGCCGGAGGGTACCGGCGCAGAAGGTGCTGGTGTCCCCCACCGTACTCCAGGCCCTGTCACCACCCGGCACAGCCGCTTCCGGCCCCCCGGCGGCCCGGCGCGGCTCCGTGCCCCGGCGATCATCGCGCCGGGTCGGCGGGAACGGTGCCAGACTGGAACGCGTGACGGAGAGGGACCGGCAGCTCGGCCGGCGACTGGAGCGGGCCATCGTGGACCTGCTCGAGCGACGTGCGGCCACGGCCTCCATCTGCCCGTCCGACGCCGCGCGCGAGGTCTACGAGAGCGACGACGACGGCTGGCGGACGCTGATGGAGCCGGCCCGCCGGGCGGCCTGGCGGCTGGTGGCGGCCGGCGAGGTCCAGGTCACCCAGGCCGGCCGGCCCGTCACGCAGGCCGAGGCTCGCGGCCCGGTCCGGATCCGCCGCGCCTGATGCCGTCCGGACCCGCGCCTGACGGCTGACGCGTCCGGCGGTCGTCTCACCGCCTCGCCGGCCGGGGGCCCGCGTCGGCGGCGGCCGGCAGTGCGCAGGTGCGCGTCCGGGTCATCGGAACGGTCGACGCGAGCGCCGCGGCGTGGCCTTCAGGGGCCGGCAGGTCGTACAGGTGGACGGGGGTGTCCGGCCACTCGGGCACCGAGCCGGCGGACAGCAGTGGACCGCGCACGTCCAGTTCGCGGGGGTTGACGCGCAGTCCGAGACCGGTCAGCTTCATCGCCGCTTCCTTGCGCGTCCAGACGGCCAGCAGCCAGCGGGCCCGGTCCCCGGCGGACAGCGTCCCGAAGTGTTCCCTCTCCGCCGTCGTCAGTGCCGCCCTGGCCAGACCGTCGACGTCCCGGAGCGAGCCGGGGCCCTCGATGTCGACGCCGACCGCCCCGTGTCCGGTCACGGCGACGAGCAGGTGCTCCTCGGTGTGCGAGACGGAGTAGTCGACCGGGGGCGGGGTGCCGTGAGCGAAGCGGGGCCGGCCGTGCGGGGCGGCCGTCGGGGCTGCGCACCGGTGGCAGTGGCGGGTGATCACCACGTCACCGGGCGGCAGCCCGAGGTAGTGCGCGCCGACGAGGCGCTGGACCGCGCGCGAGGTCGTGAAGACGTGGCGGGCGCGGACCCGGGTGAAACGGTCGGCGGTGGCGCGTTCCTCGCGGCTCAGGATCGGCAGCCAGTCGGGACGCTCCCGCACGGGGACGTGCCACAGGTGGCACTCGCCGGGAGCGGGTGTGCCGGGCCCGGCTTCCCGGTGACCCGTCGCCGGTACCTGATGCATGTGGGGTTCTCCATCGCAGTGTCGGTTCCCGGTCCCCCGGTCCGGTGTGCCCGACGGATCACGCGCCGCTGCCACCGGGGCGTCGCGGTTCCGGGTACCGCCCGCTTCATGGGCACACTAGCGGAACCCGGGCCGGTTCCGGCGGGGCCGGCGCGATGCCCCGGGCGGGGCACCGGCCGGCGGCCCTCCCGGTGCGCGGTCCTCGTCGCGGGAGGGAGGAACACGTCGGCTCACAGGCCGAAATGCCATACTTCTGTGGACCGCTGACGAGTCGGCAGGCGGGGCACTCGGGCGCGCCGGTGCGGTGACGGCGTCCCGCTCCCCCGGCCGCGGCACAGGGGCGGCCGGCGAGGACCGCGACGGGTCCGCGAGGGCCACCGAGTACCGTGTGGACGAGGTCGCGGCAGGCCAGGGGGAGGACGGGGGCGCATGGTGGGGAACGGGGTCCGGGCACAGCAGCGCGAACAGACTCGGCGTTCCCTCGTGCGCGAGAGCCGTCGGCTCTTCTCGGCCCAGGGATACGCCTCCGTCCACCTGTCGGAGGTCGTCCGGGCGGCGGGTGTCACCAAGGGGGCGCTCTACCACTATTTCGAGAGCAAGGCCGCGCTCTTCCGGGCGGTGCTGGAAGAGGTCCAGCACGAGGTGGCCGCCCACGTCGCGGCGACGGCGGACGCCGAGGAGGACTCCTGGAGCCAGCTCACCTCGGGCTGCCACGCGTTCCTCAGGGCCACCACGGAACCCTCGGTGCAGCGCATCATGCTGGTGGACGGACCGGCCGTGCTCGGCTGGCGCAGCTGGCGGGCGATGACCGAGGCGACCTCCGGCCGCCATCTGGCCAGCGCCCTCAGCGCGCTGGTCCTGGAGGGCACCGTCCCGGCACAGCCGGTGGCACCGCTGACGCATCTGCTCTCCGGCGCGATGAACGAGGCGGCACTGTGGCTGGCCACCTCCGAGGACGCCGCCGACCTGGAGGCCACACGGCAGGCGCTGACGCGGATACTGGAGGCGCTGCGGGCCGAGTGACGGTCCGTCGGCGAGGGCTGCCCGCCGGGTGGGTTCCGCCCGGGTCAGGCCGTCACCACGTCGAGCCGGACCCCGTTGGGGTCGACGACGGCGGTGCGCCGCCGCTCCCCCGACCGGACGGCCGCCCGGACGCCGACCCTCTCCCACACCGGCGCCCGGTCCGTCACGCGGAGGGTGAGCCGGACCGCGCGCACGGGGGTGCGGAGGGACTCCGGCAGGGCGGGGTGCGTGTGGTCGAGCAGGGCGAGCACGGGGTGGCGCTCTTCGGACCCGGCCAGGGCGGTGTACCAGGGGGTCGCATGGGCGGCGGTGAAGCCGAAGAGTTCGCCGTAGAAGCTGCGGGACTCGTCCATGCGCGAGGTGCAGATCACCGGACAGAAACTGGTCAGCATGGAGAGGCTCCGCTCGCGTACCGACGGTATGTCAGTCGACGCTAAAGCCATACCGCAGGTATGTCAACGCGCCCCTGAGAGGACAACGAGCCGGCGACGGCGAGGTCACCCGTCAGCGTGACGCCGGGGCGCGGGCTTCGTTGACACGGGCGACCATGTGCCCCACCCAGAACGGTGCCGTCATGACCTCCTCTGCTCTGACCAGCTTCTATCCGGTGCTCTGCAGCGAACGCATCGATGAGTCCGTGGCCTTCTACCGCGCGCACTTCGGGTTCGAGACGACCTACACGAGTGACTGGTACGTCAGCCTGCGCCGGCCCGAACCACCGCACTACGAGCTGGCGCTGGTCTCGGCGAGCCATCCCACCGTGCCCGAGGGCCACCGCCGCCCCGCCGGCGGCGTCCTCCTCAACTTCGAGGTGGCGGACGTCGACGCCGAGTACACCCGGCTGGTGCGGGAGGCCGGGCTCCGGGTCGCACTCGACCTGCGCAGCGAGGACTTCGGGCAGCGCCACTTCATCCTGGCCGCCCCGGACGGGGTCCTGGTGGACGTGATCACCCCCATCGCTCCCACCGGCGAGTACGTCGACGCCTACCAGGACGGCTCCGGCACCGGGGCATGACGGATGCGGCCCGCGTCGTGACGACGCGGGCCGCATCAGGGGCCGTCCCTCACCTGAGGGACGTGCGAAGCGCCCTCCCCTTATCCCTCCACACCGACGGCGGGCACGGCGTCGTCGGTGACGGCGCCGGAGTCGTCGGCGTCCGCGCCCGTGGGCGGCAGCTTCACGACGACCGCCACGAGGACCGCGGAGGCGACCGCCACGACGGCGCCGATGCCTCCGATGAGGTTCAGGCCGTCGGTGAAGGCGTCCCGTGCGGACGCGAGCAGACCCGACGCCATGTCCGCGGGCAGGCCCTGCGACACGTCGACCGCTGCGGCCAGCGAGTCCCCGGCGTGTTCCGGAGCCCCGGCCGGGATCTCCACACCGGCGTGGTAGACGGCGGCGCCGAGACTGCCGAGCAGCGCCACACCCAGCGCCATGCCGAGTTCGGTGCTGGTCTCCGAGAGGGCCGCCGCCGAACCGGCCTGCTCCGGCGGGGCCGAGCCGACCACGATGTCCGTGCCCAGCGCGATCAGCGGGCCGCCGCCGGCGTACACGAAGGCGAAGCCGGTCACCACCTGGGCGATGCCCGAGGAGCTGTCGGCCAGGCCCAGCGTCACGTGGCCGATCGCCGACACGACCAGACCGGCCGCAACCACGTACGAGGGACGGAAGCGGCTCGCGGCCATCGGGGACAGGACCGCGGTGACGATCAGCGCGAACGCCGCCGGCAGCAGGTACAGACCCGCCTTCATGGGGGTCAGTCCGCCGACGAGCTGCAGGTACTGCGTCACCGTCAGGTAGGTGCCGCCCGCCACCAGCATGCTGAGCAGCAGGGTCACCAGCGCGGTGCGGAACGTGGCCGTACGGAAGAGCGCGAGGTCCATCAACGGGCTCTGCAGGGTGCTCTGCCGGCGGACGAAGAGCACTGCGACGACCAGGCCCACGACGAGCGCGGTGACCGGGACCGCCCCGAACCCGTCGTTGGCGATCTCCTTCAAGCCGTAGATCACCGGCAGTATCGCGGCCAGCGACAGCGCCGCACTCGTCAGGTCGAGACTGCCGGCCTCCTCGTCACGGTACTCCGGCAGCAGCAGCGGACCGGCCACCAGCAGCAGCGCCATGATCGGCACGCCGAGCAGGAAGACCGAGCCCCACCAGAAGTACTCCAGCATGGCGCCGCCGACCACCGGCCCGAGCGCGATGCCCACGGAGAACATCGTGACCCAGACGGCGATCGCCACACCGCGCTGCTTGGGGTCACGGAACATGTTGATGATCAGGGCGAGCGTCGAGGGCATCAGGGTGGCTCCGGCGAGGCCCATCGCCGCGCGTGCCGCGATCAGCGTGACCGGGCCGTCGGCGTAGACCGCGGCCAGCGAGGCCACGCCGAACGCCGCGGCACCGATCAACAGCAGTTTCCGGCGGCCGATGCGGTCGCCCAGGGTGCCCATGGTCACCAGGAAGCCCGCGATGAGGAAGCCGTAGATGTCGATGATCCACAGCATCTGGGAGGCCGAGGGGTCCAGCGCCGCGCTGATGTGCGGCACGGCGAGGTGCAGGACGCTCACGTCGATCGAGAGCAGCAGGGTCGGCAGCGCCAGTACGGCCAGACCCAGCCACTCGCGTGGCCCCGCCTGTGTGGGGGTGTCGTCTTCGGTGCTCACGGGGTTCCTTTCGGGATCGTGCTCATCGGTGCCCGACGGGGACGTCGGGCGAGGGGGTCGAGGAGGCCGCGGGCAGCGGCACGGCGGAGGCGGGCAGCACGAGTGCCGCCACGGCCGCCGCGTTGGCGGGGGTGTAGAGGTAGAAGTGGCCGCCGGTGAAGGTGCGGTGGCCGAACGCGCCGGAGGTCTCCAGCGACCACAGGTGCATCCGGTCGCCGATCACCACCGGGTCGTCCACCGCTCCGAGGGCGAGGATCGGGACTCCCGTGCCGGAACGGGGCCGCCGGTAGGTCTCCATCGCCTCCAGGTCGGCACGGATCGCCCGCAGCGACGGACCGACCAGGTCGGCGCGGCCCATCAGGCCCGGGGACATCCCGCCGATGTCCGTCAGGTGCTGCAGCAGCTCCGCGTCGGTCCTGCGGTGGGCGAAGGGCGGCTCGCTGGGGAAGCACGGCGGCTGCCGCGCCGACACCGCCAGCAGCGCCGGAGGCAGCCCCTTCGCCTCCATGGCGCGGGTCAGCTCGTACCCGAGCACGCTGCCGAAACTGTGGCCGACGACCGCGTACGGCAGCGGCTCCAGCTCGGCCAGCTCCCGGGCGAGGGCGTCGACCATCGGCTCCACCCGGTGCAGCAGCGGTTCGTTGATGCGCGCGCCCCGGCCCGGCAGCTGCGCGACGACGCACTCGACGTCCTCGGGAAGCACCTGCCACCAGGAGCGGAAGGCGGACGGCCACCCGCCGGCGTGCGGGAGCGCCACGAGCCGGAACCGCGGGCGGGCCCAGGGCGCGGACCCCGAGCCGCCGCCCGCCGCCCGGCGGGCCCCGCTGCCCGCCCTCATCCACCAGCCGCTCATGAGGGCCCCGCGTCCCCGGACACGGCGTGTCCGGCCGGCACGGGCCGCTCGGCGGCCGGCCGGCCGGCCAGCAGCGGGTGGTGCTCCTCCAGGTGCCGGATCACCCGCTCCTGGTGGCGCTGGAGGCGCTGCCCCGGCAGGTGCTCCAGGGAGTGCAGGAACGGGTCCTCCGGAGCCGGCAGCCCGGCGATCCCGGTGGCCGTCCCGAGCACCAGCATCGGCTGGTACCACGCCGAGTAACCGCCCTCGTGGGCGAACACGACCCGGCCGCCGGTCAGTTCCCCGGCGAGGCGGCACATCGCCGAGGCCATGGCGTGGAAGGTCCGGCTGGTGCACATCATCCGGCCCATCGGGTCGTGGCCGCCCGCGTCGACGCCCGCCGCCACCAGGATCAGGTCGGGGGCGAACGCGCGGGCGGCCGGCTCCACGATCCGCTCCATCACCGCCAGGTAGGCACCGTGGCCGGAGCCGGCGGGCAGCGGCACGTTGAGCGTGCTGCCCGTCCCCGCGCCGGCACCGGTCTCCATGACGAGACCCGACGCCGCCGGGAACAGCCCGTCCTGATGAACGGAGATGTACAGGACGTCGGGGTCCTCGTAGAAGGTGCGCTGGATGCCGTTGCCGTGGTGGACGTCCCAGTCGAGGACGAGGACCCGCCGCGCCCCGTGGCGCCGGGCCGCACGGGCGGCCACCGCCAGGTTGTTGTAGAGGCACAGCGCCATGGCCCTGTCGGGTTCGGCATGGTGGCCGGGCGGGCGCACCAGGCAGTAGGCGCGGTCGAACCGGCCGTCCAGGACGCCCAGCGCCGCCTGGACGCAAGCCCCGGCGGCGAGCCGGGCGGCCCGGGCGCTGTGGTAGTTGACGTGGGCGTAGACACCGGCGTCGCCCGCGCCGGCCGCCGAGGCGGCCTCGACGCGTTCGATGTGGCCGGGCAGGTGGACGAGCAGCAGTTCCTCGTCGGTGGCGGGCGCCGGGGTGAGGGCGCTGTAGCGGTCCATCACCCCGGTCGCCTTGACCAGCCCCTCGGCCCGCCGCAGATCGGGGTCGACCGCGAACTGCCGCAGCGGTTCGACGCCCGGTCCGACCGGCACGTACCCCGACCCCGCGCCGGGGTCGTGCCAGAAGCAGATCTCGTGGCTGAACCACGCGAGACGCGAGCCGCTCACCAGCCGGACACACCCAGCGAGGCGCGGCTGACGCCGGACACCTTCTCGATGTACTGCAGGTAGTACTCGCGCTCCTCGTCGGGCGTGCGCTTGGTGCTCAGCGTGGTCTCCAGCAGGCGCAGGATCTCCTCGGCCTCGGCGGGGGTCAGTCCCCTTTCGCCGATCTCCTTCTCCAGCGCGCGGATGCGCGCCGCCGGCTCGGCCACGCCGGACGCGAACGCCTCCGGGTCACTGCCGTGGTCGCGGGTGGAGGCGATGGTCTTGAGAACCGCTCCGAAGAACGCCGTGGTGTCGGTCATGGTCGTATCCCCCTTGTTCGCGGTACATCGGTCGGTGCATCGGTCGATGCGTGTGCAGGGTGATCCCCGGTCCCCGGGACCGGGGCCGGGCGGCCCGGGCGGTCAGCGGATGAGGCCGCAGGCGCGGCCCGCCTTCTCGAGCGTGACGACCGCCGCGTCCAGATCGGCGTCGGTGTGGCTGAGGTTGACGATCGTCCGCAGCCGGGGAAGGGTCCGCGGCACGGCCGGGTAGACGATCGGCTGGACGAACAGCCCGTCGAGCTGGCACAGCCGCGCCATGGCCACGGCCTGGTCGGCGGTGGCGCACACGAGCGGGACGACGGGCGTCTCGCTGGCCAGCGTGTCGAACCCGAGGGCGTGCAACTGGTCGCGGTACCGGGTGGTCCTGGCCTTCAGCTCGCGGGGGAGGTTCGGTGCGGCGGCCATCACCTCGACGGCCGCCTTGGCCGCCGCCACCTGGGCGGGCGTCGCCGCCGCCGAGAACATCCAGCCCCGCGCGTTGTTCTTCAGCGCGAAGATCAGGTCACGGGAGCCCGCGACGTAGCCGCCCGCGCTCGGCACGGTCTTGGAGAGCGTGCCCATCTTGACGTGGACCCGGTCCGGGTCGATGCCGAAGTGCTCGGTGATGCCCCGGCCGGTGTCGCCCAGCACGCCCAGGCTGTGCGCCTCGTCGACCATCAGCGGGGCGTCGTGGCGCTCGCACAGCTCCAGGATGCCGGGCAGGTCGGCCACGTCACCGTCCATGCTGAACACGGCGTCGGTGACGACCAGACGGCCGCCGTCGCCCGCCTTGCGCAGGGCTCGTTCGAGGTCGGCGAGGTCGTTGTGGGCGTAGGTGACGACCTTCGCGCCGGACAGCCGGTACCCGTCCAGGATGCTGGCGTGGTTGTAGACGTCGCCGATGACGGTGTCGCCGGGGCCGACCAGGGCACCCACGGTGGCCACGTTCGCCATGTAGCCGCTGGAGAAGACGATGGCGTCCTCCGCGCCGAGGAAGCGGGCGAGGGCCAGCTCCAGCTCGCGGTGCAGGTGCAGGGTGCCGGCCAGCAGCCGCACGCCGTGCGCGCCGGTCCCGTGCTGCTCGACGGCGCGCAGTGCCTGGTCGTCGATGTAGGGGTGCCCGATGAGGCCGAGGTAGCTGTACGAGGCGAAGTTGAGGTACCAGCGGCCGTCGAACTTGATGCGTGAGCCGGAGGCCTCCTCGATCACCGGCTCGTAGAAGTACTCGCCCTGCGCGACGATCCTGCGGTCATCGGCCGACAGCGCGTCGATGCGGCGGTCGAGGAAGGTGCCGTGCGGGGCGTCGGCCAGCCGGCCGGGCAGGGTCCGCCGGGGTGGGCGCGTCCCGGCGGCCGGTTCCGGGCCGAGGGCGGACGGTCCGGCGGAGGCGGTGGCGGGGCTCGCGGGGACGGGTGCCACCGCGGCGGGCGCCGGTGCCGGGGCCACCCGCGCCACGGGGATCGGCGGCGCGGGTTCCGCGGCGCGGAAGCGGTCCCAGTCGGGGACGAAGCCGTCGCCACCGCCCCGGACGGCGGCCGGCTCCGGTACGGGCGGCTGCGCCGGGGCCCGCACGGCCGGCGCCGGAGCCGGTGCGGTCGACGTCATGGGTGTCTCGTAGGGCGCTGCGCGCAGCGTGGGGACGGCGGAGGGCTCCGCGGCCGCCGCGGTCACGGTGCCGCGCGGGAGGGTCTCCAGGTGGGTGAGGAGGGCGCCGACCCGGGTGTGCTCGAAGAACACCATGGGATCCACGTCGAGCCCGTCGGTGCTCAGCGCGGCAGCCAGTTCGACGGCCATCATGGAGTCGAGGCCCAGTTCCAGCAGGTCGTCGTCGGCGGAGACCGACTCGACGTGCAGGATCCTGCTGAGGGCGAGGGTGAGCGAGGGCCGAAGGCCGGCGTCGGGCGTGACAGCAGTCATGGGTGCGTCCTTCGCTTTCGCGGCGGAGAGTACGTAGTGCGCGGGCGGGCGGCCCAGGGCCGTGCGGAGCAGTGCGATGCCGTCGTCCTCGCCCAGTGCGGCGATGCCGTGCGCGGCGGCCTTGGGGGCGACGGCCTCGCCCATGCCGACCGTCCAGAGGCCCCAGCCGAGGCTGTACCAGGGCAGGCCCTCGGCTCGACGGCGGGCGGCGTAGCCGTCCAGGTAGCCGTTGGCCGCGGCGTAGGCGCTCTGGCCGAGGTTGGCCCGGACGGCCGCGATCGAGGAGAACAGGGCGACGAAACCGGGGTGCTCGCCGTCCGCGACGAGGTCGGCGAGGACGTGTACGCCGCCGACCTTGGGGCCGAGGACGGCGTCCACGCGGTCCGGTGTCAGACTGCGGGCGAGCCCGTCGCGGAGCACACCCGCCGCGTGGAAGATCCCGTCGAAGGGCCCGGACACCGCCTCGCCGAGGGAACGGACGTCCGCGGCGACGACGTCGAGGTCGCAGCGCCCGGCCAGCCGGTCGAGGCGCTCGCGGGCCTCGCCCCGGTCCGGGACGGTGCGCCCGACCAGGGTGAGCCCGGCGCAGCCCTCGTCCGCGAGGAACTCCGCCACGCGCAGGCCGATGCCGCCCATGCCCCCGGTGATGAGGAAGCGTCCGCCCCGGTACCGCACGTCGCGGGCGGGTGCCGGGGGCGCCGGCAGCAGGGAGGGCTCGTACCAATCGCCGTCGCGGAGTGCGAGCTCCGAACCGTCCCGGCGCAGTGCCTCCCACAGGGGCGGCCGTTCCTCGCCCTCCGGTACGGTCGCGCCCCGGCCGGAACCGAGGTCGACGAGACGGATCCTGCTGCGGGGGTGCTCGACGCGCAGGGTGCGGCCGAGGCCCCACAACGCCGTCATGAAGGGGTCCACGGTCTCCCCCTCCGTCACCGCGTGCGCGGTGCCCGTGACGATCAGCAGGTCGGGCATCGGCGGGCGGGCGGCGAGCCGACGGACCAGTGCGAAGACGCCCTGGAGGGCCTCGGTCGCCGCAGCCGCGTCGTCGGCGGGCCCGTCGGGCGCCACGTAGACGACCTCCCGCACGGTGGTGCCGTCCGGCAGGTCGCCGAGGCCCTCGCCGACGACCTGGTCCGGCGTCAGGTGCAGGACCCGCCGGCCCTCGGGCGCTCGGGGCGCGTGCGCCGCCACCACCAGGACGGCGCCCTCGGCCTCGGCCGCCGTGCCGGGTCCGGCGGGACGCGCGGGTAACGGGTCCGCCCTCAGCCAGACCAGGGTCTCGGTCGTCGGGACCACCGCCGGTGCCGGCTCGTCACAGGCCCGGCCGCCCACGGCGGGCACCGCGGGAACGCGACCGGACCGGGCCGCCGGGGCGGACGCCGGTGAGGCGGCCGGGGCGGGCGCGGGAGCCGGGAACCGGGTGGCGGCCGGGGCGGGTGCCGGTGCCGACGCCGTGGCCGGCGCGGACCCGGTGACCGGGACACGTGCGGAGGCCGGAGCGGGTGGCGCGGGCGGGCTCGCGGGGCCGGCGGCCTTGAGAGTGATGCGGTCCAGTTCCAGCAGCACCTCTCCCTGCTGGTTGCACACCACGGCCCGGCCGCGTACGCCCCGGCCGGGCGCGCCACCGCCGCCGCCGGGCTCGTCCCGCTCGATCACGGCGATCACCGTGCCGGAGACACGGCGGCGGGCCACCAGCCGGCCGACGTACCACGGCAGGCAGGCCCCGGCCGAGCCGTCGTCGAGCATCCCGAGCGCCTGGAAGACGCTGTCGAGCAGCGGCGGCGGGACGAACGGGGGCGGCGCAGCGCCGCCGGGGCCGTCCTCGGCGCGGAGCATCAGCAGCATGCGGCCGGGACCCCGGTGCGCCGACCGGATCACCCGGTAGGCGGGCCCGTACGCGATGCCGCTCGCGTCCCGCCAGGCGGCGATGTCCGCCAGCGGCACCTGCTGGGTGCAGCCCGCCCCGAGCCCGGCCACGTCGACGTAGCGGGGCGGCGGGAGCGGGGCGCCGGACACCCGGGCGGTGCTGTGCTCGACCGGCTCGGCGCCGGGGACGGACGGCACCGAGCGGACCGCGTACCGCCCGTCCCCGGTGCCCCGCACCTCGATGCCGGTTTCGGTGCCGGGGACCGTCAGCGGCGTACTGAAGGCGAGCTGCTCCAGCGTCCACACCCGGTCGGGCCGGTCGGCGTCGCAGGCGGAGAGCAGGGCGTCGATCTGCGCGGCGGCGGGCACGACCGGGACGCCGCCGATCCGGTGGTCGGCGACCAGCGGATCGGCGGCCCTCAGGGTGATCCGGCGGGCGCTCACGTGCGCAACCCGAAACGCCCGCTGGCCCGCACGAGGCCGTTCACCTGGATGTCGACGGCGTGCTCGCCGGGGTAGTACTTGCGCGTCTGGACTTCCCTGATCGGGTGGGACTTCTCCAGGGTCCGCCTCTCACCGGGGCCCAGTTCCAGGGTGGTCAGCTTGAAGACCTTGGGGATGCTGCGCCCGTTCTTGCGGACGTGGTGCACCACGTAGTCGATGGCGATGCTGTGCCGGCGGTCGTCGGTGTTCTCGATGTCGAAGTCGATGACGAGGGTGTCGCCGACGGTCACGGCGTCCGGGGCGATCCGCAGCCGGGGCACCAGGACGTGCTCGCCTCCGGTCGCCCCGAGGAGGGCCAGGGCCTGCTGGTCGCCCTTCTTCACGAGGGTGCGCAGCCCGTGCTTGACGATCCACCGGGTCTCGGGGGTGGGACTCTCCTCCAGCCAGCGCAGCGCGGTGGCGAGTGCGACCTCGGGATGGTCCTTGGAGATGTCGTTCAGGTTGTTGGCGACGGACTTGCGCACGTACTCGGAGGGGTCGCTGCGCAGCGGTTCGAGGATCTCCAGGACCGGGTGGGGATCCTTGACGAACACGGTGAGCGTGCGGGCCCAGGGAAGCCGGGAACGGACGCCCTCGGTGGCCAGCCGCCGCACGTTGTGGCTCGGGCTGAGGGCCCATCGGGCCACCCGGTCCATGGTCAGCTCGTAGTGCTGTTCGAGGTACGGCCGGATCGCGTACTCGCCCGTGTGCCGCTTGGTGATCTCCTCGATGGCGTCGAGGGACAGCTCGGGGTGGCCGAGGCCGTACTCCTCCACGAAGCGGGCCACCGGCATCAGGAACCAGCTGCTGTTGAACATGCCCTCGCCCTCGGCGAGTTCGTCCTCGAGGATGGCGAGGAGGATCGGCACGGCCTTCGTGTACTCCTCGGGCAGGCGCGCCCGCAGCCCTTCCGCGAGGACCAGGACGCGGTCCTTCAGCTCCAGTCCGGGGATGCGCTTGTCGACCTCGGCCGCATAGTCCTCCACATCGAAGTCGGGGTGGACGGCTCGGATCTTGCCGCCGATGAGCCGGGCGGCCTCGCCGTTGAAGTGACGCTTCAGTCCGTACTCGCTAGCCATGGTGCTGGTGCCTCTCGTTCGGGTGGTGCGGGTGTTGCCCGTCTTGCAGGTCCTGACGGTGGTTCGGGACGGCGCTGCCGGGGGTGTGCGGGGGTGGGGACACCCAGTACCGCTTTCGGTTGAAGGGGTAGGTGGGCAGGGTCATGGTCCGGTGTCCCTTGCCGGCATGGACTCCGGCCCAGTCGATCGCACCCGGGACGACATCGGCGTAGGCGGCCAGGGCCTGATGCATCTCACGCTGATCGACCCGCTCACGCCGCAACGTCGTCAACCACAACGGCTGCTGCTCCCCCCGCCACGAAGCACGCGCCGACGACGTCAACTGCGGCTGCGCACCGATCTCCCACACCACACCCGCACCCACCCCGCCCAGCAACCCCACCGCATCACCGAAACGCACCGGCTCACGCACCCCACGCCCCCAATGACCCGGATCCACCGCCGACTGCGCCGTATGCCACCCACCCGTCACCGACGACGCGAACGCCACCCGCGGAGCCGACAACACCGCACCCGCCACCGCCTCGGCGAACGGCTGCACCGCACCCTCCATCAACGCCGAGTGAAACGCGTGACTGACCACCAACGGCCGCGCCCGCAACCCCGACCCCGCCACGAACCGCTCCACCGCCTGCGCCGGCCCCGACACCGTCACCGACCTCGGCGCGTTGAACGCCGCCACCTCCACACCCGCGAACCGCGGCACCACACCCAGCACCACATCCACATCCGCATGCACCACCGCCATCGCACCCCGACCCGGCTGCGACTGCATCAACCCACCACGCACCACCGCCAAACGCAGCAGATCCCCCA
>NZ_JAUQWJ010000011.1:0-234671 GCF_036857595.1 Streptomyces sp. AHA2
GGGTCCGACGCGAACAGCTCGCGCAGCCCGACGCCGTCGAGTTCCTTGCGGTGCTTGGCCAGTGCGGTCCACTCGGGCAGTTCGGTGAGCCGGGGGGTGCCGGCGGGGGAGTCAGACATGGGCGGGGGTCTCCTCGGTTGCCTCGCCGTTCAGGGCGATGGCGTACATCTCGTCCGCGTCGAGGCGCCGCAGCTCCTCGGCGATGAGTTCGGAGGTGGCACGGACCTTCAGGGCGAGGGTCCGGGACGGCTGGCCGGGCAGCGACAGGGTGGCCAGCGGCCCTTCGGGGCGGTCGATGACGATCTCGCCGTTCTCGGTGCCCAGGCGTACGGCCGTGACGACCGGCCCGGCGGTGACCACGCGGTCGACCCGGACGTGCAGCCGGGCCTCCAGCCAGCGGGCCAGCAGTTCGGCGGCCGGGTTCTCGGCCTCGGCCTCCACCGCCGCCGAGATCACCTTCGCCCGGGCCTGGTCCAGCGCCGCCGCCAGCATCGACCGCCAGGGCGTCAGCCGGGTCCAGGCGAGGTCGGTGTCGCCGGGAGCGTAGGAGCGGACCCGGCTCCGAAGAACCTCCAGGGGGTTCGCGACGGCGTACAGGTCCGTGATGCGCCGCTGGGCCAGCGCCCCGAGCGGGTCCTTCGAGGGCACCTCGGGGGCGTCCATCGGCCACCACACGACCACGGGCGCGTCCGGCAGCAGCAGCGGCAGGACGACGGAGTCGGCGTGCTCGGACACCTCGCCGTAGGTCCGCAGGATCACCGTCTCCCCGGTGCCGGCGTCGGCGCCCACCCGGACCTCCGCGTCCAGCCGGGAGGACTGGCGGTCGCGCGGGGTGCGGGCGTGCCGCTTGATGACGACCAGGGTGCGCGAGGGGTGCTCGTGCGAAGCCTCCTCGGCGGCCTTGATCGCGTCGTAGGCGTTCTCCTCGTCGGTGACGATCACCATCGTCAGGACCATGCCCACCGCGGGTGTGCCGATGGCGCGGCGGCCCTGTACCAGCGCCTTGTTGATCTTGCTTGCCGTGGTGTCGGTCAGGTCGATCTTCATGGCCTGCGCCAGCTCCGTCCGTCTCGTGCGAGCATCTCGTCGGCTTCCTCGGGTCCCCAGCTCCCCGAGGCGTACTGCGCGGGCCGGCCGTGCGTGGCCCAGTACTGCTCGATCGGGTCGAGGATCTTCCAGGACTCTTCCACTTCCTGGTGACGGGGGAACAGGTTGGCGTCGCCCAGGAGGACGTCCAGGATCAGCCGTTCGTACGCCTCGGGGCTGGATTCGGTGAAGGACTCGCCGTAGGCGAAGTCCATGGTCACGTCCCGGATCTCCATGGACGTGCCGGGCACCTTCGAGCCGAAGCGGACCGTCATGCCCTCGTCCGGCTGGACGCGGATGACGATGGCGTTGGAGCCGAGCTCCTCGGTCGCGGTGGAGTCGAAGGGGGAGTGCGGGGCCCGCTGGAAGACGACCGCGATCTCCGTCACCCGGCGTCCGAGCCGCTTGCCCGTGCGCAGGTAGAACGGCACACCGGCCCAGCGGCGGTTGTCCACCTGGAGCTTGATCGCGGCGTAGGTGTCGGTGGTGGAGGCGGGGTCGATGCCGTCCTCCTCCAAATAGCCGCGCACCTTGGCGCCGCCCTGCCAGGCCGCCGCGTACTGCCCGCGCACGGTGGCGGTCCCGAGGTCCTGCGGGAGCCGTACCGCCTTGAGGACCTTCAGCTTCTCGGTGAGCAGCGAGGGGGCGTCGAACGCGGCCGGCTCCTCCATCGCGGTGAGCGCCATGAGCTGCAGCAGGTGGTTCTGGATGACGTCCCGGGCGGCGCCGATGCCGTCGTAGTAGCCGGCCCGGCCGCCGATGCCGATGTCCTCGGCCATGGTGATCTGCACGTGGTCCACGAAGGACCGGTTCCAGATCGGCTCGAACATCTGGTTCGCGAAGCGCAGCGCCAGCAGGTTCTGGACGGTCTCCTTGCCCAGGTAGTGGTCGATGCGGAAGACCTGCTCCGGGTCGAACACCTCGTGCACGATGCGGTTGAGCTCCTCGGCCGACCTCAGGTCGTGCCCGAACGGCTTCTCGATGACCGCGCGCCGCCAGGAGCCCTCGGGTGCGTCGGCCAGCTTGTGCTTCTTCAGCTGCTCGACGACCTTGGGGAAGAACTTCGGCGGCACCGAGAGGTAGAACGCGTAGTTGCCGCTGGTGCCCCGGGAGGCGTCCAGCTCCTCCACGGCGGAGCGCAACTGCTCGAACGCCGAGTCGTCGTCGAAGTCGCCCGGAATGAACCGCATGCCCTCGGCGAGCTGCTGCCAGACCTCCTCGCGGAACGGGGTGCGCGCGTGCTCCTTGACCGCGTCGTGCACCACCTGCGCGAAGTCCTGGTCCTCCCAGTCCCGGCGGGCGAAGCCCACCAGGGAGAAGCCCGGTGGCAGCAGGCCGCGGTTGGCCAGGTCGTACACGGCCGGCATCAGCTTCTTGCGGGACAGGTCGCCCGTGACACCGAAGATGACCAGCCCCGAAGGGCCCGCGATCCTGGGCAGGCGGCGGTCCTGGGCGTCGCGCAGGGGGTTGTCGAAGTCCGCGTCGGCGTGCCGGGCCGGCGGGGCGGCCCGCTCCTGGCCGCTCACCCCCGTCGCCTCGGCGCCCGCCGCCTCCTGGGCGGCCGGCGCCTGCTTCTCCTCCTTGGTCCCCTTGGTCTCCTGCTCGGCCGTCCGGTGGATGTCCTCGCTCATTCCGCGTCAACTCCCTCGCTGTTCAAGGACTTGGTGACCGCGTCCAGCAGCTCCTGCCAGGCCACCTCGAACTTGGCCACTCCCTCGTCCTCCAGTTGCCGCACCACCTCGTCGTATGCGATGCCGAGCCGTTCGAGAGCCGCCAGGTCCGCGCGGGCCCGGTCGTAACCGCCGGTGACGGTGTCGCCCCGGACGTCGCCGTGGTCGGCGACGGCGTTCAGCGTGGCCTCCGGCATGGTGTTGACCGTGCCGGGGGCGACGAGTCCGTCCACGTACAGGGTGTCCTCGTACGCGGGGTCCTTCACACCGGTGGAGGCCCAAAGGGGGCGCTGCCGGTTGGCTCCGGCGCGCTCCAGGTCCCGCCAGCGCTCCCCGTCGAAGGTCTGTTCGTACGCCGCGTAGGCGAGCCGGGCGTTGGCCAGGGCCGCCCGGCCCCTCAGGCCGAGGGCCTCGGCGGTGCCCAGCAGCGTCAGCCGCTTGTCGATCTCGGCGTCGACCCGCGAGACGAGGAAGGACGCGACCGAGTGGACGGCCGACAGGTCGATCCCGGCCGCCCGGGCCCGCTCCAGCCCCGCGAGGTAGGCCTCCATGACCTCGCGGTGGCGCTCCAGGGAGAAGATCAGCGTCACGTTGACACTGATACCCGCTCCGATCACTTCTGTGATCGCGGGCAGGCCCGCCTTCGTCGCCGGAATCTTGATCATCACGTTGGGGCGGTCCACCAGCCAGGCCAGTTGCCGGGCCTCGGCGACGGTGGCCGCCGTGTCGTGGGCCAGCCGGGGGTCGACCTCGATGGAGACGCGGCCGTCCCGCCCGCCGGTGGCGTCGTACACCGGCCGCAGGACGTCGGCGGCGGCCCGGACGTCGGTGGTCGTCAGCATCCGGACGGCCTCGTCCACGCCCACGCCCCGCACCGCCAGGTCGGCGAGCTGCTCCTCGTAACCGGCGCCGGAGCCGATGGCGGCCTGGAAGATCGAGGGGTTGGTGGTGACGCCGACGACGTTCCGCCTCGCCACGAGTGCGGCGAGGCCGCCGGACTCGATCCGCCGGCGCGACAGGTCGTCGAGCCAGATCGACACGCCCTCGTCGGACAGGCGCTGCAGTGCTCCCGCGGGTGCGGTCGCTTCGGTCACTGTGATCATCTTCTTTCGTACGGCCGGATCAACCGCGTGCGGCGGCCAGGGATTCCCGCGCGGCGGCGACGACGTTCTCGGGGGTGAAGCCGTACTCGGCGAACAGCGTCCCGGCGTCGGCGGAGGCGCCGAAGTGCTCCAGGGAGACGATGCGCCCGGCGTCGCCCGTGAACCGGTGCCAGGTCAGGCCGATGCCGGCCTCCACGGCCACCCGGGCCTTCACGGACGGCGGCAGGACGCTCTCGCGGTAGGCGCGGGGCTGCTCCTCGAACCACTCCACGGACGGCATCGACACCACGCGGGTGGGCACGCCGGCCGCCTGGAGACGCTCGCGGGCCTGCGCGGCGAGCTGCACCTCGGAGCCGGTGGCGATCAGGATCACCTGGGGCGTGCCGCCCTCCGCCTCGAACCTCACGTAGCCGCCGCGCGCCACGTCCGGGTCGGGCTCGTACGTCGGCACCCCCTGCCGGGTCAGGGCCAGGCCGTGCGGCGCCGGGGCGGTGGTGTGCCGGCGCAGGATCTCGGCCCAGGCGAGGGCGGTCTCGTTGGCGTCGGCCGGGCGGACGACGTTCAGGCCGGGAATCGCGCGCAGCGAGGCGAGGTGCTCGACCGGCTGGTGCGTCGGGCCGTCCTCGCCCAGACCGATGGAGTCGTGCGTCCACACGTACGTCACCGGCAGCTGCATCAGCGCCGACATGCGCACCGCGTTGCGCATGTAGTCGGAGAACACCAGGAAGGTGCCGCCGTAGATGCGGGTGTTGCCGTGCAGGGCGATGCCGTTCATCTCCGCGGCCATGGAGAACTCGCGGATGCCGAAGTGGACGGTGCGCCCGTACGGGTCGGCGCCGGGCAGCGGGTTGCCCTCCGGGAGGAAGGAGCTGGTGCTGTCGATGGTGGTGTTGTTGGAGCCCGCCAGGTCGGCCGAGCCGCCCCACAGCTCGGGCAGCACCCCGCCGAGGGCCTGCAGGACCTTGCCGGACGCGGCCCGGGTGGCGACGGCCCGGCCGGCCTCGAACACCGGCAGGGCGTCCTCCCAGCCCTCGGGCAGCTCGCCCTTGCTGACACGGTCGTACGTGGTGGCCCGCTCCGGGTTGCCGTCGCGCCAGGCGGCGAGCCGCTTGTCCCAGTCCGCGTGCGCCTCGGCGCCCCGGTCCAGGGCCCCGCGAGTGTGGGCCAGCACCTCGTCGGCGACCTCGAAGGACCGCTCCGGGTCGAAGCCGAGCAGGCGCTTGGTGGCGGCGACCTCCTCCTCGCCGAGCGCCGAGCCGTGGGAGGCCTCGGTGTCCCGGGCGTTCGGCGCGGGCCAGGCGATGATCGTGCGCAGCGCGATGATCGAGGGACGTCCGGTCTCCGCCTGCGCCGCCCTCAGCGCCGCGTACAGCGCGGGCACGTCGATGTCGCCGTCCTCCCGCGGCGCGATCCGCTGCACGTGCCAGCCGTAGGCCTCGTACCGCTTCAGCACGTCTTCGGAGAAGGCGGTCGCGGTGTCGCCCTCGATGGAGATGTGGTTGTCGTCGTAGAGGAAGACCAGGTTGCCGAGCCGCTGATGGCCGGCGAGGGAGGAGGCCTCCGCCGAGACGCCCTCCTGGAGGTCGCCGTCGGAGACGATCGCCCAGACGGTGTGGTCGAAGGGCGACTCCCCCTCGGGCGCGTCCGGGTCGAACAGGCCGCGCTCGTAGCGGGCGGCCATCGCCATGCCGACGGCGTTCGCGACGCCCTGGCCGAGCGGGCCGGTGGTGGTCTCCACGCCCGCGGTGTGCCCGTACTCGGGGTGGCCCGGCGTCCGCGAACCCTGGGTGCGGAAGGCCTTCAGGTCCTCCAGCTCCAGCTCGTAGCCCGCCAGGTAGAGCTGCGTGTACAGGGTCAGTGAGGTGTGGCCGGGGGACAGGACGAAGCGGTCACGGCCCGCCCACTCGGGGTCGGCGGGATCGTGACGCATCACCTTCTGAAAGATCGTGTAGGCGGCCGGGGCCAGGCTCATCGCGGTGCCCGGGTGCCCGTTGCCGACCCGCTGCACGGCATCCGCCGCCAGGAGACGGGCGGTGTCGACGGCACGCCGGTCGAGTTCGGTCCATTCGAAGCTGTCCGCTGGGTGCGTGCTCATCTTCAAGAGTTCCTCGGTGGGGGCGGAGATGTGCTCTGACGTGTTCAAAGTTAAAAGTCTGACTTTTTCCAGGGAAGGTCGCGGTGTGTCAGCCTGTGGTGAAAGTGGGACACCGGGCGGCGGCACGCCGTTCGAACAGGGCGGCACGAGGCGGACATGGCGGACAGAACCCACCAAGGCGGCGACGGGATCGCAACGTTCCCCTTCCCGGTCGAACTGAGCGTCGGCGGTGTCGGCGTGCAGGTCGCGTCGATGGGGTCGATGGGGGATGCCTGGGCATCCGGCGTGCCGCTGGAACGCGTGCACCGCATCGACTTCCACGTCGTCCTGCTCTTCGGCGAGGGCCCGGTCCGGCACATGGTCGACTTCACCGAGTACGAGGCCGGCGCCGGGGACCTGCTGTGGATCCGCCCGGGGCAGGTCCACCGCTTCTCGCCGGGCAGCGAGTACCGCGGAACGGTGCTGACCATGCAACCCGGCTTCCTGCCGCGCTCCACCGTCGAGGCCACGGGCCTGTACCGCTACGACCTGCCGCCGCTGCTGCACCCCGACCCGGGGCAACTCGCCGGTCTGCGGGCCGCGCTGGACCAGCTGCGGCGCGAGTACGAGGACACCGCCACGCTGCCGCTCGGCCTGCACACCGCCGTGCTGCGCCACTGCCTGACGGCGTTCCTGCTGCGGCTCGCGCACCTCGCGGCCAGTTCGGCCGAGGCGCTGCGGCAGCGCTCCGACTCCACGTTCACCCTCTTCCGGGACGCCGTGGAGCGGGACTTCGCGTCCAACCACAGCGTCAGCGCCTACGCCGACGCGCTCGGTTACTCCCGGCGCACCCTGGTCCGCGCGGTGAGGGCCGCCACCGGCGAGACCCCCAAGTCGTTCATCGACAAGCGCGTCGTCCTGGAGGCCAAGCGGCTCCTGGCCCACACCGACCTGCCCATCGGCCGGGTCGGCGCGGCGGTCGGCTTCCCCGACGCGGCGAACTTCTCCAAGTTCTTCCACCAGCACACCGACCGGACCCCGGCGGCGTTCCGGGCGGAACTGCGCTGAGAACGGCCGTGAGGGCTGCCGCGCACGTGAGGGCGAAGAGGGGCCCTGCACGCGATAGGGCCCCACGCACGCGTGGGGCCCCTCGCGGGTTGGCTCAGCGGGCGAAGGTGAACCAGTTGACGTTCACGAAGTCCGCGGGCTGGCCGCTGGAGAAGGTCAGATAGACGTCGTGCGTCCCGGTCACGCCGCTGATGTTCGCCGGGATCGTCCGCCACGACTGCCAGCCGCCCGTGTTGCCCACCGCGAAGCTGCCGACCGGCGCGTTGCTCCGGCTGTCCAGCCGCACCTCCACCAGTCCGCTGACCCCGTTCGCCCCGCCGCCGGCCACCCGGGCGCTGAACTGCCGGGCCGCCGTGGAGCCGAAGTTCACGCCCTTGAACTGCACCCAGTCCCCGTTGGCGACCGCGCCGATGTTCCGGCCGCCGCCGGAGTCCGAGGTGGTCTCGGTGATCACGCCGGACTGGCCGTCGAACGACTCGGCCTGGATGGTGCCGTAGGCGTCGCGGTTGCCGGTCGGCGGAGGGGTGGTGCCCCCGCCGGACGACAGCACCTGCACGTAGTCGACGACCATGGCGTGCCCGGGCTGCGTGCCGCCGTCGGGCCCGCCGCCGAACGCGTCGGGGAAGCCGCCGCCCATCGCCACGTTGAGGATGATGAAGTAGCCGTGGTCCGTGGCGTTGCGCCAGGTCGTGGCGTCGACCTGGTTGGCGCGCACCGTGTGGAAGTTGACGCCGTCGAGGTAGAAGCGGATCTCCTCCACGCTCGTCGAGCGGTCCCACTCCATGCGGTAGGTGTGGAACCCGGCCTGACAGGTCGTGCCCTGACACGTGGTCGAACCGCCGATCCCGCTGGTCTCGTTGCAGGGACCGCCCGGTGAGGTGCCGCAGTGCATCGTGGCGAACACCGTGTTCATGCCCTGGGTGTTCTCCATGATGTCCAGCTCGCCGACGGCCGGCCAGTTCCAGTAGTTGCCGCGGTAGGGCGCGCCCAGCATCCAGAACGCCGGCCAGTAGCCCTTGGCGGCGGCTCCGGTGACGTTGGGCACCTGGAGGCGCGACTCCACGCGGAGCTTGCCGCCGGAGGGAGGCTGGAAGTCGGTGCGCCTGGTCTCGATGCGGCCGGAGGTCCAGTTGCCGGAGGCGTCCCTGCGGGGCGTGATGCGCAGGTTGCCGCTGCCGTCGAGGGAGACGTTGTCGGTGCTGCTCGTCATCGTCTCGATCTCGCCGGTGCCCCAGTTGGCGGGGCCGCCCGGGTAGCCCTTGCCGGTGGCGTACTGCCAGTCGGAGGTGTTGACGCCGCTGCCGGCGGGGCCGTTGAAGTCGTCCACGAACACCTGCGTCCAGCCGGACGGGGGAGGCGGGGCGGAGGCGCTCGCGGACGGCGCGCCGACGCCGGCGGCGGCCGCCGCGAGGCCGAGGGTGCCGGCGACGGCGACGAGCGCCCGCCGCAGGCGCCGGGGTCTGGGGGAGGTGCCGGAGGTTTCGCTCATGGGGGCCTCTCGGTACGGGGAGGGAGAGCGCCTGGGGAGGATGGATGAGAGCGCTCTCAAAGTGCCGCCAATGTGCTCCGCCGTGCGCGGGCCGTCAAGAGGTGAAGCCAGGAAAGTGCGCAACCGTTTTCCGGCTGCACGGCGCGAACGGGGGCCGGTGTGGGCGGTGCCTGGAGGCCGCAGTGAGTCACCCGGCCGCGGGGCCCGGCCGGCGGTCGGCCGGAACTCTTGGCGCTCGATTCGTCCGGGCCGAGGACCACTTGTTCACGTACCAGCCCGCCACGTCGTCGACGATCCGGCACACGGCAGCCCCGCCCAGGCGGCGCCCAGCCCCGTGACCTCCGCGAGCAGGGCCAGGAGCGGCAGCCGCAGCCCGTGCTGATGCCAGGGGTGTGCACCGAGCCGTCGAGCCCACCTCCGGGCCCGGCCCGTCCCTGCCGTCACCGGTCTCTCCCCCGTCACGGGTGCCGTCGGTGTCCTGTCTGGTCGGACAGCCGGCGGGCCGGGACGGTTGCCCGGACGGCGAGGCGGGGACGAAGCGGCGCTGTTGAACCGGGCGCGCCGGGGAACCCGTGGTGGACGACGGACATACCGGTCCAGGCAGCAGGAGGTCTCCGTGGCCGTTCGCCATCATCTGATCCGAGTCCCGCCCAGCGCGGTGTGGGAGGTCCTCGCCGACGGCAACCGATACGCGGAGTGGGTGGTGGGCACCTCCGAGTCCCACCCCGTGCGCGGGCAGTGGCCGCACAAGGACGCGGCCATCGAGTACCAGGTCCGGCTCGGGCCGGTGCAACTGGACAACGAGACGGTGGTCCGCTTCTGCGAGGAGGGCAGCCGGCTCGAGCTGGAGGCCAAGGCCGGCGTCCTCGGCACCGCGCGCATCGCCATCGAGTTGCGGCCCTGGGGTGAGAACTGCCTCGTCATCGTGGACGAACACCCCCTGCGCGGCGCGGGCGGCCGACTGCACAACGTCGGCTTCGAAGCCCTGATCCAGCTGCGCCACCGCGCCATGCTGGCCCGGCTGGCCCGCCTGTGCGAGGGCACGGACGAGGCCGAGGACGAGCACGAGGCCCGGCGCCCGCTCGGCCAGGTGACCGCGGCCCACGGGGCGGACGGAGCCGGCCGTGCCTGATGCCGTGGTGATCGGCGCGGGCCCCAACGGCCTGGTGGCGGCCAACGTCCTGGCGGACGCCGGATGGAGCGTCGAGGTCCTGGAGGAACAGCCCGAACCCGGCGGCGCGGTGCGCCACGACCGAGGGGTCCATCCCGACTACGTCAATGACATGTTCAGCTCCTTCTACCCGCTCGCCGCGGCCTCGCCCATCGTGGCGGGGCTGCGCCTGGAGGAGCACGGACTGCGGTGGAGCCATGCGCCCAGCGTGGTCGCGCACCCGCTCTCCGACGGCGGCTGCGCCCTGCTGGACCGCGACCCGGAGGTCACCGCCGCGTCCCTCGAAGCCTTCGCACCGGGCGACGGCGAAGCCTGGCAGCGGCTGCACGACGTGTGGGAGAGCCTGCGCGGCGACATCGTCGACGCCCTGTTCACCCCGTTCCCGCCGGTGCGCGCCGCGACACGGCTGGGGGTGCGGCTGCGCGCGGCGGGGGGGCTGCGCATGGCCCGCTCGCTGGTGCTGCCGGTGCGGCGGCTGGGTGAGGAGGAGTTCCGCGGCGAGGGCGGCCGGCTGCTGCTCGCGGGCAACGCGCTGCACGCCGACCTCGCCCCCGAGTCGGCGGGCAGCGGCGGCTTCGGCTGGCTCATGGCCATGCTGGGACAGACCTACGGCTTCCCCGTCCCGGCCGGCGGCTCGGGCGCGCTGACCGCGGCCCTGGTGCGGCGCCTGGAGAGCCGGGGCGGCCGGGTGCGGTGCGGACAGCGCGTCGAGCGGATCGTCGTGCGCGGCGGCCGGGCCCTCGGGGTGCTGACGGCGGCCGGTGACGCCGTGCGGGCCCGGCGTGCCGTGCTGGCGGACGTGTCGGTGCCCGCGCTGTTCGGCGAACTCGTCGAACCCGAGCACCTGCCCGCGCAACTGCTCGAGGACCTGCGGCGCTTCCAGTGGGACTTCGCCACCTTCAAGGTCGACTGGGCCCTGGACGGCCCGGTGCCCTGGCAGGCCGAGCAGGCGGCCCGGGCCGGGACCGTGCACCTCGCCGACGGCATGGACGAGCTGACCCGGTTCGCCGCGCAAATCGCCATGCGGCAGGTCCCGGACCGCCCGTTCCTGATCTTCGGGCAGATGACCACCTCCGACGCCTCCCGCTCCCCGCACGGCACCGAGTCGGCCTGGGCCTACACCCACATCCCGCACGACATCCGGGCCGACGCCGCCGACGAGGGCATCACCGGCAGCTGGGACGCCAAGGACCGGGAGCTGATGGCCGACCGCATGGAACGCCAGGTGGAGCGCTTCGCGCCGGGTTTCCGCGCGCTGATCCGCAACCGCCGCATCCTCGCGCCCCCGACCCTGCAGTCGCTCGACGCCAACCTGGCCGGCGGCGCCATCAACGGCGGCACGACCGCCATGCACCAGCAGCTCTTCTTCCGTCCCCTGCCGGGCACCGGCCGCCCGGAGACCCCCGTGCCCGGCCTGTACCTCGCCTCCTCCGGGGCCCACCCGGGCGGCGGCGTGCACGGCGCGCCCGGCGCCAACGCGGCCCGGGCAGCGCTGCGCCGCCACCGCGCCCCGGGGATGGCCGGCGTGCAGCGGCTCCTGGCCCGCCGCGACCGCACCGGAACCAGACGCTGATCCGGCCTGCGGCAGCAGGCCGGGAGAGAAGGCACCCATGCACAGCAGCCCACTGGCCGGTCGCACGGTCGTCATCACCGGCGCCGCCCGCGGCGTGGGCGCCGCGCTGGCGCGTGAGACCGCCCGGCGCGGCGCCCGGCTGGCGCTCGTCGGACACGAGAAGGACTCCCTGGAGGCGGTCGCCGCGTCCCTGCCGGGACCGTCGCTGGCCGTCGAGGCGGACGTGACCGACCTCGACGCGCTGCACGCGGCAGCGGACACCGTACGGTCCGCCCTCGGCCGCCCCTCGGCCGTGGTGGCCAACGCCGGGATCGCCGAGGGCGGCGCGTTCCTCGCCTCCGACCCGGCCGCCTGGCGCCGCGTGATCGACGTGAACATCACGGGCAGCTCGCACACGGCCCGCGCCTTCCTGCCGGACCTGATCGAGACGGCCGGCTACCACCTGCAGGTCGCCTCCCTCGCCTCGATCGGCGCCGCACCGCTGATGAGCGCCTACTGCGCCTCCAAGGCGGGCGTCGAGGCCTTCGCGCACGCCCTGCGGGCGGAGGTGGCGCACCGGGGCGTCGCCGTGGGCGTCGCCTACATCAACTGGACCGACACGGACATGATCCGCGACTTCGACCAGTACGACGTGCTGCGGGAACTGCGCGCCCTCATGCCCGCGCCGGCCCGGCGGGTGCACCCGGCGGACGTGGTGGCCGCCCGGCTGGTGCGGGCCGTGGAGCGCCGCCGCACGGCCGTCTACGCGCCGGCCTGGCTGCGGCTGACGCAGCCGGTGCGCTCGGCGCTGCCGCCGGTGGTGCTGCGGGTGGCCCGCCGCGCGCTGCCCCGGCTCGAGGCCCGGGGACCGGCCCGGTACTCCGGGCCCCTCGGGGCCGGGGGCGAGGCCGACCGCCTGGCGGCACACCGCCGTTCCTGAACGCCGGTGGCCCGCCCCTCCCGGACAGGCGGGCCCATGCCGGACACTGGGAACGGGAGAAGGGAGGCCGGTCGTGCTGACCGAGGTCCGCGAGCAACTGGGCCAGGCCCTGTTCCGCCGGGTCGCCGGACCGGGCGGGCCGCAGACGCGTGCCCGCATCCACGACACGCCGGGGCCGCGCTGGTTCGGCCCCGACCGGCCGATCCGCACGGTCCACGGCGACGCCTCCATGTTCATCGGCGGCCTGACCGCGCTGCTCCTGCAGTCCCTGCACCCGCTGGCGATGGCGGCCGTCGCCGGGCACTCCGGCTACCGCGGCGACCCGTGGGGCCGGCTGCAGCGCACCAGCACCTTCCTGGCCGTGACGACCTACGGCACCGCCGAGGACGCGCAGCAGGCGGTCGACCAGGTACGCGCCATCCACGAGCGGATCCGCGGGACGACGGCCGACGGCGAGCCGTACCACGCGGCCGACCCGCACCTGCTCGGCTGGGTGCACGCCGCCGAGGCGTACAGCTTCCTGCGCGCCCACGCGCGCTACGGCGCCCGGCCCCTGGACGCGGCGGGCCAGGACGCCTACGTCGCCGACACCGCGCGGGTCGCCGAGGCGCTGGGGGCCGTCGACCCGCCGCGCGACCGCCGCGAGCTGGCCGAGCGCCTGGCCGCCTACCGGCCCGAGCTGCGGGCCACGCCCGAAGCCCGGGCGGCCGCCCGTTTCCTGCTGTTCCGGCCGCCCCTGCCGCTGGCCGTACGGCCCTTCTACGGCGGGCTGGTCGCCAACGCGGTCACCGCGCTGCCGCCCTGGGCCCGCACCCTGCTGTGGCTGCCCCGGGTCCCGGTCGTCGAGGACCTCGCCGTACGCCCCGCCGGACTCGCCCTGACCCGGACCATCCGCTGGGCGATGACCCCGCCCCGGACGACCTGACCCCACAGCCGCCGCCCGCCTCGGAGCACGCCGGTGCTGCGGTGCGCGGGCGCCTCAGCCGGTGCGCAGTATCCAGCTCCAGCGGTGCACACCGGGCGGGACGAGGTAGGAGGCGAAGGTGTCGGGCCCGCACGAGGCCGTGCCCAGGCCGCGGTGCGCCGCGTCGATGTGCACCACGCACCCGGCACGCGGCACGAGTTCGTCGTGATGCGCCGCCGCGGCGAGGTCCGCCGCGCGGTACCGGGTCACGGACACCTGACGGGGCCGGTCCAGCCGCACCTGGAGCCCCGGCGCGCCCGGCGCGGACAGCCTGAAGCGCCGCACCCCGTGCCGTCCGCCGCTCTCCTGCGGCCGCAGGTACGGCGTGAACAGCTCGTCCACCGGCAGGGCGTGGTGACCCACCGGCGCGCCCCCGGCCCGGTCGGGGTAGGACTCCCAGGGGCCCTGCCCGAACCACTCCAGCAGGCTGGGCCCGGCCACCGTCTCGAACACCGACCCGACCCGGGCCACGTCGTACAGGCTTCCGGGCAGCTCGGCGCGCTCCTCGACGAGCAGCCCGTCCGCCAGCGCCGTGAACACCTGCTCGTGCCGGACGGTCCCGCCCGTGCACACGTGGTCGGCGACCACGGTCACACGGCCGGCGTCCCGCCGTACCGAGACGAGCTCGCGGACGGGAGCGTGCAGCCCCCAGTCCCGCCAGCGGGCCGCCATGCCGCCCAGTTCGTCGTTGTCGGTGGGCGCCCGCCACAGGGACAGCGTGGGTGCGGCCGTCAGCAGCGGATGCACCAGCAGGCCGTGGTCGTCGACCTCGACCGTCCGGCCGGGCGCCGGGGTGTGCCGGACCGGGGCCGCCGCCCGCAGCCGCACCTGCGGCAGGCAGACGACGGTGCCGCGCGGCGCCCACGGCTCGTCGGCCGCCGTCGTGACGCGCAGGGTCAGCCACGCCTCCCCGCCCTCCGCCGGCACCGTGAAGGGCAGCGGCACCGCCGCCGTCTGGCCGGGCCGCAGATCGGGCAGCTCGGCGGGCGCGGTGAGCGTGCCGCCGTCGGCCAGGGACAGCTCCCACTCGGCCGACAGCCGGTCCAGGCCGCGGAAGTGCTGGTGGTTGCCCAGGACGACGCCCTCGTGCCGGTAGCACTCGATGCGCACCGGCGCGGCGATCTCCCGGTGCTCGTACATCACGGGCTTGGGGGTGCGGTCGGGGAAGACGACGCCGTCGGCGATGAAGGCGCCGTCGTGGTCGCTCTCCCCGAAGTCGCCGCCGTACGCCCAGCGGTGACCGGGCGCGGCGACACCCCGGTGGTGGAGCCCGGCGCCCCCGCGCCCGGCCGGTCTGCCGTCGCTCACCCGCTGGAGGATGCCGTGGTCCCGGAACTCCCAGACGAACCCGCCCTGAAGGCCCGGCGTGGCCTCGATGGCGGCCCAGTGGTCCGCGAGCGTGCCGTTGCTGTTGCCCATGGCGTGCGAGTACTCGCACTGGATCAGCGGCTTGGTCTGCGTGCCCGACCTGGCGTGCGCCAGGCACTCCTCCAGCGGGGCGTACATCGGGCACGCGATGTCGGACGCCACGTCCGGGTCGGCCCAGCCGCGCCTGGCGGCGCCCTCGTACTGCACCGGGCGGGTCGGGTCGTGGCGGCGCACCCAGCCGGCGGCGGCGTCGTGGTTGGCCCCGTAGTCGGACTCGTTGCCCAGCGACCAGACGATGACGCACGGGTGGTTCTTGTCGCGCAGCACCATCCGGGACACGCGGTCCACGAACGCGCCCAGGTAGCGCGGGTCGTCGGCGATCTCGTGGGCGTGGTCGTGCGACTCGATGTCTGCCTCGTCGACGACGTACAGGCCCAGTTCGTCGGCCAGGTCGTACAGCGCCGGGTCGTTGGGGTAGTGCGCGGTGCGGATCGCGTTGAACCCGAACCGCTTCAGCAGCACGAGGTCGGCGCGCATGTCCTCGTACGGCACCGTCCGCCCGGTCAGCGGGTGGAAGTCGTGCCGGTTGACGCCCCGGACGAACACGCGCTCGCCGTTGACCAGCAGGTCCCGGCCGCTGATCTCGACGTCGCGGAAGCCGATCCGGTGCCGCGAGGTGTCGGCGACCGTGCCGTCGGCCCGGTGCAGGCGCACGGTCAGGCCGTACAGCTCGGGCGTCTCGGCGGTCCAGGTGCGCACGTCCGGTACGACGGCCCGCAGCCGGGCCTCGCCGAGGAAGGCGGAGACGCGCTCGTCCTCGGCGTTGGCCCGGTCGAACCCGGCGTCCTGCACGAGCGGTCGCCCGTCCAGCTCGCCGCTGACGTACCAGCCCCCGGGCAGCGCCCCGTCCGCGTCCCGCACCCGGCAGTCCACGCGCAGGTCGCCGTCCCGCCGGGCCCGCACGGTCACGTCCGCCAGATGGAGCGGCGCGGTCGCGTACAGCAGCACCGAGCGGGTGATGCCGCCGTGCCACCACTGGTCCTGGTCCTCGATGTGGGAGGCGTCCGACCACTTCACGACGGTCAGGCGCACCGTCGCGCGTTCCCCGGGGCGCACCAGGTCCGTCAGGTCGAACTCGGCGGCCAGGTGGGAGTCCTTGGAGATCCCGGCGGGCCGTCCGTCCACGTGCACCAGCAGCACGCTCTCGGCGGCCCCGACCTGCAGCACGATCCGCCGCCCGGTCCATCCGGCCGGCACGTCGACGTCCCGCTCGTACACCCCGGTCGGGTTGGCGGACGGCACGGACGGCGGGAACTCGCCGAACGGCATGCGGACATTGAGGTACTGGGGGAGGTCGCCGGTGTCCTGCAGGGTCCACACCCCCGGCACGTGCGCCGAGGTCCAGTCCCGGCCGGGCGCGGCGCCGGGAGCGGGCAGCAACTGGAACCGCCAGTCCCCGTCGAGGAGCACGGCCCCGGGACGCCGGTCGACGGCGTGCATCGGCAGCCGTCCCCAGGAGGTCACCTCGGGCGCCTCCCAGGGGCGCAGGGCGATCAGGGGGTCGCTCATCCGCGGACGGCCCCCTTGGCGAGGTCGCCGATGATCTGCCGGGCACCGATCGCGAACACGACCAGCAGGGGGATCAGGGCGAGCAGCGCGCCGGTCATCACCATGCCGTAGTCGGTCGTGCCGTGCGTGCCGTTGAGCTGGGACAGGGCGACCTGGAGGGTGACGTTGTCGGGATTCGTGAGGGCGATCAGCGGCCAGGCGTAGTCGTTCCACTGGCTCATGAAGGTGAAGATGCCGAGGAACGCCAGCCCGGGACGGACCACGGGCAGCGCCACGTGCCAGTACTGGCGCAGGAAGCCCGCCCCGTCCAGCTTGGAGGCGTCGATCAGTTCGTCGGGAACCGCGCTCCTCATGTACTGGCGCATCCAGAAGATGCCGAACGCGTTGGCCGCCGCCGGCACGATCAGCGAGGTCATCGACCCGATCCAGCCCAGCTTGGCCATGATCACGAACTGCGGGATGGCCTGGAGCTGCATCGGCACCATGAAGATGAGCATCAGCAGCGCGAACAGGGCCCGTTTGCCGGGGAAGGCGAACTTGGCGAAGACGAACGCCGCGAGCGAGTCGAGGAACAGCACCAGCACCGTCACGGAGACGGCGACGAGCAGGGAGTTGAACAGCGACCCGAAGAAGTCGACGGTGTCGAACAGGTGGCGGACGTTCTCCGTGAAGTGCGAGCCCGGCAGCAGTTTCGGAGGATAGGAGAAGATCTCCGTCGACGTGTGCGTCGACATGATGACGGCCCAGTAGAAGGGGAACGCCGACAGCAGCAGACCGAGCACGAGCACCGCGTGCAGTGCGACGCCCCGGCCGCGGGAACCCTGGATGGATGCCATGGTGTGCGTGCCTCCCTAGTCTTCGCCCCGGCGCTGCACCAGGCGCCAGTTGATGATCGAGAAGAGGACGACGACGAGGAAGATGCCCCAGGCCACGGCGGCGCCGTAGCCGAAGTCGTTGTTGTCGAACGTCTGTTGGAAGAAGTAGAGGACCATCGTCCGGCCGGCGTGACCGGGGCCGCCGGAGAACGCGGACTCGTTCGCCGTGGTCTGCAGCAGCACCTGCGGCTCGGCGAAGCTCTGCAACCCGGTGACGGTCGAGACGACGAGCACGAACAGCAGGGTGGGCCGCAGCAGCGGCAGCGTGACCCGGAAGAACGTCTGCACCGGTCCGGCACCGTCGATGCGCGCCGCCTCGTACAGGTCGCTCGGGATCGTCTGGAGTCCGGCGAGGAAGATGATCGCGTTGTAGCCGGTCCACTGCCAGGTCATCAGCGTCGCGACGGCGACCTTGATGCCCCACGGCGTGTTCAGCCACGCCACCTGGTCCAGTCCGACCGCCTGCAACAGGGCGTTCATCAGGCCGAAGTTCGTGGAGAACACCGAGCCGAAGACGATCGCGACGGCGACGACCGAGGTGACGTTGGGAAGGAAGTACGCGAACCGGTAGACGTTCTTCAGGCGGACCGCCGAATTGAGCATCACGGCCGTCACCATCGCCAGGAAGATCATGGGGAAGGTGGCCAGCCCCCAGATGATCAGGGTGTTGCCGATGGAGCTCCAGAAGCCCCCGTCGGTGAGCAGGTAGCGGAACTGCGCCAGGCCCGCCCACTCCATCTCGCCCAGGCCGTCCCAGCGGTGGAAGGACAGGTACAGCGAGAAGCCGACGGGTATCAGGCCGAAGCAGAGGAAGAGCAGGTAGAACGGGGAGATCGCGGCGTACAGCCGCCAGTGGCTCAGCACGCCCTTCCTGCGGGGGACCACCGGGGTCCCGGTGCTGACCGCGGGCGTGTCGACGACGGGTGCGGTGGTCATCCGTACGTCACCCCCAGGTGGTCCGCGATGCGCCGGCACGTGCCCATGGCGTCCCTCCAGGCCTGCTCCGGGTCCTTGCCGAGGACGCCGACGTTCTTGATCTCGTCGCGGACGGGCTGCCCGAGCGCGATGTCGTACGGGCTGTTGTAGGCCACCGGGATCCTCTCGGCCGCCGGGCCGTAGACGTCCATGGTGATCTGGCCGCCGAAGAACGGGTCCGGCTCGCGCAGCTTGCGCATCGCGTACGAGGCCGGGGTCGACGGGAAGAGGCCCGCGTCGACGAAGCCCTGGGCCTGGTTGTCCGCGTCGAGCATCCAGGTGATGATCTCGAAGGCCCGCTCGGGCTCCCGGCACGCCTTGGTGATCGCCAGGAACGAGCCGCCGACGTTGGAGGGGCCGCCCGGGCAGTCGGCGACCCGCCACCTGCCCTTGGTCCTCGGCAGACCGAGCTTGATGTCACCGGCCGCCCAGGAGGCGTTGAGCTGGCTGGGCAGCAGCCCCCGCTCGGCGGCCGAGTTCCAGTCCGGGGTGCCGCTGACGATGTCCGACACGAGCCCGCGCCGCTTGGCCTCCACGGCACGGTCCCAGCAGGCGCGGACGTGCTCGCCGTCCCCGATGAAGTGCCGGTCCCTGTCGACGAACCGGGTGGTGCCCTGCCCCAGCGACATCTCGAAGACGCTGCCGACGTCCGTCAGCAGGAACGCCCCGGGCACCCGCCTGCGCAGCCGCTCGCCCGCCGCGAAGAACTGCTCCCAGGTGCCCAGTTCCCGTGAGACGTCGGCCGGTTCGTGCGGCAGCCCGGCCCTGTCGAACACGGCCGGCTGGTAGTAGTGCACCACCGGGCCCACGTCGATGGGGAACCCGATCAGGCTGCCGTCGTCGGCGACGCCCTGCCGCCACTTCCAGTCCAGGTAGCGGCTCCTGAGCTTCTCGGCGCCCAGCGTCCTGAGGTCCACGAACTGGTCGGCGTTGGGCAGGTAGGAGGCCATGTCCTCGCCCTTGAGCCCGGCGATGTCGGGGATGTGGGCGCGGCCGGCCAGGGTGGTGATCAGCTTGGACCGGTAGTAGCCGCCGATCTGCTGGGCCTTGAGGCCGACGTCCTTGCCGTAGCGGGCCCTGGCCTCCTGCACGACGGTGTCGCTCAGACCGCCGCTCCAGTACCACAGGACCATGTTCCGGCCGGTCGAGCCGGTCGGCACGGCGCAGCCGGCCGCCAGGCCGCCCAGCGCCGTGGCGGCCGTACCGGCCAGGCCCGCGCGCAGCAGGCCTCTTCGTGAGAGCCGCACAGCTCCCACCGCCTTTCGGATCTGTTCGTGACTTCGCTTCAGAGGGGCACGTGGGGGAGGCAGTGCTGTCGTGCGGGAGGGGTGACGGGGGCGTGCGCGGGCGCGGGCCCCGGGTCCCGCGGGAGCCGGTCGGCGAGGAAGCCGTAGGCGCGCCGGAGATCCGGGTCGGTCAGCGCGCGCCACCAGCGGTCCACGCCGTACCAGCCGGGGGACGCGAGAGCCCCGCCGTGCTCGCGGACGGACAGCCCGGCCGTGAGCACCGCGAACCGCAGCCGCTCCGCCAGCGGCCAGCCGCCGAGCGAGGCGGCGACGAAGCTCGCGCCGAACACGTCCCCGGCGCCGGTGGCGTCCAGGACGTCGGTGTCCAGGGCCGGGACGTCGGCGTACTCGCCGGTGAGCTGGTCGACGGCGACGGCCCCGGCGCCGCCCCGCGTCACCACGGCGACCGGCACCAGTTCGGCGAGCGCGCCGAGGGCGGCCACCGCGCTGTCGGTGCGGGTGTAGGCCGTCGCCTCGGCCTCGTTGGGAAGGAAGGCGTGGCACAGCGCCAGCTGGTCCAGCAGGGCCGCCGGCCACCGCTGCGTGGGGTCCCAGCCGACGTCGGCGTAGATCCGCGTGCCGCTCGCCGCGGCCCGGGCGAGCCACTCGCGCGGCTCGGCCTCCAGGTGCACCAGGGCGGTCCGCGCCGCGGGCGGGTCCTCCATCAGCACGTCCTGCGAGAACGGCGGGTCCTGGCCGTGGGTGACGAGGGCCCGGTCGTGCCCGTACGCGAGGGAGACGGTGACCGGGGTCGGCCAGCCGTCGGCCGTGCGGGAGAGCGCGAGGTCGACCCCTTCCCGCGCGGCCAGGACCTCGCGGCAGTGCGCGCCGTAGAAGTCGTCGCCGAAGACCGTGGCCAGGGAGGTCCTCAGGCCGAAGCGGGAGGCGGCCACGGCCAGGTTCGCGATGCCGCCCGGGCCGCAGCCCATGCCCCTGGTCCAGATCTCCTCACCCGGTGTCGGCGGCTTGCCCAGCCCGGTGAGGACGAGGTCGTAGAAGAGCAGCCCGGTCAGCAGCACATCGGGCCGGTCGTCGTCCACGGATGCGTCCTCTCGCTCAGGGCTTTGACGGAGTTCGTCAGAACTCTTCATCTCGGTGAGCGGAATCGTGCGCCGATGAAGCGAGATTGGTCAATACCCGAGCAGAAATGAGCATGGCCATGCGCGGAGATGACGAGTAATGTGCACGGCGTGCTGGCTGAACGACGACACCAACTCATCCTGCGGGCCCTGCGCTCCGGCGGCCCCGCGGCCGTGACCGACCTCTCCGGGCAGCTGGGCGTCAGCCCCGCGACCATCAGGCGCGACCTGGTGAAGCTGGAGGAGGACGGCCTGCTCACGCGCGTCCACGGCGGCGCGGTGGTCGAGGAGGGCGACCAGCCCTTCGCGGAGGTCGCCGAGGTGCGCGTCACCGAGAAGGACGCGATAGCCGAACGCGCCGCCGCCATGATCACCGACGGCCAGTCGGTCCTGCTGGACATCGGCACGACCGCCTACCGCCTGGCCCGGCAGCTGCACGGCCGCCGGCTCACCGTGATCACCAGCAACCTGGTCGTCTACGAGGAACTCGCCGACGACGAGGGCATCGAACTGGTCCTGCTCGGCGGCATGGTCCGCCGCGAGTACCGCTCCCTGGTCGGCTTCCTCACCGAGGACAACCTGCGCCAGTTGCACGCCGACTGGCTCTTCCTCGGCACCAGCGGCGTGCGGCCCGGCGGCCAGGTCATGGACACCACGGTGGTCGAGGTCCCGGTCAAGCGCGCCATGATCAGGGCCGCCGGGAAGGTCGTGCTGCTCGCGGACGCGGCGAAGTTCCCCGGGCACGGCATGGCGAAGGTCTGCGGCCCCGAGGAACTGGACACGGTGGTGACGAACGAGCCGGTCGACCCCGTGACGCGGACCTCCCTGGAGGAGGCGGGCGCCGAGGTCGTCGTGGCGGGAAGGGCCCGGACGTGAACGCCCCCGCGGCAGCGGTCCGGGCGCCCGTCACGTGCGGTGCGCCACGGCCCCTCCGGTCCCCGGCCGGCGGGCCCGGGCGGGTCCGCGGCCGAGCAAGTCGAACGAGGCGGGGCGCACCCGGGTCTTCCGACGCGCCGCGCGCAGCCAACCGAGGCGGAGGAACCCGGTGAAACTGACGATTCTGGGCGGCGGAGGCTTCCGCGTGCCACTGGTGTACGGGGCTCTGCTGACGGACCACGCCGAGGGCCGCGTGACCCGCGTGGTCCTGCACGACCTGGACGCCGGACGGCTGTCGGCGGTGACCCGCGTCCTCACCGAACAGGCGGCGGGCGTCCCCGACGCCCCCGGGGTGAGCGCCACCACCGACCTCGACGAGGCGCTGCGCGGCGCCGACTTCGTGTTCTCCGCGATCCGCGTCGGCGGCCTGGAAGGCCGGGCGGACGACGAGCGCGTCGCCCTGGCCGAGGGCGTCCTCGGCCAGGAGACGGTCGGCGCGGGCGGTATCGCCTACGGCCTGCGCACGGTCCCGGTCGCCGAGGACATCGCGCGGCGCGTGGCCCGGCTCGCCCCCGACGCCTGGGTCATCAACTTCACCAACCCGGCCGGACTCGTCACCGAGGCCATGTCCCGCCACCTGGGCGACCGTGTCATCGGCATCTGCGACTCCCCGGTCGGCCTCGGCCGCCGCATCGCGCGCGTGCTGGGCGTGAGGAACCCGGGCGAGGCGTTCATCGACTACGTCGGCCTCAACCACCTCGGCTGGGTGCGCGGCCTGCGCGTGGCCGGCCGGGACGAACTCCCGCGCCTGCTCGAGGATCCGGCGCTGCTCGGCTCCTTCGAGGAAGGCAAGCTCTTCGGCACCGACTGGCTGCGCTCCCTCGGCGCCATCCCCAACGAGTACCTGCACTACTACTACTTCAACCGCGAGACGGTCAGCGCCTACCGGCGGGCGGACAGGACCCGCGGCGCCTTCCTGCGCGACCAGCAGGCCCGCTTCTACGCCGAGGTCGCCGACCCGCAGACCTCCGCGCTGCGGGTCTGGGACGACACCCGCGCCGAGCGCGAGGCGACCTACATGGCCGAGAACCGCGAGAGCGCCGGCGCCGGCGAGCGCGACGAGGACGACCTGTCCGGCGGCTACGAGAAGGTCGCCCTGGCCCTCATGCGGGCCATCGCCCGCGACGAGCGCACCACCCTGATCCTCAACGTCCGCAACCGGCACACCCTGTCGGTGCTCGACACCGAGGCCGTCATCGAGGTGCCCTGCCTGGTCGACGCCAACGGCGCCCACCCCGTCGCCGTCGACCCGCTGCCCGGCCACGCCACCGGGCTGGTCTGCGCGGTCAAGGCCGTCGAGCGCGAGGTCCTGGCCGCGGCCCGCACCGGGTCCCGCGCGACGGCCGTGAAGGCCTTCGCACTGCACCCCCTCGTCGACTCCGTGAACGTGGCCCGCAGGCTGGTCGAGGGCTACACCGAGGTCCATCCCGGGCTGGCGTACCTCAGGTGAAGCCCGCTCAGTAAGCGTTTTCCCCCGCTCGCCCCGCTTCCTGGAGACATCCCATGCACGACGAGAGCCGCCGCATCGAGGAGCGCGTGCAGCGCCTTCACGACCAGCGCATCAAGACCGCCGTCTACGCGGCCACCACCCCCCTGGAGGTGGAGGCGTGGCAGGCGCCGGGGGAACCGGTCCCGTTCGAGGAGGCGGCCGCCGCCTCCTACGCGCCCTTCGCGATGGGCACCCCGTGGGGCCCGCCCTGGGGCACCACCTGGTTCCGCATGCGCGGCCGGGTCCCCGAGGAGTGGGCCGGCCGCCGCGTGGAGGCCGTCATCGACCTCGGCTTCGTCGGCGACTGGCCCGGCAACCAGGCCGAGGCCCTCGTCCACCTCACCGACGGCACCCCCCTGAAGGCCGTCAACCCCCTCAACCAGTACGTGGCGATCGCCGGCCCGGCGCAGGGCGGCGAGACCGTGGACTACCTGGTCGAGGCCGCCTCCAACCCGGACATCCTCGCCGACGACTTCGCGAGGCCCACGCCCCTCGGTGACAAGCGCACCGCCGGCGACCGGCCCCTCTACACCTTCCGCAGGGCAGACATCGCCGTCCTCGACGAGGAGGTCTGGCACCTCGACCTCGACGTGCAGGTGCTGCGCGAGCTGATGGTGGAACTCGGCGCCCACGACCCGCGCCGGCACGAGATCGCCCACGCCCTCGACCGGGCCATGGACCTGCTCGACCTCGACGACGTCTCCGGCTCGGCCGCCGCGGTGCGCGAGGCGCTCAAGCCGGTGCTGTCCAAGCCCGCCCACGCCAGCGCCCACACGGTCTCCGGCGTCGGCCACGCCCACATCGACTCCGCCTGGCTGTGGCCGATCCGCGAGACCAAGCGCAAGACGTCCCGCACCTTCTCCAACGTGACGTCCCTGGCCGAGGAGTACGAGGACTTCGTCTTCGCCTGCTCCCAGGCCCAGCAGTACGAGTGGGTCCGCGACCACTACCCGAAGGTGTGGGCCCGCATCCAGGAGGCGGTGAAGAAGGGACAGTGGGTGCCGGTCGGCGGCATGTGGGTCGAGGCCGACGGCAACCTGCCCGGCGGAGAGGCCGTCGCCCGCCAGTTCGTGCACGGCAAGCGGTTCTTCATCGACCACTTCGGCATCGAGACCAAGGGCGTGTGGCTGCCGGACTCCTTCGGCTACAACGCCGCCTACCCGCAGCTCGCCAAGCTCGCCGGCAACGAGTGGTTCCTCACCCAGAAGATCTCCTGGAACCAGACCAACAGGTTCCCCCACCACACCTTCTGGTGGGAGGGCATCGACGGCACCCGCATCTTCACCCACTTCCCGCCCGTCGACACCTACAACGCCCGCTTCAGCGGCGAGGAGATGGCCCGCGCGGTCCGCAACTACGCCGAGAAGGGCGGCGCCTCCCGCTCCCTGGCCCCCTTCGGCTGGGGTGACGGCGGTGGCGGCCCCACCCGCGAGATCATGGAACGCGCCCGGCGGCTGGCCGACCTGGAGGGCTCCGCCAAGGTCGTCGTCGAACACCCCGACGACTTCTTCGCCAAGGCCCGCGCGGAGTACCCGGACGCGCCCGTGTGGGTCGGCGAGCTCTACCTGGAGCTGCACCGCGCCACCTACACCTCGCAGGCCCGCACCAAGCAGGGCAACCGCCGCTCCGAGCACCTCCTGCGCGAGGCCGAGCTGTGGGCGACCACGGCCGCGCTGCACGCGCCGGACTACGCCTACCCGTACGAGAAGCTGGACCGGCTGTGGAAGACCGTGCTGCTGCACCAGTTCCACGACATCCTGCCCGGCTCCTCCATCGCCTGGGTGCACCGCGAGGCCGAGGCCGAATACGCACGCGTCGCCCAGGAGCTGCGGGCGCTGACCGCCCACGCGGTCACGGCGCTCGGCGAGGGCGGGCCCCGCGTGTTCAACACCAGCCCCTGCGACCGGGCCGAAGTGGTCCGCACCGCCGACGGCACACCCGTGTACGTGGAGGTCCCCGCGTCCGGCTCCGCGCCCCTCATCCCGGCCGAACCCCCGCACCCCGTGACGGTGGACGGGCTGACCCTCGACAACGGACTCGTCCGCGTCCGGGTCGCCGAGGACGGCACCCTGGCGTCGGTGTACGACCTGCGCGCCGGACGCGAGGTGCTGGCCGAGCCGGGCAACCTGCTGCGCCTGCACACCGACCTGCCCAACCACTGGGACGCCTGGGACATCGACAAGCACTACAACAACCGCTACACCGACCTCCTGGACGCCTCGTCCGTCACCGTCGCCGAGCAGCACCCGCTGAGCGGCGCGATCCGCGTCGAGCGGGACTTCGGCAAAGGCTCGAGGATCACCCAGACCATCACGCTCCGAGCGGGCAGCCCCCGCATCGACTTCGAGACCGACATCGACTGGCACGAGACGGAGAAGATCCTCAAGGCCGCCTTCCCCGTCGACATCCGCGCCCCGCACTCCTCCGCCGAGATCCAGTTCGGCCACGTCCAGCGCCCCACCCACACCAACACCACCTGGGAGGCGGCCCGCTTCGAGGTGTCCGGCCACCGCTGGGTGCACATCGGCGAACCCGGGTACGGCGTCGCACTCGTCAACGACTCCACCTACGGCCACGACGTCTCCCGCACCGTCCGCGAGGACGGGGGCACCACGACCACCGTCCGCCTCAGTCTGGTCCGCGCCCCGCGCATCCCCGACCCCGAGGCGGACCAGGGCCGCCACCGCTTCGCCTACGCGCTGCTGCCCGGTGCCCGCATCGAGGACGCCGTCGCCGAGGGCTACGCCCTCAACCTGCCGCTGCTGACGGCCGATGCGGCCGGAGCACCGGAGCCGGTCGTCTCCGTCGAGGGCGAGGGCATCACCGTGGAGGCGGTCAAACTCGCCGACGACACCTCCGGCGACGTCGTCGTCCGGCTCTACGAGTCGCGCGGCGGCCGCGCCGAAGGCGTCCTGCGCACCGGATTCCCGCTGGCGGGGGCGCGGATCACCGATCTGCTCGAACGCCCCCTCGAGGACGCGGAGACCACCGACGGCGGTGTCGCTCTCGTCCTGCGGCCCTTCCAGATCCTCACCCTCCGGCTGCGCCGGGGCTGACCACGGCCGTGCAACCGTGGCGCACCGAAGCCGAGTCGGGGATCATCGTGCACGGGGGCGTCCACGCGGTGGCCGGCGCCTCCGATCACCCGATGCGACATCCCCTACGCGGCCGGCCCCGTCCGATGCGAGGCGCTCGCGGCCAGGTCCTGACGGGGCAGGGCCCCGGGCGCCCCGGTCTCGCCGGCCGGTCCGGCCGGGGCGGGAACCGCCGGGAGCGGTCCGGACACCGCCGGCCGCTGCTGCGGCAGCGACACCGGCCGCAGCGGGCGCGGCCCCGACACCACCGTGTAGTCCTGACCCAGGAACGGCGGCACGATCTCGCCCGGGTCCTCGCCCAGCGCGAGTTGCACAGCGGCCCACGGGGCGTTGACGCCGCACAGGGACAGCTGGTGCAGCCCGCCCGCCGGCCGGGTGTTGACGTCCATCAGGACGGGCCGGTCCCCGAACATCCGGAACTGGATGTTGGACAGGTGGTGCAGCCCGAAGCCCTCGGCGATCCGCCGGGCCGGCTCGAGCCACTGCTCGTGCAGGGTGAAGCCGCGACGCCGGCCGTTCTTGGTCCGGCCCACGGCCAGCCGGACGCGGTTGTCCGGGCCGGTCAGGCAGTCCACCGACACCTCGGGCTGCTCCAGGCGGGGCATCACCAGCCAGTCGACCGGCTCCTCGGCCCGGCGCAGCGCCGCCAGCACCAGGTCGAGCGGCACGTACGGGCTCGGGAATCCGCTGAGCTGGGCCACCGAGAAGGGGCTGCGGGTGATCACGCGGAAGCCCACCCCGCCCGCACCGGACGCCGGCTTGAAGCACGCCCGGTGCCCGGCCGCCTCCAACTCCTCGACCGCAGCGACGAGTTCGTCGGCCGTCCGGGCCCGCCACCACGGTGGCACGGGCACGCCGATCGACCGGACCGCCTCGTACGCGATCACCTTGTCCTCGAAGACGGCCACCGCCTCGCGGGGCGGAGCCAGCAGCGCGGTGCCGGCCGCCGCGAACTCGGCGCGGTGGGCGACGATCGCCGACTGGTGCAGCCGGGGCACGAACACGTCGATGCCGCGCCGCGCGCACTGGTCCAGCGCGTACTCGACGTACCCGGCCGGGGACAGGTCCTCCGGCTCCAGCTCGGCGGTGTCGGCGGCGGCCAGCACGGGGGAGTCCGGGTCGCCGTGCGTGGCGTGGATCTCGACCGCCCGGTCACTGGGATTCCTCCGCAGCTGATCCATGAAGAACACGTTCTCCGCGTACGTGCGGTTGAGCCAGACGCGTACGCGAGAGACCATGCAGGCCGCCTTTCACGGTTCGCGGGCAGGGCTCGGCGGCCCGTGCCCGGGCAGGAAGAGGGAGGGTCACCAAACCGCCCTGTTCAAGGGGGAGTTCACGGCGGTGGTGTCGGGGCGATCATACGGCTTCCGCGAGCCCTCTCGTGCAACGCTCGTGTGAACGATTCCGTCACCCGCCGGGCAGCCGGCCGGCCTTGTCCCCGCCGCCCCTGATGTGATCTCTTGAGCAGGCGTCCGCGCAGGGCACTGCGTCCGCCGCACCCGCGACGGACGGACGTGCTGCGGCGCCCCGAGTGAGCGAGGAACGGTGATCGAGGAACTGCTGCCCCCGGCCGTGGTGACGGTGGAAGCGTACGGCCGGGACGTCCCGGCCGCCGAGCTCTTCCCCGAGGAGGCGGAGGTCCTGACACGCGCGGTCGCCAAACGCCGGCGGGAGTTCGCCGTCGTGCGCTCCTGCGCCCGGCGTGCCATGGAGAAGCTCGGTGTGCCGCCGCAGCCGGTCCTGCCGGGGGAGCGGGGCGCCCCGGGCTGGCCGGCCGGGCTGGTCGGCAGCATGACCCACTGCGACGACTACTGCGCCGCCGCGCTGGTCCGCGCCTCGGACCTGGCCTCCCTGGGCATCGACGCCGAGGTCGACGAGCCCCTCTTCGAGGAGGTGCTGACGACCGTGTCGCTCCCGGCCGAGGTGGACCGGCTGCGGCGGCTCGCCGACCGGCGCCCCGACGTGCACTGGGACCGGCTGCTGTTCAGCGCGAAGGAGTCCGTCTACAAGGCGTGGTTCCCCCTCACCCGTGAGTGGCTCGACTTCACGGAGGCCGACGTCGAGATCGCCGAGGACGGCCGCTTCCGCGCGGCGCTCCTCGTCCCCGGCCCCCGGGTGGGCGGCCGCCGCCTCGACCACTTCGAGGGCCGCTGGACGACGGGGCGGGGCCTGATCGCCACGGCCGTGGCGGTCCCGCACGCCTGAGCGGGACCGCGTCACGGGCCTGCGGCCCTGGAGGGAGGGCCCCCCGGGGCCCGGCGGCTCAGGGCCCCGGCTGCGGGCACCAGCTCTCCAGAAGGCGGAAGAAGGCCTCCTCGTTGCCGGTCAGACCCGCCTCCCTCAGGGCCGCTTCCGCCTCGGCGAGGACCGCGGGCGGGACGACGGGCGGGCCGCCGTCCCGGTCGAAGGCCGCCCGGACGGTGTGCAGCAGACGCAGATAGGCCTGGACGGCGGTGCGTTCACGGTCGGTCAGTACGGCGGTCGGCATCGGTCGGCTCTCCCCGTGTCGGCGTCATCGGTCCCGCGCCCGCGCGGGCGCGACGCCCCGCACAGCGGTGCGCACTCCCAGCTTGCCGCCCACCACTGACAATCCGGTCCCGCCGCCTTCCGGTTCGCCCGCTCGGCGCAGGCGGGGACCGCCCCTCACCACCGGCGAAGGCGGCCGTCAGCCCTGCGGGCCCCGGTACCCCAGGGACGCCTCGATGCGCCCGGCCAGGTGGTCACGCTGCACCGGTCCGCGCGAGGCGGAACCGGCCAGCCACGCCCGGCACTTGCTGGCGAGGAGCAGGCCGAAGCTCTCCGCCTCCCGCTCGTCGTCCAGGTCGAACCGGGTACGCGCGGCGACCTTGAGCACGGTCGCCTGCAGATCGGCGCGGTCGTCGAGCAGCCGGGCGGCGACCGCGGCCCCCTCGACGTGGTGGGAGCAGTGGCCCGCCTTCATGTGCCACAGCTCGTGCCCGAGGATCACCAACTGGTGCTCGGGGGCCGTGCGTTCCTCGATCACCACCAGGTCCTGCTCGGCCATGTCGAGCCACAGCCCGCTCGCGGTACCGGGCGGGAAGGCGGCCGTACGGAAGCGGACGGGGCGGCCGCGGCGTCTGCTCATGCCGTCGCACAGCGCGGCGTACAGCTCGTCCGGACGCGCCGGCGCGGGGAGGGTCAGCTCCGCGACCAGCTCGCCGCACAGGCGGCGCATTTCCCTACCGATGCCCACAGTTCTCCCCACGGTCACGACTCGGGCCGCTTGACGCTCTCCAGGAGCATGTCCAGCCATTCCGCGACCTTGTCGCGGTGCTGGTCGGTGGGCAGCTGCGCGGCACGCCAGGCGATGCCGCGCACGCCGTGGTCCTGCAGCAACCGCTCCAGCGGGTCGTCGACGGCCGCTGCCGCCTGCCGCTCCCGGTCCGCGAGCTTCTGCAGCAACTCCTGCTCGGTGTGCTGGAGCGCGCTCACCAGGGCCTCGGGGTCCTCGGCGGTGAGGAACCCGGCGTGCACCCGGAAGAACCGCTGCAGCGCGTCGCAGTGTTCCATGGTCGGCCGCCGGTCGCCGTTGATGAGGGCGCCGGCCTGCTGGCGGGACATGCCCGCGCCGTCGGCGATCTCCTGCTGGGTGTATCTGCGGCCGTTGGGCTTGAGCCGGGTGCGGCGCAACAGGTCCAGACGCTGCAGGAACCGCGCCTGCACGTCCGGTTCACCGGCCGGCCTGCCGCTGAGCAGGGCCTTCACCACGGACTCCGGGACACCGGAGGCCACGGACAGCCGGCCGGTGTCGAAGACCTCGGCGTGCGGCACTCCGAGCCGGTCGGCGAGCGCGGTGACACGGGAGACGACGGCCGGCAGCACAGCCGTCTGCGTGGCGCCCGGACCTTCGACGAAGCCACCCGTCACCGACAGATCTCCTACGTCTCTCACAGGCTTCTCACACATGGATGCCGTGACCTACCCCGGCGTGAACTGACCGGAGCGTAGCCGGTGCCTCGAACTCACATCCAGGTCTCGCCACAACTGTGGCCAATTTCAGCCGTCAACAGCCGCGAAATGCCACGATAGTTGACACGCCTCGGCCGGGGGCAGCAGGATCGGGGCGCCGCGTCAGGGCCGCACAGGCAAGAGGGGTGACCTCCCGATGGCATATCAGGCAGGAGGGCGGCGGCCGGCACCGCGGCCCGTCGCCGAGACTCCCGAGATCCAGGCCTACCTGGAGGACTACGCCGGGCTGCTGGAGACGGTCGCCTCCCCCTCGCTCGTCGTCGACCACCGCTGGGACGTGGTGCTGGCCAACGGCGCCTTCCGGTCACTCTTCTCCGCCGTCGGGCCGCACCCGACGGCGATGCCGGGCGACAACTTCCTGCGGTTCGTGCTCTTCCACCCCGACGCGCCCGCGGTCCTCGGCGACCACGAGTCCAGCTGGTGCCTGCCGATGCTCGCGCACTTCGCGCGGACCGTGGACGCGTACGGTCCCGACCACGGACTCCAGGCCGTCCGCCGCGACATCGCCCAGGACCCGATCATGGAGGCCGCCTACCGGCACGGCCTGCCGCACTGGATCCGCTCGGTCGGCGAGGACGCCGTCGAGCAGGACGGCGCCGTACGGCCGCTGCTGCACCCGGACCCCCGCCGCGGCGCCGTCGAGTGCCGGATCGTCGCCGAGACCTCCCGGACGCTGGAGGAACTGGGCTGCACCCGGCTCACGTTCGTCCTGCGTGACGCGCGTCGTACGTCGTCCCGCGACCGCCGCCCCCGCCGCACCGCCTCCCACCTCCGCGTCGTCCCGGCCGCCGGCTGACCCCCGAGACCGGGGACTTCGGACTCCCGCCCGACCGGGACGCCGGAGCCTCTCGCATCGCGTCCGCCGGCGTGCCGCCGGGGACCGGCACGGTGCCCTTCCCGGACCTTCCGGTGCCGGCCCCCTTCCCAGGCCCAGTGGTGTGTGACATAGTACTGGCGTGAGCAAGCCGCTGACCTGCGATGTCGTGGTGGTCGGAGCCGGAGTGGTCGGCGCCGCCTGCGCCTTGTACGCCGCCCGGGCCGGCCTGCGTCCCGTCGTCGTGGACCGCGGCCCGGTGGCCGGCGGGACGACCGGCGCGGGGGAGGGCAACCTCCTCGTCTCCGACAAGGAACCCGGACCCGAGCTCGATCTGGCCCTGCTGTCCGCCCGCCTGTGGGCCGAACTGGCCGAGGAGGGGCTGGGCAAGGCCGTCGAGTACGAGCCCAAGGGCGGTGTCGTCGTCGCCCGCGGCGACAGCGCCCTGGCCGGGCTGGGGAAGCTCGCCGCGGGACAGCGGGCGGCCGGGGTCGAGGCGGTCCCGGTGCCGTCCGGCCGGCTCCACGACCTGGAGCCCGACCTGGCCCCCGGCCTCGCCGGAGGCATGCACTACCCGCAGGACGCCCAGGTGATGCCCGCCCTCGCGGCGGCGCACCTCCTGCGCGCCTCCGGAGCCCGGCTGCTCACCGGCCGGGAGGTGACCGAGGTGCTGCGCGGGACCGGCGGTGCGGTGCGCGGTGTGCGGACCGACCGGGGCGACGTGCACGCCCCCGCGGTCGTCAACGCGGCCGGCACCTGGGGCGCCGAGGTGGCCGCCCGGGCCGGCGTCCGGCTGCCCGTCCTGCCCCGGCGCGGCTTCGTCCTGGTCACCGAGCCGTTGCCGCCCCGCATCCGGCACAAGGTGTACGCCGCGGACTACGTCGCCGACGTGGCCAGCGACTCGGCGGCACTGCAGACCTCCCCGGTGGTGGAGGGCACGCCGGCGGGACCGGTCCTCATCGGCGCCAGTCGCGAACGGGTCGGCTTCGACCGGTCGTTGTCGCTCCCGGCCGTCCGGGCGCTCGCGGCCGGGGCGACCGCGCTCTTCCCGTTCCTCGCCGGCGTCCGTGCCCTGCGCGCCTACGCCGGTTTCCGGCCGTATCTGCCCGACCACCTGCCCGCGATCGGACCCGACCCCCGCGTGCCCGGCCTCCTCCACGCCTGCGGGCACGAGGGCGCGGGCATCGGGCTCGCCACGGGCACCGGACGGCTGATCACCCGGGCGCTGACCGGTGAGCCACCCGACCTCGACCTCGGGCCGTTCCGGCCCGACCGCTTCCCGGAGGAGACCGCGTGAACCCACTGGAGCTGGCAGGTGCCCGGCCCGGCCCCGCCTTCACCGTCACCTTCGACGGGCGCCCGGTCGAGGCCCTGCCCGGGCAGACGGTCGCCGCCGTGCTGTGGACGGCCGGCGTCACCTCCTGGCACACCACCCGGGGCCGGGGCCGCCCGCGCGGGGTGTTCTGCGGGATCGGCGTCTGCTTCGACTGTCTGGTGACCGTCAACGGCCGCCCCGGCCGGCGGGCCTGCCTGGTGCCGGTACGGCCGGGCGACACGATCACCACGCAGGACGGTCCGGGCCACGGGGAGGTGCGCGGTGAGGACTGACGCCGCGACGCCCGGCACCGGGGACGGAACCGGCCACGGGTGGATGCGTCGCAGGAGCGGACTCGCCGGGAGCGGACTCGCCGGGATCGGCACCCGGGACGGGGCGGGACGCGGGGCGACGGGACGTGGGACCGGACGCGCCGTGGGCCGCCGCGGGAGACCCGCCGGGCGCACCGGCCGGGCCGGCGGACGCCGACGGCCCGCCGTACGCACCGACGTCTTCGAGTCCTCAGGCCCCACCGTCCACCGGGAGGCCCGTCGTGCGCACTGACCTCGCCGTGATCGGGGCCGGGCCGGCCGGTCTCGCCGCCGCCCTGGCCGCTTCCGCACGCGGTGTGCGCGTCGTCCTGGTCGACGCCGCGCCCGAGCCGGGCGGGCAGTTCTACCGGCAGCCCGCGGCCGGCCTCGGCGCCACCCGGCCCCAGGCCCTGCACCACCGCTGGCGGACGTGGGAGCGGCTGAGGGGCGGCCTCGCCGCCGCCGACGTGGACGTGCTGACGGAGCACCACGTGTGGTGCGTCGAACCCGTCTCCGGCGGCTTCACGGTGCACGCCCTGCTCGGTCCCGGGCAGGAGGAACCGGCCGGGGTGCACGCCCGGGCCGTCCTGCTGGCCACCGGGGGCCACGAGACGGTCCTGCCCTTCCCGGGCTGGACCCTGCCCGGGGTCGTCACCGCCGGGGGAGCGCAGGCCATGCTCAAGGGCGCGCTGGTGGTGCCGGGCAGCCGGGCCGTCGTCGCCGGGACCGGACCGCTGCTGCTGCCCGTGGCGACCGGCCTCGCCGCGGCCGGGGTCGAGGTCGCCGCCCTCGTCGAGTCCACCGGCCCCGGGCGGCTCGCCCGCCACGCCCGGGCCCTGGCCGGCAAGGTCCCCGAGGGGGCCGGCTACGCGGCCCGGCTGCTGCGCCACCGCGTGCCGGTCCTGGCCCGCCACACCGTCGTCCGCGCCCACGGCGGGGACCGGCTGACCGGCGTCACGATCGCCGCCCTCGGCCCCGGCGACCGTGTCCGGCCCGGCACCGAGCGGCGACTGGCCTGCGACACCCTGGCCGTCGGCCACGGCATGGTCCCGCACACCGACCTCGCCGGGGCCCTGGGCTGCCGCCTGGACGGACCCGGCGTGGCCGTCGACGCCGAGCAGCGCACCGACGTGCCCGGCGTGTGGGCGGCCGGGGAGACCACCGGCATCGGCGGGGCCGCCCTGGCCCTCGCCGAGGGCCACATCGCCGGCTGCTCCGCCGCGGCCCGCCTGCGCGGCACCGATCCCGACCCGTCACCGGCCGCCCTCGAGTCCCGTGCCCGGCAGCGGGATTCCGCCGCCGCCCTCGACACCGCATGGGCACCGCCCGCGCACTGGGCCGAGCAACTCACCGGCGACACGGTGATCTGCCGGTGCGAGGAGGTCACCGCCGACGACGTCCGCGGCGCCCTGGACCTCGGGGCGGGCGACGAGCGGACCGTGAAGCTGCTGACCCGGGCCGGGATGGGCTGGTGCCAGGGCCGGATGTGCCACACGGCCCTCGCCGCCCTCGCCGGCTGCCGGCCGACCCCGGCCCGAAGGCCGTTCGCCCGGCCCGTGCCGCTCGGCGTCCTCGCACGGCAACACACCGAGAAGGGACAGTCATGACCGAACACCGCCCCTGGCGGGGTGTCCTCGTCGCCACCGCGCTCCCGCTGAACCCCGACCTGTCCGTGAACCTCGACCGCTACGCCGAGCACTGCGCCTGGCTGGTGGCGAACGGCTGCGACGGCGTCGTGCCCAACGGCTCCCTCGGCGAGTACCAGGTGCTCACCCCCGAGGAGCGGGCCAGGGTCGTCGAGACGGCCGTCGCCGCGGTCGGCGGGGAACGCGTCATGCCCGGCGTCGCCGCCTACGGCTCGGCCGAGTCCCGGCGCTGGGCCGAGCAGGCCGCCGAGGCCGGCTGCCGGTCGGTGATGCTGCTGCCGCCGAACGCCTACCGTGCCGACGAGCGCTCCGTGCTCGCCCACTACGCCGAGGTCGCGAAGGCGGGCCTGCCGGTCGTGGCGTACAACAACCCCGTCGACACCAAGGTCGACCTCGTGCCGGAACTGCTCGCCCGGTTGCACGGCGAGGGGCACATCCGGGCCGTGAAGGAGTTCTCCGGCGACGTCCGCCGGGCCTACCGGATCGCCGAACTCGCCCCGGAACTGGACCTGCTGGCAGGTGCCGACGACGTCCTGCTGGAACTGGCCGTCGCGGGCGCCAAGGGCTGGGTCGCGGGCTACCCGAACGCGCTGCCGCGGGCCTCGGTCGAGCTGTACCGGGCGGCGACGGGCGGCGACCTGGACACCGCGCTGCCGCTGTACCGGCAGCTGCACCCGCTGCTGCGGTGGGACTCCAGGGTGGAGTTCGTCCAGGCCATCAAGGCGTCGATGGACCTCGTCGGCCGCCACGGCGGCCCCTGCCGTCCGCCCCGCGCGGCGCTGCTGCCCGAGCAGGAGGCCGCCGTACGGTCCGCCACCGAGAAGGCCGTCGCGGCCGGATTGGCGTAGGTGTCATGCGCAGCAGACTGGTCCTGCACGCCGTCGACTCGCACACCGAGGGCATGCCGACCCGGGTGATCACCGGCGGCATCGGCACCATCCCGGGTGCCAGCATGAACGAGCGGCGGCTGTGGTTCCGCGAACACCGCGACGACGTCAAGCGGTTGCTGATGAACGAACCGCGCGGCCACTCCGCCATGAGCGGCGCGATCCTCCAGCCGCCGGCCCGCCCCGACTGCGACTGGGGCGTGGTCTACATCGAGGTCTCCGGCTACCTGCCGATGTGCGGGCACGGCACCATCGGCGTGGCCACCGTGCTCGTCGAGACCGGCATGGTCGAGGCCGTCGAACCCGTCACCACCATCCGCCTGGACACCCCGGCGGGCCCCGTGGTGGCCGAGGTGGCCGTCGAGGACGGCGCCGCCAGGGCGGTCACCCTGCGCAACGTCCCCTCCTTCGCCGTCGGCCTCGACCGCAAGGCGGTCCTGCCCGGCGGCCGAACGGTGACCTACGACCTGGCCTTCGGCGGCAACTTCTACGCCATCCTGCCGCTGGAGCAGTTCGGGCTGCCCTTCGACCGGTCCCGCAAGGACGAGATCCTCGCCGCGGGCCTGTCGCTGATGGCCGCCGTCAACGCCGAGGACCCGCCCGTCCACCCCGAGGACCCCTCGATCCGCGGTCTGCACCACGTGTACCTGGCGGCCCCCGGCTCGACCGCCCGCCACTCCCGGCACGCCATGGCCATCCACCCCGGCTGGTTCGACCGCTCGCCCTGCGGCACCGGCACCAGCGCCCGGATGGCGCAGCTGCACGCGCGCGGCGAACTCCCCCTGCACACCGAGTTCGTCAACGAGTCCTTCGTCGGCACCCGCTTCACCGGCAGACTGCTCGGCACGACCGAGGTCGCCGGCCGCCCGGCCGTCCTGCCCAGCTTCACCGGCCGCGCCTGGATCACCGGCACCGCCCAGTACCTGCTCGACCCCGACGACCCGTTCCCCGCGGGATTCGTCCTGTGACCGCGCACGACCCGCACCCGAGAGGAACCACGACCGATGGCCCCGCAGCACACCCCCGCCCTGCCCGTGCTGGGCAGCAGGAAGCCCAGCCACCGGGAGCGGGTCGCGGACGCGCTGCGGGCCGCCCTGATCGCCGGTGAACTGCGCCCCGGTGAGGTCTACTCGGCGCCCGGCCTCGCCGCCCGGTTCGGCGTCTCGGCCACCCCGGTGCGCGAGGCCATGCTCGACCTCGCCAAGGAGGGACTGGTCGACACCGTGCCCAACAAGGGCTTCCGGGTCACCGCCGTCTCCGAGCGGCAGCTCGACGAGTACACGCACGTCCGCCGGCTGATCGAGATCCCCACGACGGCGGGGCTCGCGGCCACGGCCGAGCCGGAGGCCCTGCGGGCGCTGCGCCCGGTGGCCGAGGAGATCGTCACCTCCGCGGCCGACGGTGACCTCATCGCCTACGTCGAGGCCGACCTGCGCTTCCACCTCGGCCTGCTGGCCCTCGCCGGCAACGGCCATCTCGTGGACGTCGTACGGGACCTCAGACGCCGCTCGCGGCTGTACGGGCTGACGGCCCTGGTGGAGCAGGGGCGGCTGCGGGCGTCCGCCGAGGAGCACCTGGAGATCCTGGACGCGCTGCTCGCGCGGGACGAGCAGGCCGTCCGTGCGGTGATGACCCGGCACCTCGGGCATGTCAGGGGCATGTGGGCCGCGCCCTGACCCCGGTCTTGCGCGGTTGCGCAAACGGCTTGCGTTCCTTGCGCTAGTCTTGCGTTCATGACGCGACGACTTGCCGAGGTGGCGAAGAAGGTCGGGGTCAGCGAGGCCACGGTCAGCCGGGTGCTCAACGGCAAGCCCGGAGTGTCCGAACCGACGCGGCAGGCGGTGCTGTCCGCCCTGGACGTCCTGGGCTACGAGCGCCCCACGCAGCTGCGCGGCGAGCGCGCCCGGCTGGTCGGCCTGGTCCTGCCCGAGCTGCAGAACCCGATCTTCCCGGCGTTCGCCGAGGTCATCGGCGGCGCCCTGGCCCAGCTCGGGCTGACCCCGGTGCTGTGCACCCAGACGCGCGGGGGCGTCTCGGAGGCGGACTACGTGACGCTGCTGCTCCAGCAGCAGGTCTCCGGCGTCGTCTTCGCCGGCGGGCTGTACGCCCAGGCCGCCGCCCCGCACGACCACTACCGGCAGCTCGCCGAGCGTCACATCCCGGTCGTGCTGGTCAACGCCGCCATCGAGCACCTGGGCTTCCCCGGCGTGTCCTGCGACGACGCGGTCGCGGTGGAGCAGGCGTGGCGGCACCTTTCCTCCCTCGGGCACGAGCGGATCGGACTGGTGCTGGGGCCCGCCGACCACGTGCCCTCGGCGCGCAAGCTGGCCGCCGTGCGGGCCGTGGGGCACGTGCCCGACGAGTTCGTGGCGCGCGCCATGTTCTCCATCGAGGGCGGGCACGCGGCGGCGGGCCGGCTCATCGACCGGGGCGTCACCGGCTTCATCTGTGCCAGCGACCCGCTCGCCCTGGGTGTCGTGCGGGCCGCCCGCCGCAAGGGACTCGACGTGCCCTCGCGCATCTCCGTGGTGGGCTACGACGACTCCGCACTGATGAACTGCACCGAACCCCCGCTCACCACGGTCCGCCAGCCCATCGAGGCCATGGGCAGGGCCGTGGTGGAACTGCTCAACGCCCAGATCGGCGGCGCTCAGGTGGCGGCCGAGGAGCTCTTGTTCGAGCCCGAGCTGGTGGTGCGCGGATCGACGGCCCAGGCACCGCGCATGTGAGATCCACACTTCTGTCGAACAATTACAGATTCTGCGCGACATCTTGCACTCAGATGTCGCCGGTGCTTGAGTGTGCGGCGCCCCCGCTCCCGTCCTGAGGCGTCCACACGCTCCTGCCCTAAGGGGTCCACCGATGACAAGCACCGGGATCCGCCGCACCGTCGCCGCGATCGGCGTCAGCGCACTCGCGCTCACCGCCTGCGGTGGTGGCGACGGCGACTCCGCCAGTGGCAAGACCCGCATCACGGTCAACTGCATGCCGCCCAAGAGCGCCAAGGTCGACCGCGCCTTCTTCGAGGAGGACGTCGCCGCGTTCGAGAGGCAGAACCCGGACGTCGACGTGGTGCCGCACGACGCGTTCCCCTGCCAGGACCCCAAGACGTTCGACGCGAAACTCGCCGGCGGGCAGATGGAGGACGTCTTCTACACCTACTTCACCGACGCCCGGCACGTCGTCGACATCGGGCAGGCCGCCGACCTCACGCCGTACGTCAAGGAGCTGAAGAGCTACACCACCGTCCAGAAGCAGCTGCGCGACATCTACACCGTCGACGGCAAGGTGTACGGGGTCCCGCGCACCGGCTACTCGATGGGCCTGATCTACAACAGGACCCTCTTCGAGAAGGCCGGCCTCGACCCCGACCGGCCCCCGGCGACCTGGCCCGAGGTCCGCAGCGCCGCGAAGAGGATCGCCGACCTGGGGGAGGGGACCGTCGGATACGCCGACTACAGCGCCCAGAACCAGGGCGGCTGGCACTTCACCGCCGAGCTGTACTCCCAGGGCGGCGAGGTCGTCGACGCCGGCGGCGAGAAGGCGACCGTCGACACCCCCGAGGGCCGGGCCGTCCTGCGGACCCTGCACGACATGCGCTGGACGGACGAGTCGATGGGCAGCAAGCAGCTCCTCGTCATCAACGACGTGCAGCAGATGATGGGTTCGGGCAAGCTCGGCATGTACCTCGCCGCACCCGACAACATCCCCGTCCTCGTCAAGGAGAAGGGCGCCGACTACGAGGACATCGCCATCGCCCCGATGCCCGGCGGCAGGGCGACCCTGGTGGGCGGCGACGGCTACATGTTCAGCAAGAAGGCCACGCCCGCCCAGATCCGCGCCGGACTCAAGTGGCTGGACCACATGTTCCTCACCCCCGGCGACGGCTTCCTCGGTGACTACGCCCGCGCCAAGAAGCACGACGCCCCGGTCGGACTGCCCGAGCCGCGCCTGTTCACCGGCGCCGCGGACGCCAAGGACCAGGAGGTCAAGAAGGCCAACGCCAACGTCCCGGTGGAGAACTACCAGCCGTTCCTGGACGGCAACCAGAGCCTCGACATGAAGATCGAACCGCCTCACGCCCAGCAGATCTACTCCGTCCTCGACGGAGTCGTCTCCGCCGTCCTCACCAAGGAGGACGCGGACATCGACCGGCTGCTGAAGGACGCCTCCGGCAAGATCGACGGCATCCTGGCCCGGGGCTGAGCCCGATGAAGCACCCGGGGCCGATCCCGACGACGACCGCCGAACGCCCCCTCGCCCGCGCGATCGCGGTCCGCCCGGTCCAGGCGCCGCCTCCGGCAGGGGACCGGAGGCGGCGCCGGCTCGCCGACCAGGGCCGCGCCTACGCCTTCCTCCTCGGCGGGCTGTTCTGCTTCGCCCTGTTCTCCTGGTACCCGGCGATCCGCGCGGTCGTGATCGCCTTCCAGAAGTACACGCCCGGCTCCGACCCCGAGTGGGTCGGCATCGCGAACTTCACCCGGGTCGTGCAGGACCCCGAGTTCGCCGCCGCCTGGCGCAACACCCTCACCTTCACCGTGCTCGCCCTGCTCATCGGCTTCGCGATCCCGTTCGTGCTGGCCCTCGTCCTCAACGAACTCAGGCACGCCAAGGCGTTCTTCCGCGTCGTGGTCTACCTGCCCGTGATGATCCCGCCGGTGGTCAGCGCCCTGCTGTGGAAGTGGTTCTACGACCCCGGCGCCGGCCTCGCCAACGAGGCGCTCAGGTTCGCGCACCTGCCCACCTCGAACTGGTCCAACGGCGCCGACACCGCGCTCGTCTCCCTCGTCGTCGTCGCCACCTGGGCCAACATGGGCGGCACCGTCCTGATCTACCTGGCCGCCCTGCAGTCGATCCCCGGCGAGTTGTACGAGGCGGCCGAACTGGACGGGGCGAGCCTGCTGCAACGCGTCCGGCACGTCACCGTCCCGCAGACCAGGTTCGTGATCCTCATGCTGATGCTGCTGCAGATCATCGCGACCATGCAGGTGTTCACCGAGCCGTTCGTCATCACGGGCGGCGGCCCGGAGAACGCCACGGTCACCGTGCTGTACCTGATCTACAAGTACGCCTTCCTGTACAACGACTTCGGCGGGGCCTGCGCGCTCAGCGTGATGCTCCTGCTGCTGCTCGGTCTGTTCTCCGCCGGGTACCTCCGGCTGACCCGGACCGACGGGGAGGCGGCATGAGCGGCACCCGCACCCTGGTCTCCCCGGCCGTCCTGGCCCGGCCGCGCGGCAAGGCCGTGTACTGGACCGTGTTCACCGGCGTCGTCCTGCTGTTCGCGCTGGCCTTCCTCTTCCCCGTCTACTGGATGGTCACCGGCGCGATGAAGTCCGCTGACGAGGTGGCGCGCACCCCGCCCACCCTCGTCCCCGAGGACTGGCGGCTCACCGGCTACACCGACGCCTGGGACCTGATGCAACTGCCCACGCACCTGTGGAACACGGTCGTGCAGGCGACCGGGGCCTGGCTGTTCCAGCTCGTGTTCTGCACCGCCGCCGCCTACGCCCTGTCCAGGCTGAGACCCGCCTTCGGCAACGTGATCCTGGGCGGCATCCTGGCCACCCTGATGGTCCCGGCACAGGCCCTCGTCGTGCCCAAGTACCTGACCGTCGCCGACCTCGGCCTGCTCAACGACCCGCTCGCCATCTGGCTGCCGGCCGTCGCCAACGCCTTCAACCTCTACCTGCTCAAGCGGTTCTTCGACCAGCTCCCGCGGGACGTCCTCGAAGCGGCCGAGATGGACGGCGCCGGGCGGCTGCGCGTGCTGTGGTCGATCGTGCTGCCGATGTCCCGGCCCGTGCTCGGCGTGGTGTCGATCTTCGCCCTGGTCGCCGTGTGGCAGGACTTCCTCTGGCCGCTGATGGTCTTCTCCGACACGGACAAGCAGCCCATCAGCGTCGCCCTCGTCCAGCTGTCGCAGAACATCCAGCTGACCGTGCTCATCGCCGCCATGGTGATCGCCAGCATCCCCATGGTCGCGCTGTTCCTCGTCTTCCAGCGGCACATCATCGCCGGCATCAGCGCGGGCAGCACCAAGGGCTGACGCCGCCGACCCCCCTTCCGACGAAAGGCACCGATCGTGGGACAGCCCACCCCTGCCTCTGCGCCCTCCCCGCACGACGACTGGTGGCGCTCCGCCGTCATCTACCAGGTGTACGTCCGCAGCTTCGCCGACGGCGACGGCGACGGCACCGGCGACCTCGCGGGCGTGCGCGCCAAGCTGCCCCATCTCGCGGGCCTCGGCGTGAACGCCCTGTGGTTCACGCCCTGGTACCTGTCCCCGATGAAGGACGGCGGCTACGACGTGGCCGACTACCGGGTGATCGACCCGGCGTTCGGGACCCTCGCCGAGGCCGAGAAGCTCATCGCCGAAGCCCTGCAGCTGGGCATCCGCACCATCGTCGACATCGTCCCGAACCACGTCTCCGACCAGCACCCCTGGTTCCGTGCCGCCCTCGCCGGCGGCCCCGGGCGGGAGCTGTTCCACTTCCGCCCGGGCCGGGGCGCCGACGGCGAACTGCCGCCCAACGACTGGCGTTCGCAGTTCGGCGGCCCCGCCTGGACCCGGGTCGCCGACGGCTCCTGGTACCTCCATCTGTTCGCCCCCGAGCAGCCCGACCTGAACTGGTCCCACCCGGCGGTCCGGCAGGAGCACGAGGACATCCTGCGGTTCTGGATGGAGCGCGGCGTCGCCGGGGTCCGCATCGACTCCGCCGCCCTGCTGGTCAAGGACCCCCGGCTGCCCGACTTCACCGAGGGCCGCGACCCGCACCCCTACGTCGACCGCGACGAACTCCACGACGTCTACCGCTCCTGGCGGACCGTGGCCGACGAGTACGGCGCCGTGTTCGTCGGCGAGGTCTGGCTGCCGGACACCGAGCGCTTCACCCGCTACCTCCGCCCCGACGAACTGCACACCGCCTTCAACTTCTCGTTCATGACCTGCCCCTGGGACGCGGCACGGCTGCGCCGCTCCATCGACGAGACCCTCGCCGAGCACGCCCCCGTGGGCGCCCCCGCCACCTGGGTGCTGTGCAACCACGACGTGACCCGCACCGTCACTCGCTACGGCCGCCGCGACACCGGATTCGACTTCGCCACCAAGGCCTTCGGCACGCCCTCCGACCTGGCGCTGGGCACCCGCCGGGCGCGCGCCGCCGCCCTGCTGTCACTGGCCCTGCCCGGCGCGGTCTACGTCTACCAGGGCGAGGAACTGGGCCTGCCCGAGGCCGACATCCCCCGGGACCGCATCCAGGACCCGATGCACTTCCGCTCCGGCGGCACCGACCCGGGCCGGGACGGCTGCCGGGTGCCACTGCCCTGGACGGCCGGCGCCCCGCACGCCGGGTTCGGGGGCGAGCCGTGGCTGCCCCAGCCCGACGGCTGGGCCGCGTACGCCGTCGACCGGCAGGCCGGCGACCCCGAGTCGATGCTCAATCTGTACCGGACGGCGATCCGGCTCCGCCCGGCCTTCGGCGACGGCCCGCTCACCTGGCTTCCGGCCCCCGACGGGGTGCTCGCCTTCGCCCGGGCGGACGCCCTGTGCCTGGTGAACCTGGCCGACGCACCGGCCGCCCTGCCGGACCGCGCGCACGTCCTCCTCGCCAGCGGCCCGCTGGACGCCGAGGGGCGGCTGCCCAAGGACACCGCGGTCTGGCTGCGCGCCTGAGACCGCGGCACCGCGCTATCCCCGTACCCCCACCACGAAGGGATCAGCACATGCACAACCAACGAACTGTCAGGAGCATGTCAGCACTGGCGACGGCCGTGGTGCTCGCCGCCGGGACCCTCGTCGCCCTGGCCCCCACCCCGGCGCAGGCGGCAGCGGGCGCCACCCTGCCCTTCACCTCGGTCGAGGCCGAGTCGGCGGCCGGCACCGGCTCCCGGATCGGCCCCGATCACACCCAGGGCACCCTCGCCTCCGAGGCCTCCGGGCGCCAGGCCGTACGCCTGGCCCCCGGGCAGCGCGTCGAGTTCACCGTGCCCCGCGCGGCCAACGCGGTGAACGTCGCCTACAGCGTCCCCGACGGCCAGTCCGGCTCGCTCGACGTGTACGTCAACGGCCGCAGACTCACCCGCACCCTGCCGGTGACGTCGAAGTACTCGTACGTCGACACGCCCTGGATCCCCGGCGCGAAGACCCACCACTTCTACGACAACGCCCGGATGCTGCTCGGGGAGAACGTCCAGGCGGGGGACAAGGTCGCCTTCCAGGCCACGAACGTCCAGGTCACGGTGGACGTGGCGGACTTCGAGCAGGCCGCCGCGGCCGCGTCCCAGCCCGCGGGGTCGGTCTCCGTCATCTCCAGGGGCGCCGACCCGAGCGGCCGGGGCGACTCCACGCAGGCCTTCCGGGACGCCGTCGCGGCGGCCCGGGGCGGGGTGGTGTGGATCCCGCCGGGCGAGTACCGGCTCACCCAGTCCCTGAGCGGCGTGCAGGACGTCACCCTCCGGGGCGCCGGGCACTGGCACTCGGTGGTGCGCACCTCGCGCTTCATCGACCAGTCCGGCTCCGCCGGGAACGTGCACATCGAGGACTTCGCGGTGATCGGCGAGGTCACCGAGCGCGTCGACTCCACCCCGGACAACTTCGTCAACGGCTCGCTCGGGCCGAACAGTTCGGTCTCCGGCATGTGGCTGCAGCACCTGAAGGTCGGGCTGTGGCTGATGGGCAACAACGACAACCTCGTCGTGGAGAACAACCGCTTCCTCGACATGACCGCCGACGGGCTCAACCTCAACGGCAGCGCCCGCAGCGTGCGGGTCCGCCAGAACTTCCTGCGCAACCAGGGCGACGACGCGCTCGCCATGTGGTCGCTGAACGCACCGGACGTCGACAGCAGCTTCGAGAACAACACCATCACCCAGCCCAACCTCGCCAACGGCATCGCGATCTACGGCGGCACCGACATCACCGTGCGCGGCAACCTCGTCTCCGACACCAACGCCCTCGGCAGCGGCATCGCCATCTCCAACCAGAAGTTCCTCGACCCCTTCCACCCGCTCGCCGGCACGATCACGGTCGACGGCAACACCCTCGTGCGCACCGGCGCGATGAACCCCAACTGGAACCACCCCATGGGCGCCCTGCGGGTCGACTCCTACGACAGCGCCATCGAGGCGCAGGTGCGCATCACTGACACGACCATCACCGACAGCCCGTACAGCGCCTTCGAGTTCGTCTCCGGCAGCGGGCGCGGCTTCGCGGCCAAGAACATCACCGTCGACGGGGCGACCGTGCGCGACACGGGCACGGTCGTCGTCCAGGCCGAGACCCAGGGTGCCGCCACGTTCCGCAACGTCACCGCGTCCGGCGTCGGCGCCGCGGGCGTCTACAACTGCCCCTACCCCAACGGCTCGGGCACCTTCACCCTCACCGACGGCGGCGGCAACTCCGGTTGGAGCAGCACCTGGTCGGACTGCTCCAGCTGGCCGCAGCCCGGCCAGGGCAACCCCGAGCCCGACCCGGGCCGCAACCTCGCCAAGGGCCGCCCGGTCACGGCCACCGGCTCCCAGGACGTCTACACGCCCGGCAAGGCGGTCGACGGCGACGCGAACACCTACTGGGAGTCGGCCAACCGGGCCTTCCCGCAGTCCCTGACCGTCGACCTCGGCTCCACGCAGGCGGTCCGGCGCCTGGTGCTCAAGCTGCCGCCGCAGGACGCCTGGCAGGCCCGTACGCAGACACTGTCCGTCCTGGGCAGCAGGGACGGTTCGGCCTGGACGACCGTGGCCGCCGCGAAGGAGCACCGCTTCGACCCGGCCACCGGCAACACCGTCACGGTCGCCCTGCCCGCCGGTACCGGCCTGCGTCACCTGCGGCTGCAGGTGACGGCCAACACCGGCTGGCCGGCGGCCCAGTTCAGCGAAGTGGAGGCATACCTGTCCTGAGCTCCGCGCGGGCCCCGTGCCCCGCCGACCGGACACGCGAGGCGGCGGGGCACGGGACACGGGTGGCCGCCGGAAGGCCTCAGCGCCGCAGCGGGGCGTGGGCCGTTTCCGGCAGCCGCAGGTACACCACCGACGAGCCCAGGCAGATCACCGCCACGTACCACGGGAACAGCCCCGCGTGGCCCAGTTCCTTGAACAGCGTGCCCACGTAGGGAGCCGTCCCGCCGAAGAGGGCCACCGTCAGGGAGTAGGGGAAGCCGATGCCCGCCGCGCGGACGCGGGGCGGGAAGACCTCCGCGTTGACGGCCGCGCTGATCGAGGTGAACCCGGTCAGCAGCACCATGCCCGCGCAACTCACGAGCAGCAGCACGGCGAAGGAGTTGCGCAGGGCGTGCAGCAGCGGCACCGCGAGCAGGGCGAAACCCAGGCCGAAGAACAGGAGCAGGGGACGGCGGCCGAAGCGGTCCGACAGCAGCCCGCCCAGCGGCTGCAGCAGCGCGAAGAACGCCAGCGAGAGCGTGCCCGCGAGCAGCGCGTCCGACTTCTCGATCCCCGCGTTGAGTTCGGCGTACGTCGGCAGGTACGACGTCCACGTGTAGTACGCGATGGTGCCGCCCGCGGTGACGCCGGCGACGAGGAGGGACTCGCGCGGGTGCCGTCGCAGGGCCTCGAACAGCCCCGGGCGCGGTGCCTGCTCCTGCTCGGCACTGCGGGTCTCCTGCGCCCCCCGCCGGATCCAGAAGCCGACCAGGCTCAGCACGGCCCCGAGGACGAAGGGCAATCGCCAGCCCCAGCCGTTCATCCGCTCCTGGCTCAGCGTGTCCACCAGCAGGGTCGCCACGCCGGAGGCGACGAGCTGGCCCACCGTCGTCGACACGTACTGGAAGCTGGAGAACAGCCCGCGCCGGCCCGGGGCCGCCGACTCGACCAGGAACGTCGTCGAGGCCGCGAACTCCCCGCCCACCGACAGGCCCTGCAGCAGCCGGGCGAGGACGAGGACCACCGGCGCGAGCACGCCCACCGACGCGTACGTGGGCGTGAGCCCCACCAGCAGGCTGCTGCCGCCCATCAGCAGGATCGTGACGGTCAGCGCGGCGCGCCGTCCGTGCCGGTCCGCGACCGCACCCATCAGCAGCCCGCCGACGGGCCGCATGAAGAAGCCCACGGCGAAGACCGCGAACGTGGACAGCAACGGCACCAGCGAGTTGTCCGCGCCCTTCGGGAAGACCTGCCCGGCGATGTAGGTGGCCAGAAAGGTGTAGGCGTACCAGTCGTACCACTCCACGGCGTTGCCCACGGAGGCCGCGAGGAGCTGGCGCACGGGCCGTTTCGTCGGCGGGGGAGCCGTCTGCGTCTGCGTCACGCCCCTCACCCTCCCCCGGTGCGGCCCCGGCCCACCCGGCGTACCGGCGACCTTCACACGAGCGTCACCGGCCCCTTCCTCGGCGTTCGGTGTCCCTGAAACACTCCTTGCGCGCAGCCACCGTCACCTGCCGGCCCTCCCGCACCTCAGGATGAGAGGTCTGTCCTACATGTCCGACGTCAACCGGCGCCGTTTCCTCCAGCTCGCGGGGGCCACCACGGCCTTCAGCGCGCTGTCCGCCAGCATCCAGCGCGCCGCCGCCCTGCCGGCGAACCACCGCACCGGCTCCCTCGAGGACGTCGAGCACATCGTCGTCCTCATGCAGGAGAACCGGTCCTTCGACCACTACTTCGGCACCCTGCGAGGCGTCCGCGGCTTCGGCGACCCGCGTCCGGTCACCCTGGACAACGGAAAGCCGGTCTGGCACCAGGAGAAGGACGGCAAGGAGGTCCTGCCGTTCCACCCGGACGCCGACGACCTCGGCATGCAGTTCCTGGAGGGCCTGCCGCACTCCTGGCCCGACGGCCACCAGGCCTACAACGGCGGCAAGTACGACCGGTGGGTGCCCGCCAAGGGCACGACGACCATGGCCTACCTGACCCGCGAGGACATCCCGTTCCACTACGCCCTCGCCGACGCGTTCACCGTGTGCGACGCCTACCACTGCTCGTTCATCGGCTCCACCGACCCCAACCGCTACTACATGTGGTCCGGGTACACCGGCAACGACGGCACCGGCGGCGGCCCGGTCCTGGACAACGCCGAACTCGGGTACGGCTGGACGACCTACCCGGAGCGCCTGGAGCAGGCGGGCGTGTCCTGGAAGATCTACCAGGACATCGGCGACGGCCTCGACGCCCAGGGCTCCTGGGGCTGGATCCAGGACGCCTACCGGGGCAACTACGGCGACAACTCGCTGCTGTACTTCGACAAGTACCGCAACGCCCGGCCCGGCGACCCCTGGTACGACAAGGCCCGCACCGGCACCGACGTCGCACACGGCGACGGCTACTTCGACCGCCTGCGCGCCGACGTCAAGGCCGGAAAGCTGCCCCAGATCTCCTGGATCGCCGCCCCGGAGGCCTTCTCCGAGCACTCCAACTGGCCCTCGAACTACGGCGCCTGGTACATCGCACAGGTCCTGGACGCCCTCACCGCCAACCCGGAGGTCTGGTCGAGGACCGCCCTGTTCATCACCTACGACGAGAACGACGGCTTCTTCGACCACGTGGTCCCGCCGCTGCCGCCGAAGGACGCCTCACGCGGCCTGTCCACCGTCGACGTCTCCCTCGACCTCTTCCCGGGCGACGGCCGCAGGACGGCCGGCCCCTACGGTCTCGGCCCGCGGGTGCCGATGCTGGTCGTCTCGCCGTGGAGCAAGGGCGGTTACGTCTGCTCCGAGACCCTCGACCACACCTCGATCCTGCGGTTCATGGAACGCCGCTTCGGCGTGCGCGAGACGAACATCTCGCCCTGGCGGCGGGCCGTCTGCGGTGACCTCACCGCCGCGTTCGACTTCTCCCGCAGGGACGCCCGCCCCGCCGCGCTGCCCGGCACCGACGCCTACGAGCCGCAGGACCGCGAGCGGCACCCGGACTACCGGCCCACCCCGCCCGCCGACCCGCGCATGCCCCGCCAGGAACGCGGCCTGCGCCGCACCCGGCCGCTGAAGTACGCGCCGCACGTGGACGCCTCCGTCGACACCGCCGCGGGCAGGGTGACGCTGACCTTCGCCACCGGGGCGAAGGCGGGCGGTGCCTTCCACGTCACCTCCGGCAACCGCACCGACGGCCCGTGGATGTACACCACCGAGGCGGGCAAGAGCCTCTCCGACACCTGGAACTCGGCCTTCTCGGCGGGTTCCTACGACCTGACGGTGCACGGGCCGAACGGCTTCGTGCGGGTCTTCAAGGGCTCCAACCGGACGGCCGGCTGCGAGGTCACCGCACGCCACACCGGGGAGGACGTCGAGCTGACCTTCACGAACAAGGGCTCCGGCACGGCCCGGATGAAGGTCGCGAGCGGCTACGGAGGCCGGCCCACGGCCGTCACCGTCCGCCCGGGCGCCACGGTGCGCCGGCGCATCGAGACCGCCGCCCACCGCTGGTACGACCTGACCGTCACCGCCGAGGGCGACACGGCGTTCCTGCGGCGGTTCGCCGGTCACGTCGAGAACGGCAGGCCCGGGGTGAGCGACCCGGCCATCGTCACCGGCTGACGCCCGTGAGGTGCCCCGGATCGTGCGGCCGGGGCAGCCAGCCCGCTTCGGCCGCGGCCGAAGCGGGCTCCAGGGCCAGCACGGCGGCCACCGGATGGTCCTCGCCGCCGGCCTCCGTCGAGGGCGCCGCCCGGCTGAGCAGCACCACGCCCCAGGAGGCCAGTCCCGCGCCGGCGAGCGCCAGCAGCACGCCGGCCGGGCCGCCCTGGAGGCGCTCGCCCAGCAGGGACAGGCCGATCACCGCGGCGGCCAGCGGATTGGCCAGCGTCACCACGGCCAACGGCCCGCCGAGGCCGCCCCGGTAGGCGGTCTGCGACAGCAGCAGCCCGCCGGCCGCGAAGGCCGCCACCAGCAGCGCCACCCCGACGACCTGAACGCTCAGCACCGGGCCGGAACGGTCCGTCGCGGCCACCGTCACGGTCTGGGTGAGGGCCGAGGCGACTCCCGACGCCAGGCCCGACGCGGTCGCGTGCCGCAGCCCGGGCCGGGTCCCCGGCTTGGACAGCATCCCGATGAGGGCGGCGGTGGCACCCGCCACCGCCAGCGCCTCGGGCACGCTCAGTACGTCGTCCGGGGCCGGGCCGGAGGCCGTGACCAGGATCGCGCCGAGACCCAGCAGGGTCAGCGCGGTGCCCCGCCACTCGGCCACGCTCACCCGCCGGCCCGCCAGCCGCGCCCCCAGGGGCACCGCCGCGACCAGGGTGAGCGCGCCCAGCGGCTGCACCACCGTCAGCGGTCCGTACCTCAGCGCCACGACGTGCAGCAGCGCGGCGGCGGCGTTCAGTGCGACCGCGCACCACCAGGCGCCACGGCCGAGCAGCCGCAGCGCGCCCGAGCCGGAGGACCGGGACGCGAGCCGTTCCTGCGCGACGGCCGCGGCCGCGTACGCGACGGCGGAGACCAGGGACAGGGCGACGGCGACGAGGATGGCGTTCACCGGCCCGCCCCCACGAGCGTCTGCTCCTCCTGCGGAGCCGTGGCGGGCTCCCGGGCCGGGGCGGCCCGGTCCTGCGCCCGGACCGCGGTGCCCGTGGTGCGGTGCCGGAACCGGAACGGCAGGGCGCTCCGCACGGACGCGGTCACGGGGCGCACCACCGCGAGCGCCGATCCGAGCAGGGCGGCGGCGACCAGCGCGTCGAGCCAGTAGTGGTTGGCGGTGCCGACGATCACCAGCAGCGTCAGCGCCGGATGCAGCAGCCACAGCCAGCGCCGGTGCGACCGCGTCGCCGCGATCAGGCCGACCGCCACCATCAGGGCCCAGCCGAAGTGCAGCGAGGGCATCGCCGCGAACTGGTTCGACAAGGAGTCCGCCGCGGGATCGCCGTAGACCGAGGGGCCGAACTCGCGTGCGGTGTCCACCAGGCCGGTGGAGGCGAGCATGCGCGGCGGGGCCAGCGGGAACAGCAGGTGCAGCACGAGGGCGGCCGCCGTGAGAGCGGCCAGCACCCGCCGGGCCCGCAGGTAGTGGGCGGGGCGGCGCAGGTACAGCCAGATCAGGAAGGCGGCGGTGGCGGGGAAGTGGACGGCCGCGTAGTAGGTGTTCGCCAGGTGCACCGCACCGTCGCCGTGCAGCAGCAGGGACTGCACCGCCCCCTCGCCGGGCAGGCCGAGCGCGCGCTCGAAGTCCCAGACGCCGTGCGCGTTGCGGAAGGCCTCGCCGGTGTGGCCCGCGGCCAGCTGCCGGCCGACCTTGTAGACGAGGAAGAGCCCTGCGACGAGCAGGAACTCCCTGAGAAGCGGTGGCCGCGCTATCGCGTCGGGCTCCGCCGGCGCAGGCTCGGTGCGGGCATTCATCCCCCGGCCCCTTCGGTGACGGTGGTGCTCTTATCGGTACGCCAGCGTACCGATACGCCAGTGTACCGATACGTCGGCGTACCGGTACACTGGCGTATCGGTAGACGAACGACACACCACCGGCCGGGAATGTCCGGCCGCCCGACGGAAGCGAGGAGCACCGCCCATGACGTCGCAGGCTGCGGACGGGCCCGAGCCGGCCGGTACCTCGCGCCGCTCCAAGATCACGCCGGAGCGTGAACAGGAGTTCTTCGACGCCGTGCTGGAACAGCTCCGCGAGTGCGGTTACGACTCCCTCACCATGGAGGGCATCGCCGCCAGCACCCGGTGCAGCAAATCCACGCTCTACCGCCAGTGGAAGACCAAGCCGCAGTTCGTGGCGGCGGCGCTGCGCTCGTACCGGCGCACGCGCTGCGTCGACACCGGCTCCCTGGCCGACGACCTGCGCGAGGCGGCCCGGATCACGGGCGACCTGTCCGGGCGGGACACCAGGCTGCTGCACGCCCTCACCCACGCGGCCACCCAGGACCCGGAGCTGCAACGGGCCCTGCGCGAGGCGGTCGTGGAACCGGAGGTCGCCGCGCTGAAGGAGATCATCCGGCGCGGGGTCGAACGGGGGGAGGTGCCCGCCGACCATCCGGCGCTGGAGTACATCCCGGCACAGATGCTCGGCGTGCTGCGGCTGCGGCCCGTCCTGGAGGGCCGGCCCGCCGACCCGGACTACCTGGTGCGCTTCGTGGAGGCCGCGGTGCTGCCCGCGCTCGGCCTGACCTGAGACCCGGGCCGCCGTCCGCCGGATGACCGGACGGCGACCCGATCGCGCCGACCCGTGGGGACGGGGGCGGCGCGCACCCCCCGGCCGGGTGGGGTGCCCCTGCGAGCGGCAGGGGCGCCCCACCCGGCCGCCGTGTTCCGGCGGCCGGGCGGGATGTCAGACGTCCTGGCCGTTGCCGCCGCCCGTCGACACCTCGATGCCCTCGGTGATGTCGTCGAGGACCTTCTCCTTCTGGTCGGCGTCGACCCCGAACCGCACGACGACCATCAGTTTCTCGTTCGCGGGGGAGGGGAAGGCCAGCGACTGCACGACGCCGTCGGCGCCCTTGCTCGTGACGGCCTTCCAGCGGACCAGGTAGCCCTTCTGCCCGGCCACGGTCACGGCCCGGGAGACGAGCACGTCGTGCTGGGTGATCCCGCCGTAGGACTTGCCGCCGTAGGACTCCTCGGCGTTCGCCGCGATGTCCGCCTTCGCTATCTCCTCCGCGGTGGTGCCCTTGGTGCCGAGAGCCACGGCCGGTGCCGAGTAGGCGCCGCCCTTCGTGCAGGTCGAGGAGGTGTCGCCGGGGCACTTGTAGGAATCCTCGGACGTCACCTGCGCGCCCGCGTTCCCCTGCTGCCCGTACCAGCCCTCGGGTATCGGCAGGCTGATGCCGCTGACCCGGTCGGTCACCGAGCCGCTCCTGATCTTCGGCGGCTCGGACCGGTCGGGCTGCGGGCTCCTGCCGCCGTCGCCGCCGCCCGAGCCGCCCTCCTCACCCGGGCCGCCGAAGGGCCCGCCCCGGTCGCCGGGGCTGCGGCCCGGCCCCGGCGAGGTGGCCGACGGACCGCCCGAGCCGTCGCCGTCCGTCAGCGCGTACACGCCCACGCCGATGCCGGCGAGGACCAGGACGGCCGCGGCGACAGCCGCCCCCACCCGCAGCCCCCGGCCCTTGCCGGACGGAGGAGCGGCCGGATGGCCGGGATACCCCGGCACCGCCGGGTAGCCGGCGCCGGGCGGATACGCTGCGCCCGGCGGGTACGGGGCTGCGGCCGGGTGACCGGCGGCAGGCGCATACGGAACCCCGGCCGCCTGATCGGCGTAGGGGACAGGCCCGGGGGTGGTCCCGGCTCCGGCGGCGGGGGGCGGATCGGGTTCCCCGGCGTGCGCGGCCGTGCCGGGCCGCCCGGTGCCGGACGGCTGCGCGGAAGGGCCGGCGGGCGTGGCGGCGGGGGCCGTCGGCCGGCCGGAGGCGGCCGGCACCTGGTTCCCGGGCCCGGCCGGCTGTTCCGCGGCCGCATCCACGGCGGCGGTCTCGTCCCGGGAGGGAGCGGCGCCGGGCGCGTGGTCCGGCGGCGGAGCGTCCCGCGTCGCCGGGGACGCAGCCGTCGCGGCCGGGGGTGCCCAGGACGCGGGCTGCTGCTTCGGGCGGATGCGGTCCGTCCAGGCCCTGCCGTCCCACCAACGCTCCGTGGCGGGCCCGTCACTTGTCTGTCCGGGATCGGGGTACCACCCGGAAGGAGTCTCGCGCGTCATGCCCCCACCGTATGAGGCGTCGGTGAAAGAGGCATGAGAGGAGCCGGAAGCAGTCACTCCGGCAGCGGCCGGACCGGCCTCCGCGCAGCCGGCGGCGGCAGGGCAGCCCGACCTGCCCCGGCGTCGGAGACCTCGCCGGGTCAGCACCGGACTCCGGCGGAGCCGGTCGCCGAGACGGCCGAAAAGCGCCGCTCCGACCGGGCGGAGAAAGAACGCGAGGGCGAACGAGGCGTACGGCTTCACGAGTGCCCCGGCCGCACCGGCGCGCCCTCCGGCGTGAGGAACCGCGCCGCGATGATCGTCGCGAAGCAGCCGTGGACGCCGGACCCGTACCACCTACGAGGTCGCCCACGGACCCGGCGAGGAGCGCCCGCCGTCCGTCCCGTGTGTGCCGTTCGCGGTGAATGAACGTCACCTCCCTTGTTTTTGCGCGCTGTTGACCCGAAGGTGGCTGGTGGCGGGCCGGGTGCGTCGTCCGGCTGCACCCGGTGTCACCCGTCACGGCAACAGGTGCCGCGACCACCCTCCGCCGAGGCAAGCGGACGGCTACGCTCGACGTCTGTACGTCGTTCGGGCGACTTGGGGAGGTAGCGGGATGACGGAGGTACGGCCCACGGCCGCCGCCTCGGCTTCCCTGTGGGAGCGCGACGAGGAAGTCGCCGCCATCGCACAGGCCGTCGACAAGCTCTGCACCGACCGTTCCTCGTCCGGCGGCCTGCTGGTCTTCCGCGGCGAGGCCGGACTCGGCAAGACGGCGCTGCTGGCCGAAACCCGCCGCATCGCCGAGGCGCGCGGCTGCACGGTCTGGTCGGCCCGCGGCGGCGAGACCCTCAGGTCGGTCCCCTTCAACGTGGTGCGGCAACTGCTGCAGCCTGCCCTGGTGTCGATGCTGCCGGAGGAGGCCCGCGAGTACCTCGGCGACTGGTACGACATCGCCGGACCCGCCCTCGGCATCGCGTACCCCGGGGCCCGGCAGGCCGACCCGCAGGGCGTGTGCGACGGTCTGGTCGCCGCGGTGCGCCGGCTCGCCCGCCGCGACTGGCCGCTCGTGCTGCTCATCGACGACGCCCACTGGGCCGACCAGGAGACCCTGCACTGGCTCGCCGGGCTCGCGGAGCGCCTCGACGAGACGTCCGTCCTGGTCGTCGTCACCCGCCGACCGGACGACGTGCCCGACGTGAGCGCCCGGCACCTCGAGACCGTCGCCGCGGCGGCCGACGGGCCCGTCGCGACCCTGAGCGCCCTCACCCCGGACGCCACGGCCGGTCTCACCCGCGCCACCCTCGGCCGGCACGCCGACGCCGCGTTCTGCCGCGAGGTGTGGGCCGTCACCGCGGGCAACCCCTACGAGACCGTGGAACTGCTCGCCCGGGTCCAGGACAGCGAACTGGACCCGGTGGAGGCCCACGCCGGGGAGCTGCGCGAGCTGAACCGCTCGGCCCGCGGCGGCGGTCTCGTCGCCCGCCTGGAGGAACTCGGCATCGACGCCACGCGGTTCGCGTGGGCCGCCGCCATCCTCGGCACCGGCATCTCCATCGGCCTGGTCGCCAAGCTCGCCACCCTCAAGCCGGAGGACGCCCGCCGCTGCGCCGAACTGCTGCGCAGCGCCCGCATCCTCACCGAGCCGGACCCGAGCACGGGCCACTCCGCCCACGGCGAGCTGGAGTTCGTCCACCCGCTCATCGCGACGGCCGTCTACAACTCGATCCCCGACGCCCTGCGCACCGCCATGCACGGCATAGCCGCCCGCATCGTCGCCGACGAGGGCCACGGCGCCGCGGCCGCCGCCCGCCACCTGCTGGAGGTCCACCCGGACGACGACGAGGAACTCGTCGGGCAGTTGCGCGAGGCGGCCCGCGAGCACCTGGCGGTCGGCGCGCCCGACGCGGCCCGCCGCTGCCTGGAGCGGGCCCTGAAGGAACCGCCCCGGCCCGAGTCGCACCCGCACGTGCTCTACGAGTTGGCCCAGGCCACCTTCCTCACCGCGCCCGCCCGCACCATCGGCCATCTGCGCAGCGCGCTGGGCATGCCCGGCCTCGACGGCGACGAGCGCGTGGACGCCGTCTTCCGGTTGTCCCAGGCGCTGCTGCACAACGACCAGCTGGAGGAGGCCGTCCGCACGGTGGAGGCGGAGGCCGCCCGGCTGCAGCCCGGGCCCGCGCGGATGCGGCTGCAGGCCGTGCACTTCATGTGGGAGGGCCTGCACGCCGGCGAGGCCACCTCACCGGGGCGCTCCCAGCGGCTCGCCGACCTGGCGAGCACCTGCACCGGCCGGGACAACTCCGAACGCGCCCTGCTCATCCTGCGCGGCTTCGACGCCCTGATGCACGGCGAGAACGCCGAGGAGGTCGCCGAACTGTGCGACCGCGCCCTGGTCAACGGCCGGCTGGCCCCGGGCCTCGGCTGGACCGACACCGAGTGGGGCATCGAACTGCTGCTGATGCTGGCCAACGCGTACGCGTTCACCGACCGTCTCGACCGGGCCGAAGCCCTCTACAACGAGGCGCTGCGGGCCTACGAGACGGCCGGCTGGAGCGGCGGCCACCTGGCGCTCGCCCACGCCTACGTCGGACTCGGCCACCGCAGGCGGGGCCGTCTGCGCGAGGCGGAGGCCTCCCTGCGGGAGTCGCTGCGCCTCGCCGAGCGCGTCGGCCGCGGACTGCCCCTGTACTGGTCCGCGACCTGCAACCTGGTCGACACGCTCCTGGCCCGCGACCACGTCGAGCAGGCCTGGGACGTCGCCGAGCGGTACGGCTTCGCCCCGCCGTACCCCTCCACCATCGTGCTGCCCGACCCGCGCTCGGTGCGCGGCCGGCTGCTGCTGGCCGTCGGGCGCACCAAGGACGGCATCAACGAACTGGAGGCCGCGGAGAAGGCGGCGGCGGCACGCGGCCACCACAACCCCGTGCTCGTCCCCTGGGCCACGGACCTGGCCCGCGCTCTGAACACCGAGGACCCGGCCCGGGCCGCCCGGCTCGCCGTCGACGTCCGCCGGCAGGCCGAGCGCTTCGGCACGGACACCGCCATAGGGGAGGCCCTGCGCTGCGCCGCCGCCCTGGAGACCGGTCAGCGCGCGGTCCGGCTCCACGCCCAGGCCGTCGCCTACCTGGAGGCCTCGCCCTGCCAGTACGAGCACGCGGCGGCCCGCATCGAGTACGGCATCGCCGCCCGCTCCGCGAGCGACCTGCGCCGGGGCCTGGACCTGGCGGTCTCCTGCGGGGCCGACGGACTGGCGGCCCGGGCGCGTGCCGAACTCGACGGCGGACTTCAGTAGCCCGCCGTCGGCCGGGTTCGCACGGGCACGTCAGGACGCCTTGGCGTACACCACCCACACCTGGCCCTCGGCGAAGTTCACCGGGGCGCCGTCCGGAGTGGTGAACGCCGTGCCGTCGGCCGCGTCCGGGCGCTGCCAGCGCGCGTCGAAGGTCCGGCCGTCACGCAGCACCTCCGCCTTGCCCGCGCCCACCGTCTCGGTGTACGGCGTGTTGTTGCCGAGGAAGTCCCGGAAGGCCGACTCGCGCACCTTCACGTGCTGCACGACGACCGTCGCCGGTGCCAGGGCCTCGCCGTCGGCCGTGGCCGCGCGGCTGCCGTCCATGCCGACCAGCCAGCGCTCGCGCGCGTCCGACCAGGTGAAGGTGAAGCGGGCCGCCGGGTAGCGCACCGTCCGCGAGGTGGTCGGCGTGCCGCCGGAGGGCACGGGACCGTAGCGGAAGCCGGTGGTCAGGGCCGCTCGGCCCGGGGCCTCGGCCATCAGCCGCCCGGGCCGGAGGTACAGGTTGTGCGGGGCGGGACGGTCGCCCCCGCGGAAGTAGGCGTCGGCGGCGTCGGACGGGCTCTCGGCCCGCAGCGGGGCCTGATCGATCAGCGGCAGGAGCTTCGTCTGCGCGCCGGAGAAGGCGAGGATCGGGCGGTCGAACTGGCGCAGCAGCTCCAGATCCGACTCGCGCGCGCTGCGCACCGGCCCGACCACCTCCGGCAGCCGGGTGGCGTACACCGCCATCAGGCGGCTCAGCCCGCCCTCGACCTGCTCGGCGTACACCACGTCCGCCGCGTCGACACCGGTGTGCGGACGGGCCGTGCCCGCGTTGTCGATCTTCACGGCCAGTACGGAGGGGCCGGTGGCTCCCGGCGAGGCCGTCCGGTGGTCCCCCCGGTCCCTTCCCCGACCGTCGTCGCCCGGGCCGTTCCCGCCCGTGCAGCCCGCCAGGGCGGCGGTCGCCAGGGCGGCCAGCAGCGCCGCCGTCGTCGCGGTGCGCCGACCGCGCACGCCCCGTCCTCTGCCCACCGTCGTCATCGCGCCTCATGTCATCGATGTGTCTAAATTGTGCGCTTATCTGAACATCGACGCCCATCATCGAGCGATTTCCGCAACTCGGTGTCTCCCCGGCGTCCGCCGAACGGCCCAAGATTCGGCCCCCGGCAGCGGGGGTACCCGGGGCGGGCGGACCGACCGACGCGCAGGCCGACGGAGGGAGCCCGAGGCGATGAAGGCAGTGACCTGGCAGGGCAAGCGGGACGTACGGGTGGAAGAGGTGCCCGATCCGAAGATCGAGGAACCCACGGACGCGATCATCCGCATCACCTCCTCGGGGCTGTGCGGATCCGATCTGCACCTGTACGAGGTGCTCACGCCGTTCATGACCCCGGGGGACATCCTCGGCCACGAGCCCATGGGCATCGTCGAGGAAGTGGGCGCGGGCGTCCCGGACCTGCAGGTCGGGGACCGGGTGGTGGTCCCCTTCCAGATCGCGTGCGGCACCTGCTGGATGTGCCTGACCGGACTGCCCACCCAGTGCGAGACCACCCAGGTCAAGAGCGAGGGCATGGGAGCGGCCCTGTTCGGCTACACCCGCCTGTACGGCGCGGTGCCGGGCGCCCAGGCCGAGTACCTGCGCGTCCCGCAGGCCCAGTTCGGCCCGATCAAGGTGCCCGAGGGGCCGGCCGACGACCGGTTCGTCTACCTGTCCGACGTACTGCCCACCGCCTGGCAGGCGGTCGCCTACGCCGACGTCCCGAAGGGGGGCAGCGTCGCCGTGCTCGGCCTCGGGCCGATCGGCGACATGGCCTGCCGCATCGCCCAGGTGCAGGGCGCCGGGCGCGTGTTCGGCGTCGACCTGGTGCCCGAGCGGCTGAGTCGGATGCGCGCGCGGGGCGTGGAGACGTTCGACCTCAGGTCCTTCGACAGCGAGAAGGAGCTGGTGGCCGCGATCCGGGACGAGACCGACGGCCGCGGTCCCGACGCGGTCATCGACGCGGTCGGCACGGAGGCCCACGGCAGCGCGGTCGCCAAGCTGGTGCAGAACGCCGCCGCCGTGATGCCGCGCAAGCTGAGCGGCCCGATGTCCGAGCGCTTCAGCGTCGACCGGCTCGCCGCCCTGTACACCGCGATCGAGCTGGTGCGCCGCGGCGGGACCATCTCGCTGTCCGGTGTGTACGGCGGCATGGCGGACCCGCTTCCGATGCTGACCATGTTCGACAAGCAGATCCAGCTGCGGATGGGCCAGGCCAACGTGCGCCGCTGGGCCGACGACATCATTCCGTACCTCACCGACGAGGACCCGCTCGGCGTCGACGACTTCGCCACGCACCGCGTGCCGCTGTCGGACGCGCCGCGCGCCTACGAGATGTTCCAGCGCAAGGAGAACGGCGCCGTCAAGGTGCTGATGCAGCCCTGAGCACCCCTGAGGCGTGAGCGCCCGTCGCGCACCGTCACTCCTCAGGCGCCCAGGATCTCCGCCAGGTCGTAGCGGACCGGCTCCTCCAGTTGCGCGTACGTGCAGCTCTCGGGGGTCCGGTCCGGGCGCCAGCGACGGAAGCGGGCGGTGTGCCGGAACCGCTGCCCGTTCTCCATGTGGTCGTACGCCACCTCGGCCACCCGCTCGGGCGCCAGCGGCACCCACGACAGGTCCTTGCGGCCCGACCAGCGGCTCGGCGCCCCCGGCAGCCGGGCCGTCTCGTGGGCGGCCTCCTCGGACCAGGCCGCCCACGGATGCCCCGAGACGTCGTCCATGCGCAGCGGCTCCAGCTCCTCGACCAGCTCGGCCCGCCGCTTCATCGTGAAGGCCGCGGACACGCCCACGTGCTGCAGCGTCCCCCGCTCGTCGTACAGGCCGAGCAGCAGCGAGCCCACCACCGGGCCGCTCTTGTGCAGGCGGTACCCGGCGACCACGACGTCCGCCGTCCGCTCGTGCTTGACCTTGAACATGGCGCGCTCGTCCGGCCGGTAGCGCACGGTCAGGGGCTTGGCGATCACGCCGTCCAGGCCCGCCCCCTCGTACTGCTCGAACCAGTTCCGCGCCACCTCGATGTCGGTCGTGGCGGGGGCCAGGTGCACGGGGGCCGCCACCCCCGACAGCTCCCGTTCCAGCAGTTCCCGCCGCTCGGTCAGCGGAGCGCTCATCACCGGGTCGTCCCCGAGGGCCAGCAGGTCGAACACGACGAGGGACGCCGGCGTCCGCTCCGCCAGCGTCCGCACCCGCGAGTCCGCCGGATGGATCCGCTCGGTCAGCGCGTCGAAGTCGAGATGGCCCTCCCGCGCGATGACGATCTCCCCGTCCACCACGCACCGCCGCGGCAGCCGCTCCCGCACCGCGTCCACCAGCTCGGGGAAGTACCTGGTCAGCGTTTTGCCGGTCCGGCTGCCGAGTTCGACCTCGTCCCCGTCGCGGAACACGATCGCCCGGAACCCGTCCCACTTCGCCTCGTACTGCATGCCCGCGGGGATGGACGCCACCGACTTGGCGAGCATCGGCAGGACAGGGGGCATCACCGGCAGATCCATGCGTCGATTCTGCGCCCGAATGCCGGACTGTGCCCGATGTGCGAGGTATGCGGGGTACGCCTACCGTGGCTCGCATGGGTGACGCGGTGGAACTGGAGGTCGGCGGCCGGACCGTACGGCTGTCCAGCCCGGACAAGGTCTTCTTCCCCGAGCGCGGCTTCACCAAGCTCGACCTCGCCCGCTACTACATCGCCGTCGGCCCCGGCATCCTGCGCGCCCTGCGCGACCGGCCGACCACCCTGGAGCGCTACCCCGAAGGCGTGAGCGGGGAGAACTTCTTCCAGAAGCGGGCGCCGAAGAACATGCCCGACTGGATCCCGACCGCGCACATCACCTTCCCCAGCGGCCGCAGCGCCGACGAGATGTGCCCCACCGAAGTGGGAGCGGTGGTGTGGGCGGCCCAGTTCGGCACGCTCACCTTCCACCCCTGGCCGGTCCGCCGCGACGACGTCGACCGCCCCGACGAACTGCGCATCGACCTCGACCCGCAGCCCGGCACCGACTACGACGACGCCGCCCGCGCCGCCCACGAACTGCGCGCGGTGCTGGACGAGTTCGGCGGACTGCGCGGCTTCCCCAAGACTTCCGGCGGCCGGGGCCTGCACGTCTTCGTGCCCATCGAACCGCGCTGGACCTTCACCCAGGTCCGCCGCGCCGCCATCGCCGTCGGCCGGGAGATGGAACGCCGGATGCCCGAGCAGGTCACCATCAAGTGGTGGAAGGAGGAGCGGGGCGAGCGGATCTTCCTCGACTACAACCAGACGGCCCGCGACCGCACGATCGCCTCCGCCTACTCCGTGCGCCCCCGCCCGCACGCTCCCGTCTCCGCGCCCCTGCGCTGGGAGGAGGTCGGCGTGACGCACCCGCAGGACTTCGACCTGGCGACCATGCCCGCGCGCTTCGCCGAACTCGGCGACGTGCACGCGGACATGGACGACCACCGCTACTCGCTGGAGGCCCTGCTCGACCTCGCCCGCCGCGACGAGCACGACCACGGGCTGGGCGACCTGCCGTACCCGCCCGAGTATCCGAAGATGCCGGGGGAGCCCAGACGGGTACAGCCGAGCAGGGCCAGGAAGACCTCCGGAGGGTCTACAACTCCTTGATCCGGATGTCGCGGTACGAGACCACGTCCGTCGTGCCGTGCACCTGGAGCCCGATGTAACCGGAGGCGAAGCGCCGCCCGTCCGTGCCCGGGTCGTCCGAGCGCGGGGGAGCGAACTCCTGGCCGCCGGTGTTGTCGAACTCGTTGATCAGCACGCCGTTGCGGAAGACCGAGTAGTGCTGGCCCTCCACCCGGATCTCGTAGTCGTTCCAGGTGCCCTTCTGCGTCACGACCGCGCCGGCCAGGCCCACGCGGTCGAAACCGTAGATCGAACCCGTCTTGTACATGTCGCCGTCGGGCCGGTCGAGCACCTGTACCTCGTGACCGTACTTGATGGCGACCCACTCGGGCCGGGACTCCTCCGGGTGGTCGAGGACCCACGGGAAGCGCACGAACACACCCGAGTTGGCGTTGCCGGTGCCGGGCGCGTCGTCACGCCACTGGAGCTTCAGCGAGAAGTCGCCGTACTTGCGCTCCGGGAACCAGAGCATGCCCATGCCGGGTGTGGTGGTGCCGGAGGTGAGGGTCCCGTCCGGGTTCAGCCCGAACGAACCACCGCCCACCTGCCTCCACTTGGCCAGGGACTCGGCCGTGCCGTCGAACAGCGCCCGGTAGCCCTCGGTCTGCCCCGGCTTGCCGATGCCCGACTGCCGGGCCGCCTTGCGGATCGCCTTGGCCTCCCGCTCGTCGATGACGCCTTCCTTCAGCAGTGCGTCCAGGACGGAGCCGACGTGCTTGAGGAACAGCGCCTGGGACGTCCACTCCTTCTCGTCCTCGATCAGCTCGCCGATCCGGCAGCGGTTGTCGGTCACCCGGTTGCGCACCCCGGAGTCGACCGTGCCGACGATCACCGTCAGCCGCTCGTCGTACTCGGGGCAGTCCGGCGCCGGGACCTGACCGGAGACGACCGTGAAGGACACCGTGCGGGCCGCCGCGGTGTTGCCGGCCTTGTCGGTCGCCCGGTACGCCACGGTGTGCGCACCGGCCCGGTCCACCACGACCGGCGCCGAGTAGGCCAGGTAGGGGCCGCCGTCGAGCGAGTACTCGATCCTCTCGACGCCCGAGCCGTGCTCGTCGGTCGCCGTGACGGTCACCCGGGCGCTGTTGACGTACGCCCCCGCGGAGTTCTTCGTGCCCTCCACGCTCACGCCCGTCACCGGCGGGACGGTGTCCTGCGGCGGCGCCGCGACGACGGCGAACCGCACGGTCTTCTCCGCCGCCACGTTGCCCGCCTTGTCGGTGGCGCGGTAGCGGACGGTGTGCTCGCCCACCTGGTGCACCATCACGGGCGCGGTGTACGCCTGCCAGGCTCCGGAGCCGATCGCGTACTCGATCGTGTTGACCCCGGAGCCGGTGTCGGACGCGGAGACGGTGACCGTCGCCATGTCGATGTAGGCCCCGTCCGCGTTCCGCTCGCCGGTCACCGTCGCCGAGGTCTCCGGCGCGGTGGTGTCGTCCGACTGCGGTGCCACGACCGTGAACGCGGCGCTCTTCTCGGCGGAGACGTTGCCCGCCTTGTCGAACGCCCGGTAGCGGACCGTGTGATCGCCGACCTGGTCGACCACGACCGGCGTGGTGTACGGCTGCCAGGCACCCGCGTCGCCGAGCGCGTACTCGATCCGGTCCAGACCCGAGCCGCCCTCGTCGGTGGCGTGCAGCGCCACGCTCGCGGAACCGACGTACTGGCCCTGCGTGTTCCGCGTGCCGCTCACGTGCGCCGACGCCTCGGGCGCCGTGGTGTCCTCGCCGGTGCCCTCGGTCACCGTCAGGATGCCCTGCATCTGACCGTGGCCGGGGATCGTGCAGTGGTAGAAGTACCGGCCGGGCGTGAGCGTGACCTGGGCGGTGTGCTTGCCGCCCTGGCCGTCGTTGGGGTTGGCCAGGATGTTGAGCTGCACGTCGCCGTTGAACTCGGGATCGCTGGTCACGAACGTCAGCGTGTGCGGCATGCCCGTGGTGTTCCCGGTGGCCGCGCTGTTCTCGAAGACGATCGTGGCGGGCCCGGCGACCGCGGTCGTGGGCGCCGAGAGGTACTTGTCGATGGGGTCGCCGGCCGTCCAGGTCAGCACCTGCTCGGCGGCCTGCTCCGTGGGCTGCCCGGCGGCGGGCAGCGCCTGCACGCCGAGCATCATCAGCACGGCGGCCAGCAGGGCGGCCCAGACTCTTCGTGCGCGCATCACTCGGTCCCCCTCGCCAGCTGACCGGCGGCCGGGGTCGGTCCGCCGCCCTTGTAGGTGACCCGCCACAGGGCCGATTTGGAGTCCGAGGTGAAGAAGCCGCGCCCGTAGTCGAGGACGTAGAGCGCGCCGTCCGGACCGAACTTCCAGTCCATCAGGTTCCTGATGCCGTCGTTGCCGACCGGCACGATCTTCTTCAGCGACTCCGAGTGCACCGGCAGACCGCCGTCGCCCTGCGTCTTCGGGTCCATGATCACCGCGTTGCGCGGCTGGTCGGCGTCGTAGAAGTCACCGACGAACCACTTGCCGTCCCAGTAGGCCGGCCACTTCACGGCACTGTCCGCCGCGACCGCGTCGGACCGGTACACCGGCCCGTTCATGGCCGCCTGGCCGCCGCCCTTGAGCCAGGGCAGCTTGTAGGTGGCCTCCGCCGCCTTGTACGACGGGACGCCGTTCGCGTCCCGCGGGAAGTCCGGGGCGCCGCCCGAGGGCGAGTACCAGATGTTGTTGCCCGTCACCGGCGGCAGGTTGACCAGGCCGTCGTTGTTGGGCGACTCGTTCTTCGGGTGGTCGCAGTCGTACCAGCCCAGCGGCTTGGACGGGTCCGGCAGGTTGCGGTCCCGGTAGGGCTGCTTGTTGCCCATGCAGTACGGCCAGCCGCGGTTGCCGGCCTTCGTGATGGCGGCGAACGTGTCGTACTTGGCCGGACCCCAGGTCGTCGAGGGCGAGCCCGCGTCCGGTCCGACCCAGCCCGCGTACAGCACGTCCGTCGACTTGTCGACGAAGATGCGCGCCGGATTGCGCACGCCCATCACATAGATCTCGCCGCGCGTCTTGCCGCCGCCCTCGTCGGTCTCCTTCCCGGTGAACAGGTTGCCCTCGGGCAGCGTGTACGTGCCGTCCGGCTCGGGGTGGATGCGCAGGATCTTGCCGTTGAGGTTGTTGGTGTTGCCCGCGGTGCGGCGCGCGTCAGCGAACGACACGCCCTTGTAGTTGGGCTCCGGGTTGTTGCCGGAGTAACCACCGCTGAAGCCGCTGGAGTTGTTGTCACCGGTGGCGATGTACAGGTTGTCCTCGGAGTCCCAGGCCATCCCGCCGCCCGCGTGGCAGCAACTGTGGATCTGCACCGGCCACTTCAGCAGCACCTTCTCGCTGGACAGGTCCAGCTTGTTCGTGGCCTGGTCGAGCGTGAACCGGGAGACCCGCCGCTCCGCCATACGCGTCTCGCGGTCGATCCGCTCGTGCGGCGTGTAGTGCAGGTACACCCACCCGTTCTGCGCGAACCCGGGGTCCAGTTCGATGCCGAGCAGGCCTTCCTCGACCTTGACCAGTTCGTCGCCGCCGCCCTTGTTGCCGAAGACGGTCAGCGCGCCGGCCAGGGTGACCTGCTTGGTCTTCGGGTCGTAGACGTGGATCTCACCCTTGCCCTTGCCGATGTCCGGGTTGTTCCAGTCGGTGATCACCGGCTGTGAGGAGTCCGCCCCGCCCCGGCCGATGTAGAAGACCCGGCCGTCGGGGGCGGTGACCAGGCCGTGCGGCTCGCCGATCTGGTCGTTCCGCCCGGGCTGGTTCGGCTTGGTCAGGCGCTCGGCCGCGTAGTTGGCGTTGATGGTCGCCTTGCAGTCGGCCTGCTCCAGCCGGGTCGTCCACATCAGCGCACCGCGCAGATGGGCGCGGAAGTCCGCCTCGTCGTAGGACGACACCGTGCCGCCCATGCCGGTGTAGAAGGAGCGACCGCCGTCGTAGTCCCGGCACCAGCTGACCGGGTGGTCCCAGCCGTTGGCGCCGGTGCCCGGCTGGTACGTCGACTCCCGTACACGGGCCACCGTGTGGACCTCGCCCGAGGGGTTCTTCACCCAGTTCAGCCACTTGTCGGGACGTTTCCACTGCACCGGCAGGTCCTTGGTGGCCGGATGCCGGCGGTCGCCGACCTCCACGGTCGCCCGCTGCGCGGACGTGGGACCGGAGGCGGCCGGGCGTGCGCCGACCAGACCGGTGAACCAGTCCGAGTACGGTTCCGCGCGCGCCGCGTCGTGGATGCCGACGAACCCGCCGCCGGCCTCCATGTAGGCCTCCAGGCCGGCCTCCTGCTCCGCGTCGAGGACGTCGCCCCCGCCGGTCAGGAAGACGATCGCGTTGAAGCGGCCCAGCTTCCTGTCATCGGTGAACACCGAGGCGTCGCCGGTGGCTTGGACCTTGAAGCGGCGGTCCGCCGGTCCCGAGAGCCCGATGTCCTCGATCGCCTCGATCCCGGCGTTCACCACCGGGGACTCCTCCCCGGCCGCGGCGGAACCGTGGAAGATCAGCACCCGTACGTTCGCGCCGCCCGGCGGCGACTTGATCGACATCGTTGTCAACGACGGCTCGGGGAACGGGCGCGCGTTCGCCGCGGGCCCGGACAGCAGTCCGGCGATCACGGCGGCGGCGGCCACCGAGGCCGCCCCGACACGTCTCCTCTTGCTCGCCCCTCGTAAGCGCATGGGCACCTCCTCGGTCACAGCAACACCGCCAAGGAAGCTAGACCCCTTTGCCCGCGCCGCCAATACCTATGACCGGGATGGCATCAACTTTGTCTTGAGTGTGGATAAACGTCGGCGCGGCCGGTACCGTCTCACCGGTTCATCACAGGCACGCCTCCGTCAAAGCCTTACCAGGGTGGGGAGTTCCGCATGGACAGACGCAGCTTCAACCGGCGGGTCCTGCTGGGCGGCGCGGCCGTCGCGACATCGTTGTCCGTGGCGCCGGAGGCCCTCAGTGCCGTCGAACCGGCGAGGACGGCCCCCGCCGGGGGCGAGGTGAAGCGCATCAAGCTGTACGCCGAGAAGCTGGCGGACGGTCAGATGGGCTACGGCCTGGAGAAGGGCAAGGCGAGCATCCCCGGACCGCTGATCGAGCTCAACGAGGGCGACACGCTCCACATCGAGTTCGAGAACACCATGGACGTCGCGGTGAGCCTGCACGTCCACGGTCTCGACTACGAGATCACCAGCGACGGCACCAAGCTGAACCGCAGTCACGTCGAGCCGGGCGGCACGCGCACCTACACCTGGCGCACCCACGCCCCCGGGCGCCGCAAGGACGGCACCTGGCGCTCCGGCAGCGCGGGCTACTGGCACTACCACGACCACGTCGTGGGCACGGAACACGGCACCGTGGGACTGCAGAAGGGCCTGTTCGGCCCGGTCATCGTCCGCCGCAAGGGCGACGTCCTGCCCGACCGGACGCACACGGTCGTCTTCAACGACATGCGCATCAACAACAAGGCGCCGCACTCGGGCCCGAACTTCGAGGCGACGGTCGGGGACCGGGTCGAGTTCGTCGTGATCACGCACGGCGAGTTCTACCACACGTTCCACATGCACGGTCATCGCTGGGCGGACAATCGCACCGGCATGCTGACCGGCCCGGACGACCCCAGCCAGGTGATCGACAACAAGATCACCGGCCCGGCCGACTCCTTCGGTTTCCAGGTGATCGCGGGGGAGGGGGTCGGCGCCGGTGCCTGGATGTACCACTGCCACGTGCAGAGCCACTCCGACATGGGGATGGTCGGCCTGTTCCTGGTGAAGAAGCCGGACGGCACGATCCCCGGCTACGACCCGCACGAGCACGGGGAGGGCCCGGGAGGCGGCCACGAGCACGACGCGGACACGGGAGGCGGACACGAGCACTGAGGGGCGCGGGCCGCGGCGCTGAGGGCGTCGGACAGGGTCGCGGGCCCCCCACTGAGGGCGCGCGGACGGTCGGGCGCTCCCCGGACCACCGGAGAGCGCTCTCACCCAGCGCCGTGCCCGGGGCTATCCTGATCCGCAGCCGCAGAGAGGGAGCCCCGAAGTGACCGACACAGCGCCGCGTCCCACTCTGGAGGCCGTGGCCGCACGGGCCGGGGTCTCGCGGGCCACCGTCTCACGCGTGGTCAACGGCGGGGACGGGGTGCGGGACGTCCTCGTCGAACGCGTCCGCAAGGCCGTGGAGGAGCTCGGCTACGTGCCCAACCAGGCCGCCCGCTCCCTGGTGACCCGGCGGCACGACGCGGTCGCGGTGGTCGTCGCCGAACCGGAGACGCGGGTGTTCGCCGACCCGTTCTTCGCACTCCAGCTGCGCGGCATCAGCAAGGAACTCACCGCCCACGACAACCAGCTCGTGCTGCTGCTCACCGAGGGCCGGGACGACCACGCCCGGGTCGGCCGGTACCTCGCCGGCGGGCATGTCGACGGCGCCCTCGTCTTCTCGCTCCACCTCGACGACCCGCTGCCTGAACTGATCCAGCGGGCCGGCGTCCCCACCGTCTTCGGGGGGCGGCCCGGCTGGGGCGGCGACCGGCGGGACGTGGTCTACGTCGACAGCGACAACCGCGGCGGCGCCCGCGACGCCGTCCGCCACCTGGCGGGCCTCGGCCGCACCCGCATCGCGCACATCACCGGCGCCCTCGACCAGACCTCGGCGGTCGACCGGCTCGACGGCTACCGCGACGTCATGGCGGACGCCGACCCGCGCCTGATCGCCGAGGCCGACTTCACCTACGCCGGCGGGGAGCGGGCCATGCGCGAACTCCTCGCCCGCTGCCCCGACGTGGACGCGGTGTTCGCCGCGAACGACCTCACCGCCTCGGGCGCGCTGCGCGTCCTGCGCGAGTCCGGCCGCCGCGTCCCCGACGACGTGGCCGTCATCGGCTTCGACGACATGCAGCCCGTCGCGGAGCAGACCGACCCGCCTCTCACCACGGTCCGCCAGGACATCGAGGAGATGGGCCGCCTGATGACCCGTCTGCTCCTGCGCGGCCTGGACCGGGACGCGCCCCGGGAGGGCGTCGCCCGCACCCCGTCCAGCGTGGTGCTCCCCACGACGCTGGTGCGCCGGGGGTCCGCCTAGGCCCTGGTCCCGGTCCGCTGATCCTCCGGCCGCTCGCTGCGCACCACCGCGAAGCGGGCGCCGTAGGGGTCGGCCAGTTTGGCCAGGCGGCCGACACCCGGTACGTCGGTGGCGGCGAGACGGACCGTTCCGCCCAGTTCCCCGGTCCTGGCGACGACGGCGTCCGGGTCCGTCACCTCGAAGTACGGCAGCCAGTACGCCTGCTCCTCGGTCGGGTCCTCGGACAGCGGGACGACCCCGCCGAACATGGCGTCCTCCCCCTCCCCGGCCGGGTTGAACGTGGTGTAGGTGCCGCTCGGGAAGTCGACACCGGCGGTCTCCAAACCGAGGACCGAGTGGTAGAAGGCGGCCGTCGCCGGGACGTCCTCCGTGTACAGCTCGACCCAGCACAGCGAGCCCGGCTCCTGGACGGCCTCCAGGCCCTCGTTGCGGCCCGGCTGCCACAGGCCGAAGGGCACGCCGGCCTGATCGCTCAGGATCGCCATGCGGCCCAGGTCCTGGACGTCCATGGGCTGCACCAGGACCCTGCCGTGCTTCTGCTCGGCCGTCCGTGCCGTGGCGTCCGCGTCCGGCGCCTGGAAGTAGACCGTCCAGGAGGGCGGCCCCTGCTCCGCCGACGTCTGCATCCCCCCGGCGGTGGTCCGCCCGTCGAGCCGGAACAGCCCGTACCCGCCGACCTCCGGTCCGCCCGGCTCGAACCGCCAGCCGAACAGCTCACCGTAGAAGGCCGCCGCACCCCCGATGTCGGGTACGCCGAGGTCGATCCAGTTGGGGGAGCCGGTGACATAACGGGTGGTGAGCATCCTCGCCCTCCTCGCACAGGGGCCCGTCCGTCCGTACTGCCGAGTCTCGCACCGCGCACGGCCCCGCGCCGCCGGAACGCCGCCGGTCCCTGCCGCGCACCGGCCGTGCCCGCCCGGCTGACGGGTGGCGCCGCGCGCCGCCGTGCGCGCAGCCGTCCGCGGGGGCGGCAGCGAGGCGGCCCAGGGCCGTGAACGCGGTGTTGATCCGGTGTTGATCGAACGTTTTTCGCCTGCCGCGAGGCTTCCGGCCATGCACATCGACACGATGATCTCGCCCGAACTCACCTGGCAGCAGGAAGCGCTGTGCGCGCAGACCGGGGCGGACTTCTTCTTCCCTGAGCCGGGCAGCTCGGTGCGCGAGGCGAAGCGGATCTGCGGTATGTGCCCGATCCGCACGGCCTGTCTGGAGTACGCGATGGCCCACGACGAACGCTTCGGCGTCTGGGGCGGCCTGTCGGAGAAGGAGCGGCTGGAGCTGCGGCGCGTGGCGCGCTAGGCGGGTGGCACCACCGCGTGCGCGTGGCGCGGCGGCCGGGTGGCACCGCGGCGTGCGCGGTACGCCGGCGGGGCCCGGCCGCTCGTGACGGCCGGGCCCCGCCGGATGCGTGCGCGGGGTTCGCCGTCAGGCGCCGGCGCGGGCGGCCATGCGCGCTTTGCGGGCGGCCAGCTTCTCGTCGAACTTCGCCGCCTCCGCGTCGAGGCCGCCCATGTACAGCCCCAGCTCCTCCTGGGCCTTGCGGCCGTCCGGGCCCAGGCCGTCGATCTCCATGATCTTCAGGAAGCGCAGCACGGGCTGCAGCACGTCGTCGTGGTGGATGCGCAGGTTGTAGACCTCGCCGATCGCCATCTGCGCGGCCGCCCGCTCGAAACCGGGGATGCCGTGCCCGGGCATCCGGAAGTCGACCACCACGTCCCGCACGGCCTGCATCGTCAGGTCGGGCGCCAGCTCGAAGGCCGCCTTGAGCAGGTTGCGGTAGAAGACCATGTGCAGGTTCTCGTCGGTCGCGATCCGGGCCAGCATGCGGTCGCAGACCGGGTCACCGGACTGGTGGCCGGTGTTGCGGTGCGAGATGCGGGTGGCCAGCTCCTGGAAGGCGACGTAGGCCACCGAGTGCAGCATCGAGTGGCGGTTGTCCGACTCGAAGCCCTCGCTCATGTGGGACATGCGGAACTGCTCCAGCTTGTCCGGGTCCACCGCGCGCGAGGTGAGCAGGTAGTCGCGCATCACGATGCCGTGCCGGCCCTCCTCGGCGGTCCAGCGGTGCACCCAGGTGCCCCAGGCGCCGTCACGGCCGAACAGGCTGGCGATCTCGTGGTGGTAGCTGGGCAGGTTGTCCTCGGTCAGCAGGTTGACGACCAGCGCGATGCGGCCGATCTCGGTGACCTTCGACTGCTCCTTCTCCCATGCCTGGCCGTCCTCGAAGAGGCCGGGGAAGTTGCGTCCGTCGCTCCACGGGACGTACTCGTGCGGCATCCAGTCCTTGGCGACCTTCAGATGCCGGTTGAGTTCGGTCTCGACCACTTCCTCCAGGGCGTACAGCAGCTGAGCGTCGGACCAGGCGCCGGCGGGGCTGCCGAGATGGGGAGTGGTGATCGTCATGGACTCTCCAGGGGGACATGCGTACGAGCGGTGAGCGGTAACCTACGGCATCGTAGGCTACGTTCCCGTAGGTTACGAAGCCGTAGGTTAAGGACACCGTAAAGGCCGCTGATCAGCTCTGCCGTGCATGTGCATGCCCAGGCTCCGGATGTGCAGGCCGGCGGCCCGGAAACGACGGGCCCGACGGGTCAGACGTACAGCTCCCGCAGGCGCACCGAGAGGCATGTCACACAGCCCTCGAGCTTCTCGAACTCGCCGATGTCCACGACGACCGGTTCGTACCCGAGGTCGGCGAAGAGCTCCGCGGTCTTCGGTGCGCTGGCCGCCATCAGCAGCTTGTCCCCGCCGAGCAGCACCACGTGCGCCCCCGCCTCCTCCGGCACCGGCAGGAAACGGCCGAACAGCGAGGGCGTGTCCATCTGGGGGATGTGCCCGATCACCGTGCCGTCGGGCAGCGCCGTCACCGCGGTCTTCAGGTGCAGCACCTTGCTCACGGGCACCGAGACGACCCGCGCGCCGAGCGGCTCGAACGCGGCGCGCAGTTGCTGGACCCCGGCGGCGTTGGTGCGCCCGCCCCGGCCCACGTACACCGTGTCGCCGATCTTCAGGACGTCGCCGCCGTCCAGCGTGCCCGGGTCCCACACCCAGTTGACCGAGCAGCCGAGACCGGCCACGGCCTCCTCGACAGCGGCGGTCTCGCCGCGCCGCGACTCGGCTCCGGGGCGGGTGATCAGGGCGACGTTCCGGTACATGACCACCGTGTCCTCGACGAACACCGCGTCCGGGCAGTCGTCGGCCGGCTCCACCTCGACGGTCTCCCAGCCGTGCGTGCGCAGGGCCGCCACGTACGCCTCCCACTGCTGCAGCGCGAGGTCGGCGTCGACGGGCTCCCGCTCGATGTGCGTCACCAGCCCTTCGGCGAGACGCGGGCCGGGACGGCGGACGAGGGCCTTCTTGCTGGGCACGAGGACGACTCCGTATCGGAGGGGACGTGGGGGACCGCACCGAGGGAGTTCCCGGAATCGGCCGGAACCCGACGTGCGTCGGCCGACCATCATGCAGGGCGACGGGGGGAGAGAACAGCCCCGCCCCCGTCGCTGCGGCCGGCGTCAGCCCATCGGCTCCGCCTCCTGCGCCTCCCGCCGCTGGGCCGGAGCCGTGGTGGCGCCGGCCGCGGGGGGCTCCGGGGCGCGCAGGCACTCGATGAGGTAGTCGCCGGTGTCGGGGTCCCGCGTCACCCCGTGCGTCTCGCTGCCGAAGCCGGGGAAGCGCCGGTCGAAGGACTCCAGGGCGCCCAGGTACCGCAGGAGCGGCCCGTCCGCCGCGCCGATGCTCTCGCCGGGCATGAGGACCGGGATGCCGGGCGGGGTGACGGTCACCATCGCCGCGGCGACCCGGCCCGGCGTGTCCGCCAGGCGCAGCCGCTCCGTGCCGCCGCGGATCAGCCGCTGGTAGCACTGCTGCGGCGGGGCGACCGGCTCCGGCAGCTGCTGGAAGGCCGTGTCGAGCAGCTCGACCAGGCGGGAGGCGCGCAGCTGGTCGTGCATCTCCTGGCACAGCTCGCGCAGCGTCAGCCCGGCGTAGCGGCGCGGGTGCTGCGCGACGAGCGCGGGCAGCACCCGGTCGAGCGGGGCGTCACCGTCGTAGAGGTCCTTGAAGTCCATCAGGGCGTCGAGCAGCGTGCCCCACTTGCCCTTGGTGATGCCCATGGAGAACAGCACCAGGGTGGTGTAGCTGTCGGTCTTCTCGACGACGATGCCCCGCGTGGTCAGGTACGCGGTGAGCACCCGCGCCGGGATGCCCTGCCCGGACAGCTCGCCGGTGGCGCTGATGCCCGGGCAGGTCAGGGTCACCTTGATCGGGTCGAGCATGCAGTAGCCCTCGGTCAGCCCCGGGAAGCCGTGCCAGTCGGCTCCCGGTTCGAGGTGCCAGCAGGACGGCTCGGTGCGCAGCAGCTCCGCCGGTGCCTCGTCGAAGGGCAGGCGCGTCCCGGTGGCCGGGTCGGTCACCTCGTCGGGCTGCCACACCCCGAAGAACCACGCCGGCCGGTCGCCCGCGGCCTCGATGCGGCGCCCGATGCGCACCATCTCCTGGCGGAACCGGACCGCCTCCGTCACCGCCTCGTCGACCAGCCACTGTCCCTGCGGCCCGTCCATCATCGCCGTGGCGACGTCCAGGGAGGCGATCATCGGGTACAGCGGCGAGGTGGTGCCGTGCATCATCAGCGCCTCGTTGAACCGGTCGTGTTCCACGGGGGCCCGCGGCCCGGGCCTGACGTGCACCATCGCGGCCTGGGACAGCGCGGCCAGCAGCTTGTGCGTCGACTGGGTGGCGAAGACCGTGGGCCGGTCGGGGCCGGGGAAGCTCTCCGCGTCGACGGACATGCCGTAGCGGCCCGCGTAGAGCGGGTGGAAGCGGGCGTACGCGAACCACGCCTCGTCGAAGTGCAGCCGGGGCGTGCCTGCCGCGAAGGCCCGGGCCGCGGCGTTCGCGTCGTAACACAGCCCGTCGTACGTGGAGTTGGTGAACACCGCGTACTGGGCGCGCGCGGACACCGCGTCCGCGGTGAGCGGGTTGGCCGCGATCCGCTCCGCCGCCGCGTCGATCTCCGCCGGGGGCAGCGGGCCGGCGAGGCCGTAGCCGTTACGGGTCGGCACGAGGTACACCGGGCGCGCACCGGAGACGACCAGGCCGTGCAGGACCGACTTGTGGCAGTTGCGGTCCACCAGGGCGATCTCGTCGCGGGTGACGCTGAAGTGCCCGACCAGGCGGTTGCAGGTGGAGTCGCCGTGCAGCACGAAGTACGTGTGGTCCGAGCCGAAGACCCGCGCGGCGTTGCGCTCCGCCTCGCCGATCGGCCCGGTGTGCTCGAACAGCGAGCCGAGTTCCTCCACGGAGATCGACAGGTCGCTGCGCAGCAGCCGCTCCCCGAAGTAGTCGTGGAACGCCCGCCCGACGGGCGACTTGAGGAAGGCCACGCCGCCGGAGTGCGCGGGGGTGTGCCAGGAGTACTCGTGCGCGTCGTCGAAGCGGCGCAGCGCCTTGAAGAACGGCGGGAGCAGGGCCTCCTGGTAGGCCCGCGCGGCGGTGGTGATCCGCCCGGCGATGAACGACGGGGTGTCCTCCAGGGGCCACACGTAGCCCACGACCGACTGCGAGACCCACAGGGGCAGTTCCCGCAGCTCGTCGTCCGCCATGACCAGGAACGCCGGCAGGTCCCGGAAGCGGCGCCCGATGCCGCGCAGGACCGCCGCCCCGCCCGGCTCGTCCCCGGTGCCGGGTGGGAGGTCCCAGGCGACCAGTGCGGCGGCCAGCCGGGCCTCCGTCCTGAGCACCGCCTCGGCGTCGGCGGCGCTCGTCACCCAGCGCACCTGCGAGCCGCGGTCCCGGATCGCCTCGGCGATGCGCGCCAGCTGCCCGGCGGCGGCGCCCCCGTCCTGCGGGTGCTCCGCCACCGCCACCAGTACCGTGCCGCCGTCCATGCCGTCCCCCCTCGCCGGTGGCCCGCGCCACCCCCCTCCAGTGTTCGCGGGCACCGCACGCCGGATCGGCCGGCGGCCGGTCAAACCACTCCATCGGGGCACGGCCCCGGCCGCCCCTTGACGGCCCTGGGTCATCGCACCCGGCGGACCGGCTCCGGAGCACCCCGCCGCCCTTGACCGGCCGGGGCCCCTCCCCGGCCGCCCGGCGACCCGCCTCCAGGTCACCCGACCGGTGTCGCCCCGCATCGCCGGGTCGTAGCACGCCCCGCCCAGCGAGGACGCGGTGAGCGTGGCCGTGACGTGGCACGCGGCCGTCGACCTCGGGGTGTCCAGCGGTCGCGTCGTGGCCGGCCGCGTCGGCCCCGGCACCCTGGACCCGACGGCTCACCCTGCGCGCCGGCGGTCCCGCTCCCCGGCGGTCCGGCACTCCGCTCCCCGGCGCCCGGCGGTCTCACCCCGGCGTCACGGCAGCCGTCCCGGCCGCGTCGACCGCGCGGCGCAGGTGCTCTGCGGTGAAGGACCCTCGCGCGCGGAGCAGTTGGCGCGGTGTTCCCTCGAAGACGACCTCGCCGCCGTCCCGGCCGCCGTCCGGGCCGAGGTCGATCACCCAGTCGGCCCGGGCGACCACGTCCAGGTTGTGCTCGACCACCACGACCGTGTTGCCCGAATCGACCAGCCGCTCCAGCAGGTTGATCAGGCCGGCGACGTCCGCCATGTGCAGGCCGGTCGTCGGCTCGTCGAGCACGTAGACCGCGCCCGTCCGGTGCAGCCGCGTGGCCAGCTTGATGCGCTGCCGCTCGCCCCCGGAGAGCGTGGACAGGGGCTGACCGAGCGTCAGGTAGGTGAGCCCGACGTCCCGCAGGGCCCGCAGCCGGCGCCGCACGCCCGCGTCGTCGAAGAAGTCGAGGGCCTCCCCGGCGGTCATCGCCAGCACGTCGGCCACGGAGCGCCCCCGCACGGTCAGCGCGAGCACCTCCTCCTTGAAGCGCCGTCCCTCGCAGTCCTGGCAGGTCGTCGTGACCGGGTCCATGAACGCGAGGTCGGTGTGGATGACACCCCGTCCCTCGCAGGTGCCGCACGCCCCGGCGGAGTTGAAGCTGAACAGGCCCGCCTCCGCCCCCGTCCCACGGGCGAAGATCCTGCGGATGCTGTCCATGACCCCCAGGTACGTCGCCGGAGTGGACCGGCCCGAGACGCCGATGGCGGACTGGTCGACGACCACGGCCTCCTCGTGCGCCGCGGTGAACTCGCCGACCAGGGTGCTCTTGCCCGACCCGGCGACCCCGGTCACGGCGGTGAGCACCCCGGCCGGGAACCGCACGGTCACGTCCCGCAGGTTGTGCCGGTCCGCGCCCTTGACCCACAGCTCGCCGGTGGGGCGGCGCACCGCGTCCTTGACCGTCGTACGGCTGCGCAGGCAGCGCCCGGTGAGCGTGCCGGAGGCGGCCAGCCCGGCCGGCGTGCCCTCGAACACCACCGTGCCGCCCTCCGCGCCGGCCCCCGGCCCCATGTCGACCACGTGGTCGGCGAGCGCGATGACGTCCGGGTCGTGCTCCACCACGAGCACCGTGTTGCCCTTGTCGCGCAGCCGCAGCAGCAGCTCGCCGAGGCGCCCCACGTCCCGCGGGTGCAGTCCGACGCTGGGCTCGTCGAAGATGTAGGTCATCCCGGTCAGGCTGGAGCCGAGGTGCCGCACCGTCTTCAGCCGCTGTCCCTCCCCGCCGCTGAGCGTCGCGGTCTCCCGGTCGAGGCTGAGGTAACCGAGGCCGATCGCCTCGATCCGCTCCAGCGCGGCCACGGCCGCCGAGGCGATCGGCCGCGCCACGGGGTCGTGGATCTCCTTCAGGACGGTGATCAGGTCGGTGACCTGCATCCGGGTGCAGTCGGCGATGGACCGCCCGCCGACGCGGGTGGCGAGCGCCGCCGCGTTCAGCCGGGCTCCCCGGCAGGCCGGGCAGACGCCCTCCACCAGGAACTCGCGGACCAGGTCGCGGGTCTTCTGGCTCATGGCGGACAGGTCCCGCTTGAGGTAGAGCCGCTCGAAGCGGTCCGCCAGACCCTCGTAGTCGGTGGTCCAGGTGCCGCCGCTGCCGCTGACGGTGACCTTGCTGCCGGGCCGTCCCCGCATGAGGAACTCCCGTTCGGCGTCGGTGAAGCGCCCCACCGGCTTGTCCGGGTCCAGCTCGGCGCTGTTGGTGTACGCCTTGCCCTGCCAGGTCCCGGCGGCGAACGGCGGGAAGCGGACCGCACCGCCTGCCAGGGAGCGCTCCGGGTCCAGGATGCGGTCCCAGTCGGGCCGCACGGTCCGGCCGAGGCCGTCGCACTCGGGGCACATGCCCGACGGGTCGTTGAACGAGTACGCGGTGGCGGGTCCCGCGCTCGGGGTGCCGTGCCGGGAGAACAGCACCCGGATCACCGAGTAGACGTCCGTCATGGTGCCGACCGTCGACCGCGAGTGGCCGCCCACCGGGCGCTGGTCGACGACGATCGCGGGGGTGAGGTCCTCCAGGCCGTCCGCGTGCGGCCGCTCGAACTTCGGCAGCCGGTTGCGGACGAACCACGGGTAGGTCTCGTTGAGCTGGCGCTGCGACTCCACCGCGATCGTGTCGAAGACGACCGACGACTTACCCGACCCCGAAACGCCGGTGAACACGGTCAGCCGGCCTTTCGGGATGCGGAGGGTGACGTCCTTGAGGTTGTTCTCCCGGGCTGCGGTGAGGGTGATGACATCGGGCATGCAGCCGAAGCTAGGAGGTATACCCGACAGCCTCCGGCGTGATTTCCCGCAGTTCTCCCTCCTCCATCATCAGCCAGCGCGTGATGCCGACCGACTCCAGGAACGGCAGGTCGTGACTGGCCACCAGCAGCGCCCCCTCGTAGGAGTCCAGGGCCGAGACCAGCTGGCGCACGCTCGCCATGTCGAGGTTGTTGGTCGGCTCGTCCAGCATGAGCAGCTGCGGGGCGGGCTCCGCCAGCATCAGCGCGGCGAGGGCCGCCCGGAAGCGTTCGCCGCCGGACAGCGTCGCGGCCTTCTGGTCGGCCCGGGCGCCCCGGAACAGGAACCGGGCCAGCCGCGCCCGCACCCGGTTGTTCGTGGCCTGCGGTGCGAACCGGGCCACGTTCTCGGCGACCGTCAGCTCCCCGTCGAGGACGTCGAGCCGCTGCGGCAGGAACCGCAGCGGAACGTGCGCCGTGACCTCGCCCGCCTCCGGTGCGAGCTCCCCGCCGATCGTGCGCAGCAGGGTCGTCTTGCCGGTGCCGTTGCGCCCGATCAGTGCGGCCCGTTCCGGGCCGCGCAGGTCGAGCCCCTTGACCCGGGCGCCGTGGCGGAGCCGGAGGTCGCGCAGGGTGAGGACCGTGCGCCCCGGAGGGACGGCCGTGTACGGCAGTTCGACGCGGATCTCGTCGTCGTCGCGCACCGCCTCCACGGCCTCGTCGAGCCGCTCCCTGGCCTCGGCGAGCTTCTCCTCGTGCATGATGCGGTGCTTGCCCGCGGACTCCTGCGCCGCGCGCTTGCGCGCCCCCATGACGATCTTCGGCTCGCGCTTCTGGTCCCACATCTTCTGCCCGTACCGCTTACGGCGGGCCAGTTTGACCTGGGCGTCGGCCAGTTCGCGCTTCTGCTTGCGCAGATCGGCCTCGGCCACGCGCACCATGCGCTCGGCCGCCTCCTGTTCGACCTCCAGTGCCGCCTCGTAGGCGGTGAAGTTGCCGCCGTACCAGGTGATCGAACCCGAGCGCAGGTCGGCGATCTGGTCGACGAGGTCCAGCAGTTCACGGTCGTGACTGACCACGATCATGACGCCCGGCCAGGACCGGACGGCCTCGTACAGCCGCCTGCGCGCGTACAGGTCGAGGTTGTTCGTCGGCTCGTCCAGCAGCAGTACGTCGGGCCGGCGCAGCAGCAGCGCGGCCAGCCGCAGCAGCACCGACTCGCCGCCGGACAGCTCGCCGACGGTGCGGTCGAGCCCGATGTGGCCGAGCCCGAGTTCGCCGAGCGTGGCGAGGGCGCGCTCCTCGACGTCCCAGTCGTCGCCGACCGTCTCGAAGTGCTCCTCGGACACGTCACCGGCCTCGATGGCGTGCAGTGCGGCCCGCCGGCCGGCGATGCCGAGCGCTTCGTCGACCCGCAGGGCGGTGTCGAGCGTGACGTTCTGCGGGAGGTGGCCGACCTCCCCGGCGACGCGGACGGTGCCGTCGGCCGGCGCCAGTTCACCGGCGATCAGTTTCAGCAGGGTCGACTTCCCCGACCCGTTGACGCCGACCAGGCCGGTCCGGCCCGGGCCGAACGCGGCGTCCAGTCCCTCGAAGACCGGGGTGCCGTCGGGCCAGGCGAACGACAGGGACGTGAGGGTGACGGATGAAGACATGGTGGCCTCACTCGCGGTTGCTCGAAGCAGACAGGGGCAAACGCGTGTCGAGACACCTGCGACCCGGAGGGAGGCTCCACGGGCATGGCAAAAGCCCTGTACCGCCAGGACGGCTCGGACGCCGAGGTCGCACGCAGCGCACACCCGGGGGTGTGACGCGGTGTCTCAGGACCTCAGACGAGCAACGTCCTTCTCCAATCGACGGCAACAGGACCGCTTCACACCGTAGGAGTGGCTGCGGAGCCTGTCAACGGATTAACGAACCGCCCCTCCGCGCTGCGCCGAACACCCGTTCCCGACCCCAGGAGGCACCGTGCCCGTGTCCGACGGCCGGCTCTCGCTGCCGGCCCGGCTGTGCCTGCTGGGCTGGGACGCCGCGCGGCCGCCGTCCGGTGCCACCGTCCGGCTGCCCGGCCTGGTGCGGGCCGGCGCCCTGGTGGAGCTGGCCCGCAAGGGTCTGCTCCGGGACGAGGACGGCATCGCCGTGCCGGCCGGCCCGGACGCGGTCGCGGGCGACGCGGTCCTCGACGGGCTGCTGGAACTCGTCCACGAGTCCTGTCCGCACCCCTGGCGGACCTGGGTGACGCTGCGGTCGCGGGTGACCCTCGACGCCGTACGGGAGCAGCTGGTTGCCGGGGGGTACCTGCGGGCGGAGAAGAAGCGGGTCCTCGGCGTGTTCCCCTCGGTGGAGTACGCCCTGGGGCGCGCCGCCGCCGTGGAGGCGCTGCGGGAGGAGGTCCGGCAGGTCCTGCGGGGGCCGCTGCCGGTCGCCGCGCTCGCCGAGCGGGACGCGGCCGTCGCCGCCCTGGCCGCCGCGGCCGGCCTGTTCGCGCAGGAGGGGGCCGCAGCGGGCCGGCGGGTCGGGGAGCTGACCGAACGGGCCGGCGAGGCGGCCCCCGGACTGGGCCGGATCGTGCGCGAGGTGCGCGCGGCGGTGGCCGAGGCGGTGAGGGCACCGGCGTCGCTCTGACACCGGCGGCGGGCGCCGGCGCGGGGAGCTGAAAGGGCCGGTGAGGGCCACGTCGGGCTTCCGCCGGCCGCCGTTTCCACCCCGTCGGCCGAGTTGGCCGGTACGACGGATCGGAACGGGCCGCGGCCCTGGGCGCGCCGGGCCGCGCGGGAGCTGCTGCGCACCGGGACGTGCGGGCGCTCCCGGGCACTCCCGGCTCCGGAAGGTCAACGCCCCGCTGGAGCCGGGGCGCCGGGGCTCAGCAGGCGTCCCGCATCAGCTCGGCCAGGTCGTGGTCGAGGTCCAGCTGGAGGTGCTCCAGGCCCACGGGGACCAGCTCGCCGGTCGCCTCCAGGAACCGGCGGATCTCGCTGGAGCGCACGTGCACCACGGCGGTGCCCTCGGGGGCGTGGAACTCCAGCACGGTGCGGTCGTACCCGTACGGCCGCACCCGCACGTCGCCGTGGCCCTCGGAGTCGTGCAGGCCCGCGGCGAGCAGCTCGCGGGAGAAGGTCCAGCAGACGTCGACACCCTCCAGCGTGGCCGGGGCCGGGAAGGTCATGCGGACGGCGAACGGGTCGCGCCGGTCGTAGTGCAGCGTCGCGGGAATGCTCGGCATACGCGGCGCGGCGGCGACGAGGCGGGCCTCCACGGGCTGCTCGATGACGATGGACAACGCCTTGCTCCCTTTGGACGGCTGGACGGACTTCCGGGCGTATGAGGCCGGGCACTGGAAGAGACGTCGGAATGAGCCGATCCGTGCACCCGGGATGCGAGTGACCTCCGTCACCGCGCTCATGCACGTACGTGACGTGGCTCTCCTCGTGTGCCCCGCAGGGCACTTGTTGCACCCGCGGGGTCGGGGGAACGGGCGAGCGAGGCCGTCTGGACGGCGTTCGGGCAGTGGGCTAGCTTCGCCCGCCATGAGGCGCATGGGGAACACGCGACGCACGCGACGGCGGGGTCCGGTACGGCGCACGGCCACGGCGGTCGCGGCCTGCGCGGTGGCACTGGCCGCGCTGACCGCCCCGCCGGCGCAGGCGCACCCGGCGGGGCGCGGGGCACCGCACTGGGACATGAAGGACACCGGCACCCCGGACGTGCGGTTCCGGGGACTGTCCGCGGTCGGCCGGGACACCGCCTGGGTCGCCGGGACCGGCGGCACCGTCCTGCGCACCACCGACGGCGGCCGGGACTGGCGGGACGTCTCGCCCCCCGGCGCGGGGGAGTTGCAGTTCCGGGACGTGGAGGCGTTCGACGCGCGCCGCGCGGTCGTCCTGGCCGTCGGGGAGGGCGAGGCGTCCCGCCTCTACCGCACCGACGACGGCGGAGCGACCTGGACCGAGTCCTTCCGCAACACCGACCCGAAGGCCTTCTACGACTGTCTGGCCTTCTTCGACCACCGCCACGGCCTCGCCATGAGCGACCCGGTGGACGGCAGGTTCCGCATCCTGTCGACCGGCGACGGCGGCCGGACCTGGCGGGTGCTGCCGGACCGGGGCATGCCGGCCGCGCTGGAGGGCGAGGCCGGATTCGCGGCGAGCGGGCAGTGCCTGGTGACGTCCGGGCCGCGGGACGTGTGGCTCGCCACCGGCGGGGCCGCGCACGCGCGCGTGCTGCACTCCGCCGACCGGGGCCGCACCTGGACGGCCACCACCTCGCCCCTCCCGGCGGGCGATCCCGCGCGAGGCGTCTTCGCCCTCGCCTTCCGCGACCGGACCCACGGTCTCGCCGTCGGCGGCGACTACCGCCCTGACCAGCCCTCGCCCCGGTCCGCCGCGCGCACGGCGGACGGCGGCCGCACCTGGCGTGCCGCCGGCACACCGCCGGCCGCCTACCGTTCCGGCGCCGCCTGGCTCCCGCACAGCCGGACCGCCGCCCTCGCCGTCGGTCCCACCGGCACCGACCTCACCACCGACGCGGGCCGCACCTGGCGGACCGTCGACACCGGCTCCTTCGACACCGTCGACTGCGCGCACGGCACGGGATGCTGGGCCGCGGGGGAGAAGGGGCGTGTGGCCCGCCTGGAGCACTGAGCGAGCGGGGTGCGCTGAACCTTGGCAGTGTGGGTACCCGTTCACTGATCGGGAAAGGAAGTGAGCGGGTATGCCACGCGGTTCGAGCCCCAAGCGGGAACGCCAGTACGAGCACATCAAGGAGAGCGCGAAGGACCGGGGCGAGAGCACCGGCCGCGCCGAGGAGATCGCCGCTCGGACGGTGAACAAGGAACGCGCCCGGTCCGGCGAGTCGAAGACGGCCAGCCGCACCTCCACCAAGGACATGTCCTCCGGCAAGCGCGGCGGCCAGCGGTCGGGGCAGGGCTCCCAGGGGCCCACCTACGACCAGCTCTACCAGGAGGCCAAGCGCAAGGGCGTCGAAGGCCGTTCGAGCATGAACAAGAGCCAGCTGCAGCGCGCACTCGGCAAGTGACGCACGCGGCTCGTGAGGCCGGCAGGGACTCCCGCTTCCTGCCGGCCTTCGCACGGCCCGTAGGCTTCCACGCACCATGACGACCGTACGCATCCCCGAGGACTGGCCGGCCACCGAGGAACAGGCCCGCGCCGTGCAGGACGAACTGCGCGCCCGGGTGATCCTCGACGAACCGGGACCGCCGCCGGGGACCGGTCATGTGACGGGGGTGGACGTGGCCTACGACGACGAGCGGGACGTGGTCGTGGCGGCGGCGGTCGTCCTGGACGCGTCCGGGCTCGGCGTCGTCGCGCAGGCCACGGCGGTGGGCCGGGTCTCCTTCCCCTACGTCCCCGGACTGCTCGCCTTCCGGGAGATCCCCACGGTCCTCGCCGCCCTCGACGCCCTGCCCTGCCCGCCCGGCCTGGTCGTCTGCGACGGGTACGGCCTGGCGCATCCCCGCCGCTTCGGCCTGGCCAGCCACCTCGGCGTCCTCACCGGCCTGCCCACGATCGGCGTGGCCAAGAACCCGTTCACCTTCACCCACGACGACCCGGACGCCGCGCGCGGCGGCAGCTCGGCGCTGCTCGCCGGCTCCGAGGAGGTCGGCCGCGCCCTGCGCACCCGGGACGGCGTCAAGCCGGTCTTCGTCTCCGTGGGACACCGGGTGACGCTCGCGAACGCCTGCGCCCACACCCTCGCCCTGACCCCGCGCTACCGCCTCCCGGAGACCACGCGCCGGGCGGACGCCCTGTGCCGCAGGGCCCTGAAGGAGACCTACTCCGCCTGACCGGTCACCCGCCAGCGGCCGACCTCGCGGTACTCCGAGTCGTAGACGGCCGCCCCGTCCCCGGGTTCGAGGGCGTAGTGGTGGAGATTGCCGCCCCAGTACCTCAGGATCCGGCCCAGCTCGCCCGCCGGGTCCTTCGCCAACGCTGCGTCGTCCATGGTGACTTCCAGAAGGAATCGCATGTCTTCCATGGTTCCATTGAAGTCCCGTTGGCACTTGTGGCTGCCACGCCGAGGTAGCGGCGCGACAAGTCTCAAACCCTGCTGCAGGCCAGTGGCGAACCGGGCGGGCCGGGATGAGTACGGGCCCTGAGTACCCGTACGGATGTCCGACCCGTCCGTCGCCGACAGGCTGGGCGCATGCCGACACATCGTGCGCCCAAGCCGCTCGCCGCCCCGGTCCAGCCCGTGGAGCGGGCCGTCGTCGCCGGACTCGTCCTCGCCGTCCTGGCGGGGCTCGCCTGGATCGGCGGGATGATCTACACCCTCACCGCGTGGCCGCTGTGAGGCGCGGGCGCTCTCACCTGGTCGCCGCCACGCGGAAGCGGATGCCCGCCGCGCGCAGCCGGCCGATCAGGGCGTCGCCCATCGCCACCGCCGTGGTGACCTGCCCCGCGGTGCCCGGCAGGTCGTCGAAGGCCAGACACAGGGCGGACTCGGCGAGCATCTTCGCCGTCTCGTCGTAGCCGGGATCGCCGCCCGAGACCTCCGTGTACACCCGCCGGCCGCCGCCCTCGCCCACGAACCGCACCGAGAACCAGCTCTCGGCCCGCTTCTGCGCATCGGGCCCCTCGCCGGGCTCGAGCCGGCCCGACAACCAGCGCCGCGCGGGCGGCACCTGGGCCGCCGCGACGAGCGCGCCGAGGGCCGCGACCCCGCCCACCGCCACGGGCAGGTGCCGTACGGCGGCGTACTGGCGGTAGCGGAAGTCGGGCCCGTAGCGGTCGAGCGCCGCCGCCGAGCGCCGCACGATCTGCGGGTCGATGGTCGGCATCGGCAGCGCCCAGGCGCCGACTTCCCTCGCGAAGCGCGGCGCACCGAGCGGCGCCGACGCCCGCCGCCCCACCAGCCGCGGCTCGTGCCGCCGCCGGTCCCGTGCGGCCGCCGCCATCTGCCGCTGCCGCGCGATCTGGTTGAGGGCCGAGGCGAAGGTCCCGCCCGAGAACGCCCCGTCGGCCGTGACGAACCCCTCGACGCTCAGCGGCACGTCCTCGGGGAGCTGCTGCACCGTGAAGTACACGCCCAGGTCGTGCGGGACCGAGTCGAACCCGGCGGCGTGCACCAGCCGTGCCCCGGTCTCCCGCGCGCGTGCGTCGTGCCGGACGTACATCAGGTCCACGAACTCCGGCTCGCCGCACAGGTCGAGGTAGTCGGTCCCGGCGTCCGCGCAGGCGGCCACCAGCTCCTCGCCATAGGCGATGTACGGCCCGACCGTGGTCGCCACCACCCGCGCGTTCCCTGCCAGCTCGCGCAGGGAGGCCGGGTCGCGGGCGTCCGCCCGCACCACGCCGACCCCGGCGGGCAGCCCCTCGCTCAGCCGCCGCAGCTTCTCGGCGCTGCGGCCCGCGATCGCCCAGCGCAGCCCCTCGGGCGCGTGCGCGGCGAGGTACTCGGCGGTGAGCGCACCGGCGAAACTCGTGGCTCCGAAGAGCACGATGTCGTACGGACGGTCCGTCCTGCTTTGCCTGCTCATGACACCCCTCGGTCGTGCAGCCCGTGCCGCTGTCGGTGGCCGAGGCTAGCGTGAGGGGTGCGGAGCGCGACGACGAGCCCGGAGGAACGCCATGGCCCTGCCCAGAAATGCCCTGAAGAAGCGGGAGAAGGTGCGCGCGTTCGCGCTGGGGCTGCCGGGCGCCGTCGAGGAGTTCCCCTGGGGCGAGTCGGTCGTGAAGGTCAACAGGAAGGTGTTCGTCTTCCTCGGCGCCGAGGACGGCAGCCAGCCCCTGGGGGTGACGGTGAAGCTCACCGACGAGACGGCCCACGCCCACGCGCTCGCCTGCCCCGGCGCCGAGCCCACCGGGTACGGACTGGGCAGGGCGGGCTGGGTGAGCATCCCCCTGGAGGGGCAGGGCGCGCCCGCGGCGGAGCTGCTGTGCGACTGGGTGGAGGAGAGCTACCGGGTGATCGCGCCGAAGCGGCTCACCGCGGAGCTGGACGCGAGCTGACCCGTGCGGCAGATTGCTAAGCGCTTGCTCGTTGAGGGCTTGTGCCGAGTGGAACGCGTTCTTAGCATCGCTGGTGTTACATCGGTTGTGTCACAGCACTGGGGGCTGGATGACCACGGCAAGGACGCCAGGGCACGGCCCGCTCACCGGAGTGCGGGTCGTCGAGCTGGCGGGCATCGGGCCCGGCCCGTTCGCCGCCATGCTCCTGGCCGACCTCGGCGCCGACGTGGTGCGCGTGGACCGGCCCGGCGGTCCCGGCCTCGGCATCGACCCGGCGTTCGACGTCACCAACCGCAACAAGCGCTCGGTGATCGTCGACCTGAAGTCCCCCGACGGCGCCGGGCGGGTGCTCGACCTCGTCGCCCGCGCCGACGCCCTGATCGAGGGGTACCGCCCCGGGGTCGCCGAGCGCCTCGGCGTCGGGCCCGAGCCCTGCCACGCCCGCAACCCGCGCCTGGTCTACGGCCGGATGACCGGCTGGGGCCAGGACGGACCGCTCGCGCGTCGCGCCGGGCACGACATCGCCTACCTCGCCCCCACCGGCGCCCTCGGCATGATCGGCAACCCCGGCGCGCCGCCGCCGGCCCCCGCCAACCTGCTCGGCGACTACGCCGGCGGCTCCCTCTACCTCGCCGTCGGTGTCCTCGCCGCCCTCCACCACGCCCGGGCGACCGGGACCGGGCAGGTCGTCGACGCGGCCATCGTCGACGGCACCGCCCACCTCGCCACGATGATCCACGGCATGCTCGCCGCCGGCGTCTGGCAGGACCGCCGCGGCGCCAACCTCCTGGACGGCGGCTGCCCCTACTACGGCACCTACGAGACGGCCGACGGCCGGTACATGGCGGTCGGTGCCCTGGAGCCGCGGTTCTACGCGGAGTTCCTGGCCCTGCTCGGCATCGGGGACCGGGCCGGCGCCCACGCGGACGTCACCCGCTGGGACGAACTGCGCGAGGAGATCGCCGCCCGTTTCAAGGCCCGCACCCGGGACGAGTGGACGGCCGTCTTCGACGGCACGGACGCGTGCGTGGCGCCCGTGCTGTCACTGCGCGAGGCGCCCCACCACCCGCACCTGGCCACCCGCGGCACCTTCACCGACCACGGCGGCATCACCCAGCCCGCCCCGGCCCCCCGCTTCTCCGCGACCCCGACCACCGTGCGCAGCGGCCCGGCCCGGCCGGGTGCCGACACGGCGGACGTCGCCCGGGAGTGGGACGTGCCCGGGCTGCTCCCAGCGTCCCGAAACCCTCAGTGAAAGGCCTCCTCGTGAGCACCGAAGCGTACGTGTACGACGCGATCCGCACCCCGCGCGGGCGCGGCAAGGCCAACGGCGCCCTGCACGGCGCCAAGCCCATCGACCTGGTCGTCGGGCTCATCCACGAGATCCGCGCCCGCTTCCCGGGCCTCGACCCGGCCGCCGTCGACGACATCGTCCTCGGCGTCGTCGGCCCGGTCGGCGACCAGGGGTCCGACATCGCGCGGATCGCGGCCATCGCCGCCGGGCTGCCCGACACCGTCGCCGGCGTCCAGGAGAACCGCTTCTGTGCCTCGGGCCTTGAAGCCGTCAACCTGGCCGCCGCGAAGGTCCGTTCCGGCTGGGAGGACCTCGTCCTCGCCGGGGGCGTCGAGTCGATGTCCCGCGTGCCCATGGCCTCCGACGGCGGCGCCTGGTTCAACGACCCGATGACCAACCTCCAGGTCAACTTCGTGCCGCAGGGCATCGGCGCCGACCTCATCGCCACCATCGAGGGCTTCTCCCGCCGGGACGTCGACGAGTACGCCGCGCTCTCCCAGGAGCGGGCCGCCACCGCCATGAAGGACGGCCGCTTCGACCGGTCCGTCGTCCCCGTGAAGGACCGCAACGGGCTCGTCGTCCTCGACCGCGACGAGTTCCCGCGCCCCGGCACCACCGCCGACTCCCTGGCCAAGCTGAAGCCGTCCTTCGCGGACATCGGCGAGCTCGGCGGCTTCGACGCCGTGGCGCTCCAGCAGTACCACTGGGTGGAGAAGATCGACCACGTCCACCACGCGGGCAACTCCTCGGGCATCGTCGACGGCGCCTCGCTCGTCGCGATCGGCTCCAAGGAGGTCGGCGAGCGCCACGGCCTCACACCCCGCGCGCGGATCGTCTCCGCCGCCGTCTCCGGCTCCGAGCCCACCATCATGCTCACCGGCCCCGCCCCCGCCACCCGCAAGGCCCTCGCCAAGGCCGGGCTGACCATCGACGACATCGACCTCGTCGAGATCAACGAGGCGTTCGCGGCGGTCGTGCTGCGCTTCGTGAAGGACATGGGCCTGTCCCTGGACAAGGTCAACGTCAACGGCGGCGCGATCGCGCTCGGCCACCCCCTCGGCGCCACCGGCGCGATGATCCTCGGCACCCTCGTCGACGAGCTGGAGCGCCAGGACAAGCGCTACGGCCTCGCCACGCTGTGCGTCGGCGGCGGCATGGGCGTCGCCACCATCGTCGAGCGCATCTGACCCCCTCCCGACGGATCACACGGAGCACCTCCACATGAGCACTGAGCCCACCACCATCCGCTGGGAGCAGGACCGCACCGGCCTCGTCACCCTGGTCCTCGACGACCCGAACCAGTCCGCGAACACCATGAACCAGGCGTTCCGCGACTCACTCGCCGCGGTCACGGACCGGCTGGAGGCCGAGAAGGACTCCATCCGGGGCGTCATCATCACCTCCGCCAAGAAGACCTTCTTCGCCGGCGGCGACCTGCGCGACCTCATCCGCGTCACGCCCGAGACGGCCCAGGAGCTGTTCGACGGCGGCATGGCCATCAAGCGGAACCTGCGCCGCATCGAGACCCTCGGCAAGCCCGTCGTCGCCGCCCTCAACGGCGCTGCCCTGGGCGGCGGTTACGAGATCGCCCTGGCCTGCCACCACCGGATCGCCCTGGACGCGCCCGGCTCGAAGATCGGCTGCCCCGAGGTCACCCTCGGCCTGCTGCCCGGAGGCGGCGGCGTCGTCCGCACGGTCCGCCTGCTGGGCATCGCCGACGCCCTGCTGAAGGTCCTCCTCCAGGGCACCCAGTACAGCCCCCGCCGCGCCCTCGACAACGGCCTCGTCGACGAGGTCGCCGACACGCACGACGAACTCCTGGCCAAGGCGAAGGCGTTCATCGACGCCCACCCCGAGTCGCAGCAGCCCTGGGACCGGCCGGGCTACAAGATCCCCGGCGGCACCCCAGCCGACCCCAGGTTCGCGGCCAACCTGCCCGCCTTCCCGGCCACCCTGCGCAAGCAGACGGGCGGCGCCCCCTACCCCGCCCCGCGCAACATCCTCGCCGCGGCCGTCGAGGGCGCCCAGGTCGACTTCGAGACCGCGCAGGTCATCGAAGCCCGCTACTTCGTCGAACTGGCCGCGGGCCAGACCTCGAAGAACATGATCCAGGCGTTCTTCTTCGACCTGCAGGCCGTCAACTCCGGCGCCAACCGCCCCAAGGGCGTCGAGCCCCGCAAGGTCGGCAGGGTCGCCGTCCTCGGCGCCGGCATGATGGGCGCGGGCATCGCCTACTCCTGTGCCCGCGCCGGCATCGACGTCGTGCTGAAGGACGTGTCCCTGGAGGCCGCCGTCAAGGGCAAGGGCTACTCCGAGAAGCTGTGCGCCAAGGCCGTCGCCAAGGGCCGGACGACCCAGGAGAAGGCCGACGCCCTGCTGGCCCGCATCACGCCCACCGCCGAGGTCCAGGACCTGGCCGGCTGCGACGCGGTCATCGAGGCCGTCTTCGAGGACACCTCCCTCAAGCACAAGGTGTTCCAGGAGATCCAGCACGTCCTCGCCCCCGACGCGCTGCTGTGCTCCAACACCTCCACCCTGCCCATCACCGCCCTCGCCGAAGGCGTCGAGCGGCAGGCCGACTTCATCGGACTGCACTTCTTCTCGCCGGTCGACAAGATGCCGCTCGTCGAGATCATCAAGGGCGAGCGCACCGGCGAGGAGGCCCTGGCCCGCGCCTTCGACCTGGTCCGGCAGATCAACAAGACGCCGATCGTCGTCAACGACTCGCGCGGCTTCTTCACCTCCCGCGTCATCGGCCACTTCATCAACGAGGGCGTCGCCATGGTCGGCGAGGGCATCGAGCCCGCGTCGGTCGAACAGGCCGCCGCCCAGGCCGGCTACCCGGCCAAGGTGCTGTCCCTCATGGACGAGCTGACGCTGACCCTGCCCCGCAAGATCCGGGCCGAGACGAAGCGGGCGGTCGAGGAGGCCGGCGGCACCTGGACGCCCCACCCCGCCGAGGCCGTCATCGACCGCATGGTCGACGAGTTCGGCCGCACCGGCCGCAGCGGCGGCGCCGGCTTCTACGACTACGACGAGGACGGCAAGCGCGCCGGGCTCTGGCCGGGGCTGCGCGAGCACTTCACCCGGCCCGGCCACCGCATCCCCTTCGCGGACATGCAGGAACGCATGCTGTTCTCCGAGGCGCTGGACACCGTCCGGCTGCTGGAGGAGGGCGTGCTGACCTCCGTCGCCGACGCCAACATCGGCTCGATCCTCGGCATCGGCTTCCCGGGCTGGACCGGCGGCGTGCTCCAGTACATCAACGGCTACGAGGGCGGCCCGGCCGGCTTCGTGGCCCGCGCGCGGGAACTCGCCGAGCGCTACGGCGACCGGTTCACGCCGCCCGCGCTGCTGGTGGAGAAGGCCGGGAAGGGGGAGCGGTTCAGCGACTCAGCCCGCGGCTGAGCCGCCCGGAGCACCGGTCAGCCACTGGCCCAGCTCCTCCTTCAGCGACCGCTGGAACGCGGTGAGGAGCGCCTGCACCACCAGGGGGTGCATGTGCGCGGACAGGGACCGCACGTCCTGTGCGTCCCGTTCCGCGACCTCACCGCGGAAGAGGTCCGACAGCTCCCGGGCCGCGGCGCGCGCGTGCTCCAGCAGTACCGTGCGCGCCGCGGAGATGGCCTGCTGCGACAGGGGCACGTCCAGCAGGCCCACGCCGAGCCGCAGCAGGCCGAGATCGGCCTCGTAGCCGCCGTCCACCGGCCGGATCACACCCATGGCGACGAGCCGCTCGACGTCCTCGTCGTCCAGCGGCCGCCCCGCCCGCCGCACCAGCGCCTCCCGGGTGACCGTCTCGACGGTCTCCGGTGACCAGGAGGCCACCACCGCCCGGTGGACGGCGAGATCGTGCGGGCTCAGGTCGGGCGGGAGTTGCCGCAGATGGCGCTCGATGCCGGCCAGGGTCATGCCCTGGTGCTGCAGCTCCTCGATCAGGGCGAGCCGGGCCAGGTGCTCGCGCCCGTAGTGCCCGACGCGCCGCGGGCCGAGCACCGGCGGCGGCAGCAGGCCCTTGGTCCCGTAGAAGCGGACCGTGCGCACGGTGACGCCGGCCCGGGCGGCCAGCTCGTCGATCGTGAGGGTCGGCTCCCCGGTGTCGGTCGTCATGTGCAGCAGTATCGCTGTCCCACCAGTGCTGTGAAACCTCACCCGCACCTTCGGGCGGTAACGAGCGCGTCCCGTGACGACCGAACGGTGAACGTGGAGCGGCCGCTGTGGGCGTCCCGGGTGGACCTTGTGAGAAGTCACGCTCTGTGACACCGGTCACCGTGTGCGAACCGAGGCGTGTGGGAAAGTGCTGCCTTGGTCTGTGCCGCGTCACAAGGGTGGTGCGGGCCAGCGCACTGTACGGACCCCGGGCCCATGACGCCCAGGGGCGATCCAGAGAGTGGAACCACCCGTGAGCAAGGACGCCGTGAACACGGCTGCGGCCACGCCGCGTACCGATGCGGCCCAGGTGCCCGCGGACGCGGGCGACGCCGGCTACAGCAAGGACCTCAAGGCCCGCCACGTCAACATGATCGCCATCGGCGGCGCGATCGGCACCGGACTCTTCCTCGGCGCCGGCGGGCGCCTGCACAACGCCGGCCCCGCGCTGGCGATCGCCTACCTGGTCTGCGGCATCTTCGCCTTCTTCGTGGTGCGGGCGCTGGGCGAGCTGGTCCTGTACCGTCCCTCCTCCGGCTCCTTCGTGTCGTACGCGCGCGAGTTCCTCGGTGAGAAGGGTGCCTACGTCGCCGGCTGGATGTACTTCCTGAACTGGTCGACCACCGGCATCGCCGACATCACCGCCATCGCGCTCTACACGCACTACTGGAGCATGTTCACCGACATCCCGCAGTGGGTGCTCGCGCTGATCGCCCTCGCCGTGGTGCTGGCCGTGAACCTGATCTCGGTGAAGATCTTCGGCGAGATGGAGTTCTGGTTCGCGATCATCAAGGTCGCGACGCTCGTCGGCTTCATGCTGATCGGCATCTTCCTGCTCGCCACCCAGCGGGAGGTCGGCGGCCAGACCCCGGGCCTGAGCGTGATCACCGACAACGGCGGCGTCTTCCCGCACGGCCTGATGCCCGTCGTCCTGGTGATGCAGGGCGTGATCTTCGCGTACGCCGCGCTGGAGCTGGTCGGTGTCGCCGCGGGCGAGACCGCGGAGCCGGAGAAGGTCGTCCCGCGGGCCGTAAACTCGATCATGTGGCGGGTCGGTCTCTTCTACGTCGGCTCGGTCGTCCTGCTGGCCCTGCTGCTGCCCGGCTCGGTCTACTCGGCCGACCAGAGCCCCTTCGTCACGGTGCTGTCGAAGATCGGCGTCCCGGCGGCGGGCGACGTGATGAACCTGGTGGTCCTGACGGCCGCGATGTCCTCCCTCAACTCGGGCCTGTACTCCACGGGCCGCATCCTGCGTTCCATGGCGATGGCCGGCTCCGCGCCGAAGTTCACCGCCCGCATGAACGGCAGCCAGGTCCCCTACGGCGGCATCCTGCTCACCTGCGCGGTGTGCGTGCTGGGCGTCGGCCTGAACTTCCTCGTGCCGGCCCAGGCGTTCGAGATCGTGCTGAACGTCGCCTCGCTGGGCATCATCAGCACCTGGGTGATCATCATGATCTGCCACCTGGTCTTCGTCCGCCGCGCCAAGGCGGGCATGATCAGCCGCCCCACCTTCCGCCTCTTCGGCAGCCCGGTCACGGAGATCGCCACGATCGCCTTCCTGCTGGCCTGCCTCGGCATGATGTGGAACGACCCGGAGGTCGGCCGCAAGACCCTGCTGCTCGTCCCGGTGATCGCACTCATGCTGATCGCGGGCTGGTTCGGCATCCGCCGCCGCGTGTCGCGGACCACCGACCAGGAGCTGTCACAGCTGACGAAGTAGCGCGGAAGCCGCTCGACGGCTCCTTCGGAAGGTGGCGTCGTGCCGGAGTGCCCTGCGCCTCGGACGGCGCCACCGTCGCGTCGCCGCGCAGGACGGCGACCTCGCCCGGGAGGACAACCGGCGACGATCCGCTCTCAGCTCTGCCCGTCGAAAGCCCGGAGCAGGCAGGCGGTCAGGTGGTGGGTGGTCGCTCCCGTCGGGTCGAGGCGGGGGTTGAGGATCGTGACGGTGAGGCCCGCCGCGCCGTCGCCGCGCAGCGCCGTCCGGAGCACGGTCTCCAGGTCCTGCCAGGACAGACCGTCCGGCCGGCGGTGGTCCACGGCCGGCATCACCGCGTCGTCCAGCACGTCGGCGTCGAGGTGGACCCAGTAGCCCGCGTCCGCGCCGCCGCCGGTCAGCAGCTCTACCGCCCGCTGGGCGGCCTCGCCCGCGCCCAGCGCACGCACGGTGTCCAGGTCCATCGCGTGCAGCGCGTCCGGCAGCGGCTGCATCCCGTACGCCGCGGCCTCCTCCGCGTCCCGGAAGCCCAGGGCGACGACGTCCTCGTCCCGGACCAGCGGTCCCCTGCCCTCCAGGTCGGCCAGCACCCGCGGCCCCCGGCCGGTGGCCAGGGCGAGCTCCATGGACGCCACCTCGCCGGCCGGCTCCGCCGCGGGCTGGTAGAAGGCGCTGTGGCCGTCCAGGAACAGCAGGCCGTGCCGGTCCCGGCGGCGCAGCGCGAGCAGGGCCCCCAGCAGCACGCTGCAGTCGCCGCCGAGCACCACCGGGAAACGGCCCTCGTCCAGGACGGCGCCCACGGCGTCGGCCAGCGCGCCGGAGTAGGCCGCGATCCCGTCCCCGTTCAGCAGCCCGGTCGTCGGATCCCGCCGCGCGTCGTACGGCGGCGGCTCCACCCGCCCCGCCCGCACCGCGCCCAGCCCCTCGGCGAGCCCGGCCCCGAGCAGCGCCCCCGGCAGCTCCTCCACGCCGGTGGGCCGCAGCCCCAGCACGGACGGCGCCTCGACGATCGCCACGTCCCGCACGCCGCCTCCTCCACCGACCCGCCCTTGCACGGCCGGTCTCACTCACCGGCCGGCCGGTGCACCTTCGGTCGCCTCACCGCCCGGCCGCGTCACCGCCGAGCCCACACGCCCCCGGCAACCGGCACCGGGTGCGCATGGGCCCACCGTAGACCGCCGGGCCCGGCGGGGCGCGTCAGTGCCGGTGGGGCGTCCGCCCGTGCACCCCGTTCGTGGCGGCGATCTTCTTCCAGGACCTCGGCTGCTTCACGGCCCCCGGCCCCTTCGCCAGCGCCGCGGCCCGCGCCGCCGGCGCCCCCGGCTTCGACGGCTGGAACAGCCAGGTGTCGAACAGCGCGGCCAGCGGCTTGCCGGACACCTCCTCGGCGTAGCGCCGGAAGTCGGCGACCGACGCGTTGCCGTGCGCGTACGTCCGCGGCCAGCCCTTGAGGATCGCGAAGAACGCCTCGTCGCCGACCTTGTTGCGCAGGGCCTGGACGGCCAGTGCGCCCCGGTCGTAGACCGCGATGTCGAACTGGTTGTCCGGGCCGGGATCGCCGGGCCGGACCGTCCAGAACGGGTCGTCGGCGGGGTGCGAGGCGTAGACGTGGTCGGCGAGTTCCTGCGCCGTGCCCTCGCCCTCGTGCTCCGACCACAGCCACTGCGCGTACCGCGCGAAGCCCTCGTTGATCCAGATGTCCTTCCAGCGCTTCAGCGACACGGAGTCCCCGTACCACTGGTGGGCCAGCTCGTGCACCACGACGGACACGTTCGACCCGTTCGCGAACTGCCGCGGGCTGTAGAACGGCCGCGTCTGCGTCTCCAGCGCGTACCCGGTGTTCGTGTTCGGCACGTACCCGCCGAGTGCGTCGTAGGGGTACGGCCCGAAGTACCCGGCCAGCCAGTCCGCGATCTCCCCGGTCCGCTCGATGCTCGCCCTGGCCGCACCGGCGTTGTCGCCGAGGTCCTCGCTGTAGGCGTTGAGGACCGGGATGCCGCTCTCGCTCGTGCCGGTGGTGATGTCGAACCTGCCGACCGCCAGCGTGGCGAGGTACGTGGCCTGCGGCTTGTTCGAGCGCCAGTTCCAGCGGGTCCAGCCGAGGCGCGAACTCGTCGACTGCAGCCTGCCGTTGGAGATGGCCTGGGTGCCGTCCGGGACCAGTACGGACACGTCGTAGGTGGCCTTGTCGAGCGGATGGTCGTTGCTCGGGAACCACCAGGCCGCCGCCTCGGGCTCGTTGGCGGCGACACCCCCGTCCGGGGTGCGGTGCCAGCTGGTGAACCCGAACGCCTTCTTCGAGGAAGGCACTCCGCGGTAACGCACCACGACCGTGACGGGTGCGCCCTGGGCCAGCGGCTTCCTCGGTGTGATCTCCAGTTCCTGCTCGCCCGAGGTGCGGTACGCGGCCGTGGCGCCGTTGACGCGCACCTCGGTGACGTCGAGCAGGAAGTCCAGGTTGAAGCTCGTCAGGTCCTGTGTGGTGCGGGCGACGAGGGTCGCCGTGCCCTCCAGTTCGTCGGTGGCCGGCTGGTACTTCAGTCTCAGGTCGTAGTGCGAGACGTCGTAGCCGCCGTTGCCGTAGGCCGGGTAGTAGGGGTCGCCGACACCCGGCGCGCCGGGGGAGAGGGAGGCGGCCGATGCCGGGATCGCCAGCAGGGTGGCCGCCGCTGCCAGGGCTCCCGGCGCGATGATTCTGCGGTGCACGCAAGGCTCCAAGTCGTAGGGTCCCGAGGTCTGTGACGAACCTATTCACCACCTGAGCCGCTAGTCATGTCCATGGCCCCTGCTGTCACACGATCGCCATTCGGCCGACACGCGGCGCCGCCCCCGCAGGGTCCTTCATGACACGCCGGGCCGTCAGCTGCCCTCTTCTGAACGGGAGTTCGCCGATGTAGCGTCCGGCGCATGCCGAAACGCACGCGCTTCACGACCTGGAGACCGCTCGCGACGGCGGCCACGGCCGCCCTGATGGCCACCCTGCTGACCCCGGTGGCCCCGGCCGCCGCCTCCGCCGCATCCGCCGCGTCCGGCGGCAGCCGGCCCGTCCACTCCTACGCGGACGCCGTCCGGGAAGCCGTCTGGGTGGACACCGGACTCGACGGCGACCGCGACGGGAGGACCGACCGGGTCGCCGTCGACATCGTCCGCCCCCGCGAACCCGCCCGCCAGGGCCGCAAGGTGCCCGTCATCATGGACGCCAGCCCGTACTACTCCTGCTGCGGGCGCGGCAACGAGAGCCAGAAGAAGACGTACGACGCGAACGGCGACGTCGTGCAGATGCCGCTCTACTACGACAACTACTTCGTGCCACGCGGCTACGCCTTCGTCGGGGTGGACCTGGCCGGAACCAACCGCTCGGACGGCTGCGTCGACGTCGGCGGCCGCTCCGACGTGCGGTCCGCGAAGGCCGTGGTCGACTGGCTCAACGGCCGCGCCAAGGCGTACACCACGCGCACCGGCACGACCCGCGCCACAGCGGGCTGGACCGACGGCCGCACCGGGATGATCGGCAAGAGCTGGGACGGCACCATCGCCAACGGGGTCGCCGCCACCGGCGTCGAGGGACTGGAGACCATCGTCCCCATCAGCGCCATCTCCTCCTGGTACGACTACTACTTCCAGCAGGGCGCCCCGCTCTACGACTCCGGCCCCGAGTGGCTGTCGGACTACGTCAACAGCCCCGCCGCCCGCGCCAAGTGCGGCCCCGTCCAGCAGAAGCTGACCGAGGGCGCCCCGCGCACCGGCGACTGGACCCCGCTGTGGACGGAGCGCGACTACGTGCGGGCCGCCCGCAAGGTGAAGGCCAGCGTCTTCCTCGTCCACGGCATGCAGGACCTCAACGTCCGCATGAAGCACGTCGGCCAGTGGTGGGACGCGCTGGCGAAGAACGGCGTCCAGCGCAAGATCTGGCTCTCCCAGACCGGCCACGTCGACCCCTTCGACTTCCGGCGCGGCGCCTGGGTCGAGACCCTGCACCGCTGGTTCGACCACGAACTCATGGGCTACGACAACGGCATCGACCGCGAGCCCATGGCCGACATCGAACGCGCGCCCGACGTCTGGGACACCTCCCGGACCTGGCCGCCGAGCGGTACCCGAGCCGCCACCCTGCGGCCCGACCGGGGCACTCAGGCCGGCGTGGGCACCCTCGGACTGCGCCGCGGCCACGGCACCGAGACCTTCACCGACGACCCGCGGCTGAACGAGACCGACTGGGCCGCGCACATCGACGAGCCGACCCCGGAGAAGGCCGGGTTCACCACGCGTCCGCTCACCCGGGACCTGCGCCTGGCCGGTTCCTCGAAGGTCACCGTCACGGCGACGCCCTCCACCCCGACGGCGCACCTGTCCGCCGTGCTCGTCGACGTCGGCCCCGCCACCGTCCGCGACTACGCCGACCCCGGCGAGGGCATCGTCACGCTCGCAAACCGCAGTTGCTGGGGAGCGAGCACACCGGGCGACAGCTCCTGCTTCAAGGAGACCGAGGCAAAGACCGCCGACGTCGACTACACGGTCGTCAGCCGCGGCTGGGCCGACCTCGGCAACCACGCCTCCGCTCTCGCGGGCTCGCCGCTCACCCCGGGCAAGCGGTACACGATCACCCTCGACCTCGCGGCCACCGACCACGTGGTGCGCAAGGGCCACCGCCTGGCGCTGATCGTCGCCGGCACCGACCAGGGCCTGATCGACCCTCCGGCCGACAAGCCGAAGCTCACGCTCGACCTGTCCCGCACCTCGGCACGCGTCCCGTTCGCGGGCGGAGCCGCCGCCTTCGCCCGCGCCACCTCGGGCACCGCGCCCGCGCCCCCCGGCGCCACCGCACTGGACGGCGTGGAGGAACCGCGCACCACCCACCGCGTCCCGGAGGGAGGCCGATGAGCCGCCGCACCGCCCCCGTCGCAGCACTGATCGCGACCACCGCCGCGCTCGCCGCGTGCCTGGTCGCCGCACCGGCCCGGGCGGCCGCCGACACGCCGCCGCGCACCGGCTTCGAGCGGACGGGCGGCGCCCGCTGGACCACCCAGCCCGAAGAACAGGGCTTCCTGCGGGCCGTCGACCGGTCGAGCGACCGCGCCTCGGTGACCCGCTTCGGCACCACCGAGCAGGGCCGCCCGCTCCAGCTGGTCCGCATCGGCAGCGGGAAGAGCCCCGGCACGGTGCTCCTCGTGTGCAGCCAGCACGGCGACGAACCCGCCGGCCGAGAGGCCTGCCTGACCACCGTCCGCGACCTCGCGCTCGCGCGCGACAGCCGCACCCGGCGGTTCCTGGACCGCACCACGGTCCTGGTCGTGCCCACCGCCAACCCCGACGGCCGGGCGGCCGGCACCCGGGGCAACGGCGACGGCGTCGACATCAACCGCGACCACCTCGCCCTGCGCACCGCCGAGGGCCGCGCCCTGGCCGCGGTCATCCGCGACCAGCGCCCCGACATCGTCTACGACCTGCACGAGTACGGCGCCACACCCCCGTACTACGACAAGGACCTGTTCGACCTGTGGCCGCGCAACCTCAACACCGACGAGGACGTCCACGACGAGGCACGGACCCTGTCCGAGGCGTACGTGCGCCCCGCCGCCCGGCGGGCGGGCCACTCCACCGGCACCTACGGCATCTGGACCGACCCGGCCACGGGTGAGCCGGTCCGGCAGGTCGCCGGGGACGGGCAGGAGCGGATCCTGCGCAACATGTCCGGGGTGAAGCACGCGGTGGGTCTGCTCATCGAGAGCCGCGTCGACCCGCTCACCGAGGCCGAAAGGGCCGACGAGGCCCTCAACAACCGCCGCCGCGTGACCTCGCAACTGAACGCCCTGGACGGGCTGTTCGCCTACGCGGACCGGCGCCGCGCCCGGATCGAGGTCACCACGGCGAAGGCCCGGCTCGCGGGCTGGGCGGACACCGGCCCGGTCTACGTGGGCGGCGCCGACAACGAGCCCCCCGAACCGGCCGACGTCATCCAGGACCCACCCTGCGGCTACCGCCTGACCGCCGCCCAGTACGCCGAGGTGGGGGACGAACTCGCCCTGCACGGCGTGCGCGTGCGCAAGGACCGCGAAGGCGTCCTCGTCCCGCTTCGCCAGCCCCTGCGGGCCCTCGTCCCGCTGCTGCTGGACGACCGGGCCGAGTACCACCTGATCGGAGGTTCACCCGAAACCGCATGTTGACAGGGGTGAAAATGCGCCAGTCGTGGTAGCAGCGTTTACGGAGGTGCAACACCTCCGCTGCTGTCCCGATGAAAGGTGCCGCCAGTGACGCAAGAACGACCAAGCGACAAGGGTTCCCGGGAGGGGACCGCGCTACCGGGGTCGGAAGCGGGTCTGCCAGGTCAGGACCGGCCGCGTACCGACCGCATCGTCTTCGGCGTCACGGCGGTGCTCACCCTGGCCTTCGTGGTGTGGGGCGCCACCGCGACCGGCTCGCTCGAGGACGTCTCCACCAGCATGCTCGGCGGGCTGATGCACAACGGGGGCTGGGCGTTCATGCTCGCCGCCTCCGGCTTCGTCGTCTTCGCCCTCTGGCTCGCGATCAGCCGCTACGGCCGGATCCATCTGGGCGCGGAGGGCGAGGAGCCCGAGTTCCGCACGATCTCCTGGGTCGCGATGATGTTCAGCGCCGGCATGGGCATCGGCCTGATGTTCTACGGCGTGAGCGAGCCGCTGTCGCACTACACCACCGCCCCGCCCGGCACCGACCCGGCCGACTCCGGTGACCGCATGGAAACGGCCATGGCCACCACGCTGTTCCACTGGACCCTGCACCCGTGGGCCATCTACGCGGTGGTCGGTCTCGCCATCGCCTACAGCACCTTCCGCAGGCGGCGCCGGCAGACCATCAGCGCCGTGTTCACCCCGCTCATCGGCCGGAAGAACGCCAACGGAGGCGTCGGCCGGGCCATCGACATCCTCGCGATCATCGCGACCGTCTTCGGCTCCGCCGCGTCCCTGGGCCTCGGCGCGCTGCAGATCGGCTCCGGCGTCCAGGAGCTGGACTGGATGGACGAGGTGAGCACCGGGCTGCTCGTCACGATCATCGCCGTGCTGACCCTGGCCTTCGTCGCGTCCGCCATCTCCGGTGTGGAGAAGGGCATCCAGTGGCTGTCCAACACCAACATGGTGCTGGCGCTGGTGCTCGCCCTGTTCGTGTTCGTCGCCGGCCCGACCATCATCGTGCTGGACCTGCTGCCCACGTCGGTCTTCGCCTACCTCGGCGACCTGCCCCAGCTGGCCGGGCGCACGGAGGCCAGCGGCGGCGAGGGCGTCGCCGACTGGCTGGGCAGCTGGACGGTCTTCTACTGGGCGTGGTGGATCTCCTGGACGCCGTTCGTCGGCATGTTCATCGCGCGGATCAGCCGGGGCCGGACGATCCGGCAGTTCGTCGGCGGCGTGATCCTCGTGCCCAGCACGGTCAGCCTCATCTGGTTCGCGGTCTTCGGCGGCTCGGCGATGAGGATGCAGCAGGAGGGGCAGCTCGGCAAGGAGACGACCCCGGAGGGCCAGCTCTTCGCCGTGCTCCAGCAGTTCCCGATCGCGACGGTCACCAGCCTGCTGGTGATGGTCCTCGTCGGCATCTTCTTCGTCTCCGGCGCCGACGCCGCTTCGATCGTCATGGGCACCCTGTCGCAGAAGGGCGCGCTCGAACCGGGCCGTTTCGTGGTCGTGTTCTGGGGCGTGGTCACCGGTGCGGTGGCCGCCATCATGCTGCTGGTCGGCAGCGGGCAGGGCGACGCCCTGACGGGCCTGCAGAACCTCACGATCCTCGCGGCGGCGCCGTTCGTCGTCGTGATGATCTTCATGTGCGTCGCCCTCATGCGCGACCTGCGCCGCGACCCGGTGATCGTGCGCGAGCGGATGGGCTCCGAGGCCGTCGAACAGGCCGTCATCGAGGGCCACACCAAGTACGACGGCGAGTTCGAACTCCGCGTCGGACCGGGCCGCGGCCCGGACGTCGAGGGAGACCCGGTCGGCAAGCACTGACCCGCCACCCGGTGAGGGCGGCCCGGCCACCACGGCCCGGGCCGCCCTCTCGCTGCCCCGGGTCCCCACCGCCGCACGGCCCTCGCCGTCGTGCCCGCCTCCACTCCGCCGCGGCCCCGCCGGCGCGGGCCATTCGGTCGGCCCCCGCCGGTCTCCGCCGGTTCGCGCCGGTCGCCGAAGGACCCGGCTGAAGCGGGGCCTTCGTGGTTGATTCCCGCCTGTGTCCGTCGCCCGTGCTGGTCGCTGCAGGGTCCCGCCGGTCCGGGCCGTTCGCGGTCGGTCCCTGCCGGTTCCCGCTGGCGCGGGGCCTTCGTGGTCGGTTCGCGCCTGTGACCGTTGACCCCGCCGTTCCCGCCGGCCGCTGCAGGCTCCCGCCGGTCCGGGTCGTTCGCGGTCGGTCCCCGCCGGTCGCTGTAGGCTCCCGCCGACCCGACCCGACTTGACCCGACCCGACCTGACCCGACCCGGGCCGTTCGGTCGGTCCCCGCCTGTGCCCGTTGACCCCGCCGGTCGCTGTAGGCTCCCGCCTGTCCGGGCCGTTCGCGGTCGGTCCCCGTCGGTCGCTGCAGGCTCCCGCCGACCCCACCCGACCCGACCCGACCTGACCCGACCCGGGCCGTTCGGTCGGTCCCCGCCTGTGCCCGTTGACCCCGCCGGTCGCTGTGGGCCCCCGCCGGTCCGGGCCGTTCGCGGTCGGTCCCCGTCGGTCGCTGCAGGCTCCCGCCGACCCGACCCGACCCGACCCGACCCGATCCGACCCGGGCCGACCCGACCCGGGGCCGTTCGGTCGGTCCCCGCCTGTGTTCGTTGGCCCCGCCGGTCCCGCAGGCTCCCGCTGGTGCGGGGCCCTCCCGATCGGTCTCCGCCCGTGTCCGTCGGTCCCTGCCGGTCGCCGAAGGCTCCCGCCGGTGTCAGGCCGTGGCCAGCCGGGCCGCTTCCTCCGCGCAGCCCCAGGCCACCGTGACGCCCGCGCCGCCGTGCCCGTAGTTGTGCACCAGCACGCGCCCGTCCGGCAGTTCCTCGCGCTCCAGGCGGACCGCGTCGCGGACCGGGCGCAGTCCCACCCGGTGCTCCAGCACCCGTGCCCCGGCGATCTCCGGCCGCAGCGCGGCGCAGCGCCGTACGATCGCCTCGGCCGTCTCGGGGTCCGGCTCCAGCGACCAGGCGTCCTCCTCGCTCGTACCGCCGAGGACGAGCCCGCCCGGCTGCGGGAACATGTACGCGTGCTCCCCGGCCTCGCCGCCGGCGACCAGCCACGTGCCGATCCCCGGGTTCTCCACCACCACCAGCTGCCCGCGCACGGCCCTGACGGCCGGGTCCGGCACCAGCTCGCGCGCGGCCAGCCCCGTGCAGTTGACCACCACCCTGGCGTCCACCTCCCCGAGGGCGGACACCGTCCGCGCCTGCACCACCCCGCCCGCTGCGACGAACCGGTCGCGCAGCCAGGGCAGATGGGCGGGCATGTCGATCAGCGGCAGCCGCGCCCGCACGCCCGTCCCGGCGTACTCCGCTGCCGTGGCCGCCCGCAGCCCGGGCACCCGGCCCGCGAGCCACCCGTCGACCTCGTCGAACCGGGTGTCACCCAGTACCCCTTCGACCATGCGTACGCCGGACGCCCCGGAGTCCGCCGCCAGCTCCTCGTACACCTCCAGCGACCGCAGGGCCCACGTCCGCGCGAGCGCCATCGGCTCGATGCGGTAAGGCCACCACAGCGCACCCGCGACGGCGGAGGTGGTCGCCTCCGCCGCGTCCCGCGTCCACACCCGCACCCGGTGCCCCCGCTCGGCGAGCACCACCGCCGTCGCCAGCCCGACGACCCCGCCCCCGACCACCACGATCCCGTCACTCAGCTCGCTCGCCATGCCGGGACCGTAGCGGAATGTGCCATGCCGTGCTCACATCACGCTGAGTGCGGGAATACTCACAGCATGTGTGTCGAGTACACGACCTTCGGCCTGGCCCCGGCGATGCGGGCCGGCGGCGTCCGCACCGACGGCGGTTACCAGGTCCACCGTGACTTCCTGGACTTCGTCGTCGACGGGCGCCCGCTGCTGTTCCGCCTCTCCGACCTCGACGCGGTCTCCCCGCTCGCCTCCGACGTCCCGCCGGCGATCTTCACCGCGCAGGTCCGCAGCCTGCTCCTGGAGAGCCCGGCCCCGCTGCCCGGCGGCCGGTACGTCGTCTACGGCTGCCCCGAGTGCGAGGACCTGGCGTGCGGCGCCGTCACCGCGGTCATCCGGCAGGACGGCGAGGACGTCGTGTGGGCCGACTTCGCCTGGCAGACCGGCGAGACGGCCGACCTCGCCCTCAACGGATACCACGGCATCGGCCCCTTCCGCTTCCGCGGCGCCGAGTACCGCGCCGCCCTCGGCACCCTGCTGAACGGAACGGCCCCGGACCCCCGCCCCCGGGTCCTGCTCATCGGGGCCCGCGTCGCCGTCCTCGCCAAACTGGCCGCCGCGTTGCGCACCATCGGCATCGGCGCCGACATCGCCCGGGACGCCCACCGCGTGCCCGTCGAGGAACTGCGCGGCTACGGCGCCGTCGCCTTCGGCCAGGACACCGCGGAGCGCGAACGCGACGCCGTCCTGCGGGCTTTCGCACGCGCAGGGGTCCCGGTCGCCCGCGTCGACGGCCTCGCACCCGTCATACCCCTGCTCGTCGCCCAGATCGAGCACGCCCTGGACCGCAGCCCGGCCGGGCAGCGCCGCCTCACGGGCCTGACCGCCCGCACCGGCCACGCCGAGATCGAGGTCACCTCCGCCTGCCGGGTCACTCTCACCGCGTACCGCGTCGACCGGCTCTCCCGCACCCGCACCCGCGACCTGCTCGACGAGGTCCTCCAGCCGGGCCGGCACCGCATCCCGCTCGACCCGAAGGCGGTCAGGAGCCGGTCCTTCCTGGTGGCGCGCACCGCCACCGGCGTCCTGGCCACGGCCGTGACCCCGTGAGCGGCCCACTAGGATCGGCGCTCTGATGACCGCCACCCTCGTCGCCAAGAACCTCGCCGCCGGCCACGCCGACCGTTCCCTGTTCACCGGACTCGACCTTGTCGTCGCACCCGGCGACGTGATCGGCCTGGTCGGCGCCAACGGCGCGGGCAAGTCCACCCTGCTGCGGATGCTCGCCGGCCTCACCACGCCCGAACAGGGCGAACTGCGCCTGTCCCCGCCGGCCGCCACCGTCGGACACCTCCCGCAGGAGCCGGACCGCCGCCCGGGCGAGACCGTACGGGCGTTCCTGGCCCGCCGCACGGGCGTCGCCGAGGCGCAGCGGACCATGGACGAGGCGACCCAGGCCCTGGTCGACGGCACACCCGGAGCCGACGACGCCTACGCCACCAGTCTGGAGCGCTGGCTCGGCCTCGGCGGTGCCGACCTCGACGAACGCGCCGAAGAGGTCGCCGGCTCCCTGGGCCTCGCGGTGGACCTGGACCAGCCGATGACGTCCCTGTCCGGCGGCCAGGCGGCCCGCGCCTCCCTCGCCTCCCTGCTGCTGTCGCGCTACGACGTCTTCCTGCTCGACGAGCCGACCAACGACCTCGACCTCGACGGCCTGGAGCGCCTGGAACGCTTCGTCACCGGCCTGCGCGCCGGCACGGTCGTCGTCAGCCACGACCGTGAGTTCCTCTCCCGCACCGTCACCAAGGTCCTCGAACTCGACCTCGCCCAGCGGCGGATCAACCTCTACGGCGGCGGCTACGAGGCTTATCTGGAGGAGCGGGAGGTGGCCCGCCGGCACGCCCGGAACGACTACGAGGAGTACGCCGACAAGAGGGCCTCCCTGCAGGACCGCGCGCAGATGCAGCGTTCCTGGATGGACAAGGGCGTCAGGAACGCCCGGCGCAAGGCGGGCGGCGACAACGACAAGATCGGCCGCAAGTTCCGCAGCGAGGCCAGCGAGAAGCAGGCCGCGAAGGCCCGGCAGACCCAGCGCATGATCGAGCGCCTCGACGTCGTCGAGGAGCCGCGCAAGGAGTGGGAACTGCGCATGGAGATCGCCTCGGCCCCGCGCTCGGGCGCCGTCGTCGCGACCCTGCGCGACGCCGAGGTGCACCGCGGCGGCTTCGTCCTCGGGCCGGTCTCCCTCCAGATCGACTGGGCGGACCGGGTGGCGATCACGGGCGCCAACGGTTCCGGCAAGTCGACCCTGCTCGCCGCCCTGCTCGGCCGCGTCCCCCTGGACGCCGGGCACGCCGCGCTCGGCTCGGGCGTCCTGCTCGGCGAGGTCGACCAGGCGCGCCGGCTCTTCCACGGAACCGACAGCCTGCTCGACACGTTCCGCGCGGCCGTCCCGGACACCGAACCGGTCGAGGTCCGCACCCTCCTGGCCAAGTTCGGCCTCGGGACCGACCACGTCCTGCGCCCCGCGGCGACCCTGTCCCCGGGCGAGCGCACCAGGGCCGCGCTGGCCCTGCTCCAGGGCCGCGGCGTGAACCTCCTGGTCCTCGACGAGCCGACCAACCACCTCGACCTGCCGGCCATCGAGCAACTGGAGTCCGCGCTCGACGCGTACGAGGGCACGCTGCTGCTGGTCACCCACGACCGCCGCATGCTGGACGCGGTCCGGGTCACGCGCCGTCTGGAGGTGGCGGACGGCAAGGTGACCGAGCGCTAGGCGGTCGCCAGGCGCCGGGCCAGGGAGGGGTAGTCCACGACGAACCCCTCCTCGTCGAACTGCAGGTCGCCGCGGAAGCCGCCGGAGGCGAAGCCGACCCGGCCGGGGCGCAGGTGCGCGTACGTCTGCTGCGACGGCCGCACCGTCAGATCCGGCACCGACACCCACGCCACCAGGAACTCGAGCTCTCCCGGTCCGCGGTGCAGGCCGTGGCGCAGCACCGGCATGGTGTTGGTCAGGGGACACAGCCCGAGATCGCAGTCCAGGGCGCCGTCGACGTCCGGCAGCCGTTGGCCGTTCGCGGTCCAGGCGCCGCCGCCGTCGTGCCGAAGGTCGAGCGTGCGGCTGCCGCCCGCGGACTCGGCGGTCACCCGCAGCCGGCGTGTCACGAACTCCTCGGGTGCGTCGAGTTCGTAGGAGATCCAGTACGGCTCCGGGTCCGTCGCGACGGCCCGGCCGCGTGCCGTCAGCCCTCCGTCGGCGCGCCACACCCAGGCGGTCTCGAATCCGCCGGTCGCGGAGACCGCCCAGGTCAGGGTGCGCGACGTGACCATACGGCCACTGTAGGCCCGAGGGGGCGCCGGACGCCTCCCCCCGGGGGGCGGGGGGAACCACGCGACCGGTCACGACCCGCAACTGCCCACGTGGGCTTCCGGCCCAGCCGTCAGCGGCGGCCGTTCTTCGGGTCGGCCAGCCCCGCCCGGCGCAACGCGTCGGCCATCGCGCTGTTGGCAGGCGGCGCCGCCGCCTGGCGCGAGCCGCCCGCCTGACCGCCGCGGCGGGAGCCGCCACCGCCCTGGCGCTGCTGCGGCGGACGCCCGCCGCGCTGCCGGCGCTCACCGCCGCCGTCCGCACCCTGCGGTGCGGCCTCGTCGTCCAGACGCAGCGTCAGCGAGATCCGCTTGCGCGGGATGTCGACGTCCTGCACCTTCACCTTGACGATGTCCCCGGGCTTCACCACGTCACGCGGGTCCTTCACGAACGTCTTCGACATCGCCGAGACGTGCACCAGACCGTCCTGGTGGACGCCGACGTCGACGAACGCGCCGAAGGCGGCGACGTTCGTCACCACGCCCTCCAGGATCATCCCGGGGGTCAGGTCGGAGATCTTCTCGACGCCCTCCTTGAAGGCGGCGGTCCGGAACGCCGGACGCGGGTCGCGGCCCGGCTTCTCCAGCTCCTTCAGGATGTCGGTGACGGTCGGCAGGCCGAAGGACTCGTCCACGAAGTCCTGTGGCCGCAGCGAGCGCAGTACGGAGGTGTTGCCGATGAGCGCGGCGACCTCCTGCCCGGCCGTCTTCACCATGCGCCGGACGACCGGGTAGGCCTCGGGGTGCACGCTGGAGGCGTCCAGCGGGTCGTCGCCGCCGCGGATGCGCAGGAAGCCGGCGCACTGCTCGTACGCCTTGGGTCCGAGGCGGGCCACCTTCTTCAGCTCGCGGCGGGACGTGAACGGCCCGTTGGCGTCCCGGTGCGCCACGATGTTCTCGGCGAGCCCGGAGGTGATGCCGGAGACCCGGGCCAGCAGCGGGGCCGAGGCGGTGTTGACGTCCACGCCCACGCCGTTCACGCAGTCCTCCACGACCGCGTCCAGCGAACGGGACAGCTTCACCTCCGACAGGTCGTGCTGGTACTGCCCGACGCCGATGGACTTCGGGTCGATCTTCACCAGTTCGGCCAGCGGGTCCTGGAGCCGGCGGGCGATCGACACGGCGCCCCGCAGCGACACGTCCATGTCGGGCAGCTCCTGCGAGGCGAACGCGGACGCCGAGTACACCGACGCGCCCGCCTCGGACACCATGACCTTGGTGAGGTTCAGCTCCGGGTGCTCGGCGATGAGCTCCCCGGCGAGCTTGTCGGTCTCGCGGGACGCCGTGCCGTTGCCGATCGCGATCAGCTCGACCTTGTGCTCCTTCGCCAGCCGGGCCAGCTTGGCGAGGGCCTCGTTCCAGCGGTTGGCGGGGACGTGCGGGTGGATGACGTCCGTGGCGACGACCTTGCCCGTCGCGTCGACCACGGCGACCTTGACGCCCGTGCGGAACCCGGGGTCGAGGCCGAGCGTCGCGCGGGTGCCCGCGGGAGCGGCGAGGAGCAGATCGCGCAGGTTCGCGGCGAAGACCCGCACCGCCTCGTCCTCGGCGGCCGTGCGCAACCGCAGCCTGAGGTCGAGGCCGAGGTGGACCAGGATGCGGGTGCGCCACGCCCAGCGGACCGTGTCCTTCAGCCACTTGTCGCCGGGGCGGCCCCGGTCGGCGATCCCGAACCGGTTCGCGATGACGCCCTCGTACGAGGAGGGGCCGTCGGTCGGCTCCTCCGGTTCGAGGACGAGGTCGAGAACCTCCTCCTTCTCGCCGCGCAGCATGGCGAGCACGCGGTGCGAGGGCAGTTCGGTGAACGGCTCGGTGAAGTCGAAGTAGTCGGCGAACTTCGCGCCCGCCTCCTCCTTGCCCTCGCGCACCTTGGCGGCGAGCCGCCCGCGCACCCACATGCGTTCGCGCAGTTCGCCGATCAGGTCGGCGTCCTCGGCGAACCGCTCGGTCAGGATCGCCCGGGCGCCGTCGAGGGCGGCCTGCGGGTCGGCGACGCCCTTGTCCGCGTCGACGAACGAGGCGGCCGCGGCGAGGGGGTCGACGGTGGGATCGCCGAGCAGCCCCTCCGCCAGCGGCTCGAGACCGGCCTCACGGGCGATCTGGGCCTTCGTGCGCCGCTTGGGCTTGAACGGCAGGTAGATGTCCTCCAGCCGGGCCTTGGTCTCGGCGCCCCGGATGCGGCTCTCCAGCTCGTCGGTGAGCTTGCCCTGCTCGCGCACCGACTCGAGGATCGCCGCCCGCCGTTCCTCCAGCTCCCGCAGGTAGCGCAGCCGCTCCTCGACCGTGCGCAGCTGCGCGTCGTCGAGCATCTCGGTCGCTTCCTTGCGGTAGCGGGCGATGAAGGGCACCGTCGAACCGCTGTCGAGCAGTTCCACGGCAGCCCTGACCTGCCGCTCCCGTACGCCGAGCTCCTCGGCGATCCTGCCTTCGATGGACCCGTTGGACCCCGGTGTCGTCACGATCCCGTACCGCCTTCTCCGCTGAGGTTGCGCGGCAATTGTGGCAGGTGACACCGACACTCGGGGATCAGGGCGGGCCCGGCGGGCCGGGCGGGGCGGTCAGGCCCTGCGGGTGGAGGACGAGGCCCCGCCGAACAGCCGGGCCAGGGCCCGGAAGGGAAGCGTCACGACGGTGGCGATGGCGCCGCCGATCTGGCGCAGCACGTCTGCGATGGCACGGAACACGAAAATCCCCTTTCCTCGTCCCGGCCGAACCGGCCGGTGAAGAACAGGTACCTCGCGAACGGCTCACCATGCGTCACGACCGGGCACGCCCGCCCGGACAGGCCCGGGAGGGGCCGCCGACGGCCCCCGGCGGCGAGGCCGCGCGGCGCCCGCACCCCGACGGCGGCCACGGCCTCCGCACCCCGGGGGGAACGAAGTCATCAGCGCTCGGCGTCAGGCCTTGCCGATCAGGTCCGCCGGGAAGGCACCCGCCACGAGCGCCGCGTGCGCGAACGTCCCGCCCAGCTCGGTCAGCCGGGCCACCCCCTCGGCGCCCAGGTGCGCGTACGGGGCGCGGTCGAGGCGGTCCGTCTCCTGCTCGATCTCGGTGCGCAGGGCGGCTCCCTGCCCGCTCAGCTCACCGGACTCCTCCAGCAGCCCCCGCTCGCGCAGCCGGTCCGTCGCCGCGTCCCACTCCTCCTGCGTCCAGCCCCGGGTGGTGAACACCCACTTCGGGGCCATGCCCCTGCCCGTGGCCGTGTGCGTCACGACCGCCTCCAGGCCGTCCAGCCCCGCGGACACCAGGACGGCCAGGTGACCGTCGCCCCGGTGCTCGCGCAGCAGGGTCGCCGCGTGCCAGTAGGCGAGGTGCGGCTCCTCGGGGACGGGCAGGTCGGCGTGGGCGGCGTACAGGGGCCGCGCCTCGCGCGAGCACGCCTCGGCGGCGCGCAGCGCGAGCCGTGCCGCCTCGGCCATCTCCGCCGACGCCAGAGCCTCCCGGCCGAGCAGCCGGCGCAGCGTCGCGTCGACCGCACGCGCGCGTGCCGCCAGCACCCGCGACGGTGCGGCCGTCTCCCAGACGGCCGGGAGGTGCCGGGCGACCAGCTCGTACTTGTAGTTGTAGAAGGCGGCCGCCACCGGCCCCGCGCCGACGGCACCGAGGGCCGCGGCACGCACGGCGAAGTTCGCCGCCTGCGGGTCGGTGATGCCGACGGCGCCCAGCTCCCTGCCCAGGTCGGGTGAGAAGTAGTGCGTCGCGTGCAGGGAGTTGAGCATGTTGTGGCAGCGTCGGCCGGCGCGCGGCTCCAGGGCGGCAGTCGTCATGCCGGGGAGGTTACCAACCGCTTGGTATGGCTTCCATGGCCGTGCGCGGCATGGCAGGAAAGGTGGGGAACTCGGCATTGCGGCCATGTCGTGCCCCCGCGAAGAATCGGGACCATGGCCCAGCGCACGATTCTCGTCGTCCTGTTCGACGGTCTGCAGAGTCTCGACGTCACCGGGCCCGTGGAGGTCTTCGCGGGCGCGGAGCTGCTGCGTCCGGGCACGTACCGGATCCGCACGGCGTCCCTGGACGGGGCGCCCGTACGCAGCACCAGCGGCCTGACCCTCGTGCCCGACGGGTCGCTGGCCGGCGCGGCCGACCCGGACGTCCTGCTCGTCCCCGGCGGGAAGGGCAGCCTGCGGCCCGATCCGCGGCTGGTCGACTGGGTGCGCGAGCACGGGCCGCGCGCCGCCCGGCTGGTGTCCGTGTGCACCGGCGCGGCCGTGCTGGCCGAGGCGGGGCTGCTGGACGGCCGCCGGATCACCACGCACTGGGCGTACTGCGACAGGATCGCCCGCCGGCATCCCAGCGTCGAGATCGACCCCGACCCCGTCTACGTCCGCGACGGGAACGTCGCCACCTCGGCCGGCGTCACCGCCGGGATCGACCTCGCCCTCGCCCTGGTCGAGGAGGATCTGGGCCGGCAGACCGCCCTGACCGTCGCACGGCACCTGTTCGTGTTCCTGCGCAGGCCCGGCAACCAGGCCCAGTTCAGTGCCCAGCTCGCCGCCCAGACCGCACACCGCGAGCCCCTGCGCGAGGTCCAGCGCTACATCGCCGAACGCCCCGGGGCCGACCTGTCGGTGGAGTCCCTCGCCGCCCGCGCCCGGCTGTCGCCCCGCCACTTCGCCCGCGCGTTCCGTGCCGAGACCGGCACGACACCGGGCCGCTACGTCGACCGCGTCCGGCTGGAACACGCCCGCCGTCTGCTGGAGGACACCGCCGACGGCGTCGAGGAGATCTCCCGCAGCAGCGGCTACGGCACCCCGGAGGCGATGCGCCGCGCCTTCCTCAAGGCCCTGGGGACGTCACCTGCCGAGTACCGCCGGCGCTTCCGCCCGGTGACAGCGCCCTGAACGGGACGGGTCACCCCTTCTCATGCCTGCCCGCCGACCGAAGGGACACCATGCAGATCGCCATCGCCCTCTACGAGGGCTTCACCGCCCTCGACGCCGTGGGCCCCTACGAGACCCTGGGCCGTCTGCCCGGCGCCGAGACGGTGTTCGTCGCCGAGGAGGCCGGCCCCGTGCGCAACGACACCGGCAGCCTCGCCCTCGTCGCCGACCGGCCCCTGGCCGACGTGCCGAGCCCCGACATCGTCGTCGTCCCCGGCGGCCCCGGCCCGCTCCCGCTGGCGTCCGACGGCCCGCTGGCCGGCTGGCTGCGCACCGCGGACGCCACCAGCACCTGGACGACGTCCGTGTGCACCGGCTCCCTGCTGCTGGCCGCCGCCGGGCTCCTGCGGGGCCGCCGCGCGACCTCCCACTGGCTGGCCCTGGACGAGCTGCGCCGGCACGGCGCCGAGCCCACGGGCGAACGGGTCGTCACCGACGGCAAGTACGTCACCGCGGCCGGCGTCTCCGCCGGCATCGACATGGGCCTGACGCTCCTCGGCCGGATCGCGGGCGACGACCACGCCCGCATCGTCCAGCTGGCCACCGAGTACGACCCCCAGCCGCCCTACGACGCCGGATCACCCGAGAAGGCCCCGGCCCACCTGGTCGACCTGGTCCGCACCCACTCCGGCGTCATCCTGACGTAGGCACGACCCAGCCGAACCGCGGCTGCCTTCGCTCCAGGAACGCGGCGACGCCCTCCGCGGCGTCGCCGCTGCCGCGTGCCTGCCCGGCCCAGTACGCGTCCCGGTCCGTACGCCCGTCCGCGAACTCCTTGGCCGCCGCCTGCGTCAGTTGCGAGCGCGACACCAGGACGCGGGTGAACTCCGCCGCCCGCTTGCCGAGTTCGCCCTCGGGCAGGACCTCGTCGACCAGTCCGGTGCGCAGCGCCCTGCCCGCGTCGATCAGCTCCCCGGAGAACAGCAGGTACTTGGCGGTGGCCGGACCCACCAGGGACGCCAGCCGCCGGGTCGAGGACGCCGGATACACGATGCCGAGCTTCGCGGGTGTCACCCCGAACAGGGCGCCCTCCTCGGCGAACCGCAGATCGCAGGCGGCCGCGAGCTGTGCGCCGCCGCCCACGCAGTACCCCCGGATCACCGCCAGGGTCGGTTTGGGGAAGGCGGCCAGGGCCTCCTCGGCCCGTACGGCCAGCCCCTGCGCCTCCTCGGGGGAGCCCCGCAGTGTCGATATGTCGGCACCGGCGCAGAACGTGCGCCCCTCGCCGGTCAGCACCAGCGCCCGTACGGCCGGATCGACCGCGAGGTCGTGCAGCAGCGGTGGCAGGGCCCGCCACATCCCGGCGGTCATGGCGTTGCGCTTCTCGGGGTGGCGGATGACGACCGTCGCGACCGAGTCGGTCACGGCGTGGTCCAGCAGGGGCTCCATGCGCCGGATGCTATCCGGATGCCAAACCCGTACAACCCGAATAGTTCGCCGAGACGGCACAACAGGGACAGGACCAGTCCCACAACTGACCGTGTCATACGCCGACGGTCAGAAGTGCTCGATAGTTGCTGACTTCTGTTCAGCTCCGAGGAGGGGAGCGCATCGTTCCCAACACTCGACGTGTGGCGACAATCGAGCGCGAGGGTGGCGACCGGACGATGGACGACGACGGGCGCGGAATCGGCCGGCGCCCCGAGGGCGGCGCGGTGCCCCTCGGTCCGGGGCCCGCGGATCCGCTGCCGTACGAAGGGGTCTGGAGGTTCACCGCGCCCGCGGTGGAGGCCTCCGTCCCGCAGGCCCGGCACGCCGTGCGGGACCTGCTGCTGCGCCAGGGCGTACCGGTCTCGGACGACCTGGCCCAGGGGCTGCTGCTGATCGTCTCCGAGCTGGTGACGAACGCCGTGAAGCACGCGGCGGTGCTCTCGCCGACGATCGCCGTCGAGGTGGCCGTCGGCGCGCAGTGGCTGCGCCTGTCCGTGGAGGACAACCACCCCTACCGGCCCACGGCACTGGAGACCGACCACGGCCGCACCGGCGGGCGCGGGCTCCTCCTGGTGCGCGAGATCACCCGGGAGGCCGGCGGGGTCTGCGAGGTCGAGTACACCGCGAGCGGCGGCAAGGTGATCTGGGCCGCCCTGCCGCTCGCACCCGCCCGCCTGCCCTAGGCTCGAACCGCCCGGCTGCCCGGGGGCCGCCGGCCGCGCCGGGCCTCGGAGGACGCGGGGAACCGCCGACGGGCCCCCGAGGCCCGGAAACGCGTCAGGGCCCGGGGAATCGCCTCACCATCCGGCCGACGTGCCCGTCAGCTCCCTGATCGCGGGCCGGGCCGCGTCCAGCACGGTCATGAACCAGGCCGAGAACGGGTCCTTGGCGTGCCGCTCGGCCAGTTCCGGCGGCGTCACGAAGACCGTCGAGGCCACTTCCTCCCGGTCCGGCCGCAGCACGGCCTGCACCATGCCGACGAACAGGTGGTTGTACTCCTGCTCCACCAGACCCGACTCCGGGTCCGGGTGGTTGTAGCGGACCGTGCCCGCCTCGGCCAGCAGCGAGGGGGACGCGCCGAGTTCCTCGAACGTGCGCCGCGCCGCCGCCGCGAAGGGCGCCTCACCGGGGTAGGGGTGGCCGCAGCACGTGTTGGACCACACACCGGGGGAGTGGTACTTGCCCAGCGCGCGCTGCTGGAGCAGCAGCCGGCCGTACTCGTCGAACAGGAACACGGAGAACGCGCGGTGCAGCCGCCCGGGCGGCTGGTGAGCGGCGAGCTTCTCCGCGGTGCCGATCGTCACGCCGTCCTCGTCGACGAGTTCCAGCAAAATCGCGTCTGCGGTGCCGTTCGACGGGCTGTGCGTCGCGGTGGCAGGTGTGATCGGCATACCCATCCTTCACATCGGTCTTCGCGCCCCAAGTCTGCCGTACGAATCCGGCACTCCCGGCACTTCGCTGCCCGCCCGCATGTCCCGGGCGGGCGACACGGAGCGCGGACGGCGCCGCCGGGAGACCGGGGAGAGGGACCCGGAAGGGGATCGTGCCCGGCCCGCCGGACCGAAAATCGTCCCCGGCGGGTGCTCCGGGAGTCAGGGCGCCTGCGTGCGCCGCAGGGCCGCATTCCCCGGCGCGCGCCGGGCGCAGTGCGCCCCACCCGCCCCGGCCGCCTCGGCAGGCCGGTGCGTCAGTGGCACAGGCGCGCCTCGTGCTCGGCGTGCCCGCTCGGTTCCAGCTGGAAGGTGCAGTGCTCCACGTCGAAGTGGTCGCCGAGGCAGCCCTGGAGCTCGTGGAGCATCTTCTCGTGCCCTATCGCGTTCAGCGTCTCGGTGCTGACCACCACGTGCGCCGACAGCACCGGCATGCCGGAGGTGATCGTCCACGCGTGCAGGTCGTGCACGTCCTCCACCCCGTCCGTCGCCAGGATGTGCGCCCGCACCTGGGCCATGTCGACGCCCTTGGGCGCCGCCTCCAGCAGCACGTCGAGCGTCTCGCGCAGCAGCTTCCACGTCCGGGGAACGATCATCAGAGCGATGACCAGCGAGGCGATCGGATCGGCGGGCTGCCAGCCGGTGAGCATGATCACCAGCGACGACAGGATGACCGTGACCGAGCCCAGGGCGTCCGCGGCCACCTCCAGGAACGCGCCCCGCACGTTCAGGCTCTCCTTCTGCCCGCGCATCAGCAGCGACAGGGAGACGAGGTTGGCGGCCAGACCGATCGCGCCGAACACCAGAGCCAGCCGGCCCTCGGTGTCCGCAGGGGTGATGAACCGCTGCACCGACTCGTACACGACGTACCCGCCGGCCCCGAGCAGCAGCAGGCAGTTGGCCAGGGCCGCCAGGATCTCGGCGCGTGCGTAGCCGAACGTGGCGCGTTCGCTCGGGGGGCGGCTCGCGAAGTGGATGGCGAGCAGTGCCATGGCCAGCCCCAGCGCGTCCGTCGCCATGTGCGCCGAGTCCGCCACCAGGGCCAGCGAGTCGGCGAGGACACCCCCGACGATCTGGACGACGACGATGCCGAGCGTGATCGCCAGCGCGATCCGCAGCCTGCCGCGGTACGCCGAGGTCGCCGTACCGCCGGCCGCGCCGTGCGCGTGCCCGTGATCGTGCCCAGCCCCCATGGAAAGTCACCCTCCTGTGTCCGCCGATCGTGCCCGGGCACCCCAGTCAACTACGGGGAGGGGGTATGGGCAACGCGGCACTGAACACCGTTGTCATGTGCCCTGACCTGCGGAAACGACGCGCAGGTCAGGGCGGTGCGACGGTCAGGAGCCGTGGTGGAGCCGCCAGCCCCGCCAGGCCGACTCGGTCATCTCCCGCACCCCGCGCCGTGCCGTCCAGCCGAGTTCCGCGGCCGCCCGGGCCGCGGACGCGACCGCCCGCGGGGCGTCCCCCGGGCGGCGCTCTTCGACCACCGGGGGCCGCCGGTCGCCGGTGACCTCGCCGATGACCGCGATCAGTTCCCGGACCGAGACGCCCTCACCGCGGCCGATGTTGACCGTCAGGTCACCCGTGACACCGCCCTCGGCCAGCCGCCGGGCCGCCGCGAGATGGGCCTCGGCCAGGTCGGCGACGTGGATGTAGTCCCGTACGCAGGTGCCGTCGGGGGTCGGGTAGTCGTCGCCGAAGATCCTCGGGGCCTCGTCGCGGGTCAGCCGGTCGAAGACCATCGGGACGATGTTGAACACTCCCGTGTCGGCCAGTTCCGGAGCGGCGGCGCCCGCCACGTTGAAGTACCGCAGGCACACCGTGGAGATCCCGTGCGCCCGGCCCGCCGCACGCACCAGCCACTCCCCGGCGAGCTTGGTCTCGCCGTACGGGTTCACCGGCGCGCACGGCGTGTCCTCGGTGATGAGGTCCACGCCCGGGTCGCCGTACACCGCCGCCGAGGAGGAGAAGACGAACCGCCCGATCCCCGCCTCGGCCACCGCGTCGAGCAGGGTCGCCAGGCCGCCCACGTTCTCCCGGTAGTACCGCGTCGGCTGCGCCACCGACTCGGCGACCTGCTTGCGTGCCGCGAGATGCACCACGCCCGTCACGGCGTGCTCGGCGAGGACCCGCTTCAGCAGCTCCCCGTCGAGCGAGGAACCCCGCACGAGCGGAACGGCGGACGGCAGCCGCGCGGGCACCCCGGCGGACAGGTCGTCCAGGGCGACGACGCGCTCCCCGGCCTCCGTCATGGCCCTGGCCACGTGGGCCCCGATGTAGCCGGCCCCGCCGGTGATCAGCCAAGTCATGGTCGTCCACCCTATGCCGCCCGGCCCGGCACCCGCGCAATGTCCCCGATGTCCGGTCTGCGGGGCGCGGTTTGTGGGGCGGGCCCCGGATCCACCAAGATGATCGCGGCAGGGCTCGGGCGAACTGCGTCGATCGAGCCGCCCAACGGGCGGTGAACACGGCCTTCCGGCCATCCGATAGCCTCTGCCGACATGCCGCCCCGGGAGTGACCGGCGCGGCCGCCCCCATCATGTACAGCACCGGTGCGGAGCGCCGGTCCCCAGGGAGTGAATTCGGTTGTCGACCGCCATCCTCACCGGGCAGCCGGTCCCCGGATCGTCGATCGAGGGCGACCTGCGGTCCCTCGGGTTCGACGTCCGGTTCGCCGGTGACGCCGTCGAGGCCGAGACGCTCCTCGCCGAGGTCCCGGGCGACGAGCGGGTCGCCCTGGTCGACGCCCGGTTCGTGGGCCACGTGCACGCGCTGCGGCTCGGCCTGACCGACCCCCGCTTCCCGCTGGCCGCGATTCCGGGCGCCGTCACCGCCCGGCCCGCCGGGCGCCCCGCCCTGACCCGGGCGATGGCCCGCGAGAACTCCACCGGCGGCGGCACCACCCTGGTGGACAGCCTCGCCGACCGCGTCCTGGCCGCGCTGGACGCCGACGGCGCCGACGTGCACCGCCCCGAGCTGGGCACCCTCGTCGCCGCCGTCCCGGCCGACCCGCAGGCCCGCAACGAGGCCCGGCAGGCGGTGGCGGACGTCGACGACGAGGCCGTGCGCCTGAAGTCGGCCGTGAAGGCGCGCGACGGCTTCTTCACCACCTTCTGCATCAGCCCCTACTCCCGCTACCTCGCCCGCTGGTGCGCACGCCGCGGCCTGACCCCGAACCAGGTCACCACCGCCTCCCTGCTCACCGCGCTCATAGCGGCGGCCTGCGCGGCCACCGGCACCCGCGGCGGCTTCGTCGCGGCCGGCGTCCTGCTGATCGCCTCGTTCGTGCTGGACTGCACCGACGGGCAGCTCGCCCGCTACTCCCTGCAGTACTCCACCCTCGGCGCCTGGCTCGACGCCACCTTCGACCGGGCCAAGGAGTACGCCTACTACGCCGGCCTCGCCCTCGGCGCCGCCCGCGGCGGCGACGACGTATGGGCCCTGGCCCTGGGCGCCATGGTCCTGCAGACCTGCCGGCACGTCGTGGACTTCTCCTTCCACGAGGCGCACGTCGTGGGCACCGACGCCACCGTCAACACCAGCCCCACCGCAGCCCTGTCCGACAGGCTCGACAGCGTCGGCTGGACGGTCTGGGTCCGCCGCATGATCGTCCTGCCCATCGGCGAGCGCTGGGCGATGATCGCGGTGCTCACCGCCCTCACGACCCCGCGCATCACCTTCTACGCGCTGCTCGCCGGCTGCGCCTTCGCGGCGACGTACACCACGGCGGGCCGCGTGCTGCGCTCCCTCACCCGCAAGGCGCGGCGGACCGACCGCGCGGCCCGGGCGCTGGCCGACCTCGCCGACAGCGGACTCCTCGCCGACGCCCTCGCGGGGGTGCTGCGCAGACTGCCCGCCAGGCCGCCGCTCGGCGCACGCTTCCTCGTCGCCCTGCCCGGTGCGGTCCTGCTGGTCCTCGCCGCGGCCCTGGAGCCCTACGGCAGCGCGCTGCCCGTCGCCGCCGCGGTCCTGTACGCCCTCACCTCGGCCGCCGCCGTCGCCCTGCCCCTCAAGGGCGCCCTCGACTGGCTCGTCCCGCCGCTGTTCCGGGCCGCCGAGTACGGCACCGTCCTGGTCCTGGCGGCCCGCGCGGACGTGAACGGAGCCCTTCCTGCGGCTTTCGGGCTGGTGGCCGCGGTCGCCTACCATCACTACGACACGGTGTACCGCATCCGCGGCAACGCCGGAGCGCCCCCCGCCTGGCTGGTGCGTTCCATCGGGGGGCACGAGGGACGAACGCTGCTCGTCACCGTCCTCGCCGCGCTGCTCACCGCCTCGCAGTTCACGGTCGCGCTCACGGTCCTCGCCGTGGCCGTGGCCCTGGTGGTGCTCGCCGAGAGCATCCGCTTCTGGGTCGCCGCCCACCAGGTCGGCGCACCCGCCGTACACGATGAAGGAGAACCCGCATGATCGGCCTCGTGCTGGCCGCCGGCGCCGGACGGCGTCTGCGCCCCTACACCGACAGACTTCCCAAGGCGCTGGTACCGGTGGGGCTGGCGGGCGAGGAGGACGGGCCGACGGTTCTCGACCTCACCCTCGGCAACTTCGCCGAGATCGGCCTGACCGAGGTCGCCGTCATCGTGGGCTACCGCAAGGAAGCCGTGTACGCGCGCAAGGAGGCGCTGGAGGCGAAGTACGGCCTCAAGCTCACCCTCATCGACAACGACAAGGCCGAGGAGTGGAACAACGCCTACTCCCTGTGGTGCGGCCGTGACGCCCTCAAGGACGGCGTGATCCTCGCCAACGGCGACACCGTCCACCCGGTCTCCGTCGAGAAGACGCTGCTCGCCGCCCGCGGCGACGGCAAGAGGATCATCCTGGCCCTGGACACGGTCAAGGACCTCGCCGACGAGGAGATGAAGGTCGTCGTCGACCCCGAGAAGGGCATGACGAGGATCACCAAGCTGATGGACCCCGCCGAGGCGACCGGCGAGTACATCGGCGTCACCCTCATCGAGGGCGACGCCGCCCCCGAACTCGCCGACGCGCTGAGGACCGTGTGGGAGGCGGACCCGCAGCAGTTCTACGAGCACGGCTACCAGGAGCTTGTGAACCGCGGCTTCCGCATCGACGTGGCGCCGATCGGCGACGTCAAGTGGGTGGAGATCGACAACCACGACGACCTCGCCCGCGGACGGGAGATCGCGTGCCAGTACTGACCCGGCTGATCCCCTCCCCGCTCGTCGTGGACATCCGCCCGGGTGCCCTCGACGACCTGGCCTGCGTCCTCGCCGACGAGCGCATCTCGCACTCCGGCCGCCTCGCCGTCGCCGTCAGCGGCGGCTCCGGCGCCAGGCTGCGCGAGCGCATCGCGCCGAGCATGCCCGGCGCCACCTGGTACGAGGTCGGCGGCGGCACCCTCGACGACGCCGTCCGGCTGGCCGGCGACATGCAGGCCGGCCGCTACGACGCCGTGGTCGGGCTCGGCGGCGGCAAGATCATCGACTGCGCCAAGTTCGCCGCGGCACGCGTCGGCCTGCCCCTGGTCGCCGTGCCCACGAACCTCGCGCACGACGGTCTGTGCTCGCCGGTCGCGACCCTCGACAACGACGCGGGCCGCGGCTCCTACGGCGTGCCCAACCCGATCGCGGTCGTCATCGACCTGGACGTCATCCGTGAGGCCCCGGTCCGCTTCGTGCGCGCCGGCATCGGTGACGCGATCTCCAACATCAACGCGATCGCCGACTGGGAACTGGCCAACCGCGTCAAGGGCGAGAAGATCGACGGGCTGGCCGCCGCCATGGCCCGGCAGGCGGGCGAAGCGGTGCTCCGGCACCCGGCGGGCGTCGGCGACAACGGCTTCCTGCAGGTGCTCGCCGAGTCGCTCGTCCTCACCGGCGTCGCCATGTCGATCTCCGGCGACTCGCGGCCGGCCTCGGGGTCGTGCCACGAGATCAACCACGCCTTCGACCTGCTCTACCCGCAGCGGGCCGCCGCCCACGGCGAGCAGTGCGGTCTCGGCGCGGCCTTCGCGATGTGGCTGCGCGGGGCGCACGAGGAATCGGTGTACACGGCCGAGGTGCTGCGCCGCCACGGGCTGCCCGTCCTGCCGGACGAGATCGGCTTCACGACGGAGGAGTTCGTCAAGGCCGTCGAGTTCGCGCCCGAGACCCGGCCCGGCCGTTACACCATCCTCGAACACCTCGACCTGACCACCGAACAGATCAAGGACGTCTACGCCGACTATGTCAAGGCCATCGGTAGCTGAACTCCGCCCCGTCGTTCACCCCGCGGGGGTGAAGGACCGGCGCAGCGGTGAGCACTGGATGGGACGCCTCTACATGCGCGAGGTGTCCCTGCGGGTCGACCGCTACCTGGTGAACACCAGGGTCACGCCCAACCAGCTCACCTACCTGATGACCGTCTTCGGTGTGCTCGCGGCCCCGGCACTGCTCGTGCCGGGGATCCCGGGCGCCGTCCTCGGCGTGGTGTGCGTCCAGCTGTACCTGCTGCTGGACTGCGTCGACGGCGAGATCGCGCGCTGGAAGAAGCAGTACTCCCTCAACGGCGTCTACCTGGACCGGGTCGGCGCCTACCTGACCGACGCCGCGGTGCTCACCGGCTTCGGTCTGCGCGCCGCCGACCTGTGGGGCAGCGGCCGCATCGACTGGCTGTGGGCCTTCCTCGGCACCCTCGCCGCCCTCGGCGCCATCCTGATCAAGGCCGAGACCGACCTCGTCGGCGTCGCCCGGCACCAGGCCGGCAAGCCGCCGGTGCAGGAGGCCGCCGCCGAGATGCGCTCCTCCGGCATGGCGCTGGCCCGCCGGGCCGCCGCCGCCCTGAAGTTCCACCGGCTGATCCTCGGCATAGAGGCGTCGCTGCTGATCCTGGTGCTGGCGATCGTCGACCAGACCCGCGGCGACCTGTTCTTCACCCGGCTCGGCGTCGCGGTGCTGGCCGGCATCGCCCTGGTGCAGACGCTGCTGCACCTGGTGTCCATCCTCGCCTCCAGCAGGCTGAAGTGAGCGCCATGAAGGTCGGGGCCGTCATCATCACCATGGGCAACCGCCCCGACGAACTGCGCGCCCTGCTCGACTCCGTCGCCAAGCAGGACGGCGACCCCGTCGAGGTCGTCGTCGTCGGCAACGGCTCGCCCGTCCCGGACGTCCCCGAGGGCGTCCGCACCGTCGAACTGCCCGAGAACCTCGGCATCCCCGGCGGCCGCAACGTCGGCATCGAGGCCTTCGGCCCGGCCGGCCGCGACGTCGACATCCTGCTCTTCCTCGACGACGACGGCCTGCTCGCGCACCACGACACCGCCGAGCTGTGCCGCAAGGCGTTCGAGGCCGACCCGAAGCTCGGCATCGTCAGCTTCCGCATCGCCGACCCCGACACCGGCGTCACCCAGCGCCGGCACGTGCCCCGGCTGCGCGCCTCCGACCCGATGCGCTCCTCCCGGGTCACCACCTTCCTCGGCGGCGCCAACGCCGTCCGCACCCGCGTCTTCGCCGACGTCGGCGGCCTGCCGGACGAGTTCTTCTACGCCCACGAGGAGACCGACCTGGCCTGGCGCGCCCTGGACGCCGGCTGGATGATCGACTACCGCGCCGACATGGTGCTCTACCACCCGACGACCGCCCCCTCACGGCACGCGGTGTACCACCGCATGGTCGCCCGCAACCGCGTCTGGCTGGCCCGCCGCAACCTGCCCGCGCTCCTGGTGCCGGTGTACCTGGGCGTGTGGCTGCTGCTCACCCTCCTGCGCCGTCCCTCGCGGCCCGCGCTGCGGGCCTGGTTCGGCGGATTCCGCGAGGGCTGGACCACCCCCTGCGGGCCCCGCCGTCCGATGAAGTGGCGTACGGTGTGGCGGCTGACCCGGCTGGGCCGGCCCCCGGTCATCTGACAGGCTCGTGTCCGGGACCACCCGGGACCACCCGGGAGTGTCCGAGGGGGCCTACCCTGGCCCCGGCTCAAGCAGGCCCGCACAGGCCGCCTATCCCGAAGACGAAAGTTTCCACTAGTGAGTGAGACAACGCACGACGCCACGGTCGCGGTGAGCGCGCCCGCGGCGCCCGACGAGGGCCTCACGGCGAAGGAGCTCGCCGCCAAGTACGGCCTGAGCGTGAGCGGCGCCCGGCCCTCGCTGCTGGAGTACGTGACTCAGCTCTGGGACCGGCGGCACTTCATCCTCGCCTTCTCGCGGGCGAAGCTGACCGCCCAGTACAGTCAGGCCAAGCTCGGCCAGCTGTGGCAGGTGGCCACGCCGCTGCTGAACGCGGCCGTGTACTTCTTCATCTTCGGCCTGCTGCTGGAGGCCGACCGGGGCATGTCCCGCGAGGTCTACATCCCGTTCCTCGTCACGGGCGTGTTCGTGTTCACCTTCACGCAGAGCTCGGTGATGGCGGGCGTGCGTGCCATCTCCGGCAACCTCGGCCTGGTCCGGGCCCTGCACTTCCCGCGGGCGTCCCTGCCGATCTCCTTCGCGCTGCAGCAGCTGCAGCAGCTGCTGTTCTCGATGATCGTGCTGTTCGCGATCGCGGTCGGCTTCGGCCACTACCCGGACCTGTCCTGGCTGCTCATCGTGCCGGTGCTGGTCCTGCAGTTCTGCTTCAACACCGGTCTGGCGCTGATCATGGCCAGGGCGGGCGCCAAGACCCCGGACCTCGCGCAACTGATGCCGTTCGTGATGCGGACCTGGATGTACGCGTCCGGCGTCATGTTCTCCATCCCGATCTTCCTGGCGGACAAGCCGTCCTGGATCGCCAACGTCCTGCAGTGGAACCCGGCCGCGATCTACATGGACCTGATGCGCTTCGCCCTGATCGACGACTACGGCTCGCGGTACCTGCCCGACCACGTGTGGGCGGTCGCGGCCGGCTGGGCCGTGCTGTTCGCCCTCGGCGGTTTCGTGTACTTCTGGAAGGCGGAGGAGAGGTACGGCCGTGGCTGAGCAGCAGGAGCGGGTTCCCACCGTCATCGCGGACGATCTGCACATCGTCTACCGCGTCAACGGCGCCAAGTCCGGCAAGGGCAGTGCCACCGCCGCCCTCAGCCGCATCCTCAAGCGGGGCTCCGACGACACGGCGCGCGGTGTGCGCAAGGTGCACGCCGTGCGCGGGGTGTCCTTCGTCGCCTACCGCGGCGAGGCCATCGGCCTGATCGGCTCCAACGGCTCCGGCAAGTCGACGCTGCTGCGTGCGATCGCCGGGCTGCTCCCCGCCGAGCGGGGCAAGGTCTACACCGACGGCCAGCCCTCCCTGCTCGGCGTCAACGCGGCCCTGATGAACGACCTCACCGGCGAACGCAACGTCATATTGGGCGGGCTCGCCATGGGCATGTCCCGCGAGGAGATCAAGGCGCGCTACCAGGACATCGTCGACTTCTCCGGCATCAACGAGAAGGGCGACTTCATCACCCTGCCGATGCGCACCTACTCCTCCGGCATGGCGGCCCGGCTCCGCTTCTCCATCGCCGCGGCCAAGGACCACGACGTCCTGATGATCGACGAGGCCCTCGCCACCGGCGACCGGAAGTTCCAGAAGCGCTCCGAGGACCGCATCCGGGAGCTGCGCAAGGAAGCCGGCACGGTCTTCCTGGTCAGTCACAACAACAAGTCCATCCGCGACACCTGCGACCGCGTCCTGTGGCTGGAGCGCGGCGAACTGCGCATGGACGGCCCGACCGACGAGGTCCTCAAGGAGTACGAGAAGTTCACGGGCAAGTAGCGCGATCCGGCCAGGGCCCCGGCGGAACTGTTCCGGCGGGGCCCGGCGTCTGCAAAGGAAGCGTCAACTCCCGTCCACGACAGGAATCTTGGGGTCGATCGGTGTGTTCTCGTTGGGGTGCGGGCCACCCTGACGAACCGTGTCGCGTTGTACAACGTAAGCTGTACCGGTCCCGAAACACGGCAATCAGGGCAATAATGCGCGACACCGCCCGTCGGACGACCGTGCGGACGGCCGGGCGGCGTGTCCGAAATAGTGCGTATTGGGTCGGCAGTGTAGAACGGGAGATGTGACGGCGATGGCTACGGAAACTCCCCAGCTCCACGCAGCACGTGCCGTCCCCGCACCGGGCAGCCGGCGGTGACGGGAACCGGCACGGCGCGCACCCCCGACCCGGAGCGCGCCACCCTCGACAAGGCCGCGGGTGAGAACTTCCCCGTGGCCCCCTTCTTCCTGCCCCGGGCCTGGCGCACCGACCTCATGGCCGTCTACGGCTTCGCCCGTCTCGTCGACGACATCGGCGACGGCGACCTCGCCCCCGGCGGCGCCGACGCCCGGCTGCTCGGGGTGTCCCCGCAGGACGCCGACGACCGGCTGGTCCTGCTCGACGCCTTCGAGGCCGACCTGCGCAGGGTCTTCGACTCCGCTCCCCGTCACCCCCTGCTGCGCCGGCTGCAGCCGACCGTGCGGCGGCACGCGCTGACCCCCGAGCCGTTCCTCGGCCTGATCGCCGCCAACCGCCAGGACCAGCTGGTGGGCCGCTACGAGACCTACGACGACCTGCTCGCCTACTGCGAGCTGTCCGCCAACCCGGTCGGCCGTCTCGTCCTCGCCGTCACCGGCACCTCGACGCCCGAGCGGATCCGCCGCTCCGACATGATCTGCACCGCCCTGCAGATCGTCGAGCACCTCCAGGACGTGGCCGAGGACCTGCGCCGCGACCGGGTGTACCTGCCCGCCGCCGACCTGAAGCGCTTCCACGTCCAGGAGGAGGACCTCGCCGTCGCGAGCGCCGGGGCGTCGGTCCGCGCGCTGGTGGCGTACGAGGCGCGCAGGGCACGCGACCTGCTGGACGAGGGCGCACCCCTGGTGGGCAGCGTCCACGGCAGGCTGAGACTGCTGCTCGCGGGCTTCATGGCGGGGGGAAGGGCGGCGCTGAGGGCGGTCGCCGCCGCCGACTTCGACGTACTTCCCGGCCCGCCCAAGCCCGGCAAGCTCCAGGTGCTGCGTGAGGTGGGCGTGATCCTGCGAGGAGAGGGGTGATCCGGACCGTGGAATCCGAACCGCACACGTCCGCACCGGTACTCGCCGCCTACAGCTACTGCGAGGCCGTCACCGGGCGGCAGGCCCGCAACTTCGCCTACGGCATCCGTCTGCTGCCGACGCCCCAGCGCCGTGCCATGTCGGCGCTCTACGCGTTCTCGCGGCGCGTCGACGACATCGGCGACGGCCCGCTCGCCGACGAGGTCAAGGTGGCCCGGCTGGAGGAGACGCGGGCGCTGCTCACCCGGATCCGCGAGGGCGGGGTCGGCGAGGACGACACCGACCCGGTCGCCGTCGCCCTCACGCACGCCGCCGCGCACTTCCCGATCCCGCTGGGCGGCCTGGACGAGCTCATCGACGGCGTCCAGATGGACGTCCGCGGCGAGACGTACGAGACCTGGGACGACCTGAAGGTCTACTGCCGCTGTGTGGCCGGCGCCATCGGACGGCTGTCGCTCGGCGTGTTCGGGACCGAACCGGGGGCGCGCGGAGTCGACCGCGCGCCGGAGTACGCCGACACGCTCGGTCTCGCGCTCCAACTCACCAACATCCTCCGCGACGTCCGCGAGGACGCCGAGGGCGGACGCACCTACCTGCCCGCCGACGACCTCGCCAAGTTCGGCTGCTCCGCCGGCTTCAGCGGTCCCCGCCCGCCCGAGGGCTCGGACTTCGCGGGGCTCGTGCACTTCGAGGTACGCCGGGCCCGGGCCCTGTTCGCCGAGGGCTACCGGCTGCTGCCCATGCTCGACCGGCGCAGCGGCGCCTGCGTCGCGGCCATGGCCGGCATCTACCGCCGCCTCCTCGACCGCATCGAGCGCGACCCGCAGGCGGTGCTGCGCGGCCGGGTCTCGCTGCCGGGCCGTGAGAAGGCGTACGTGGCCGTGCGCGGTCTGTCGGGTCTCGACGCCCGGCACGTCACGCGACGAGCCGTCAGGAGGCGGGTGTGAGCGCCGAAGGAGCCGCCGCCGACGGGGAACAGCGGGCAACCCCCCGCCCCGTGGGCGCGTCCCTGACACAGACGGCCTCCCGCGCGGGCATCGCGCGGCACGGCCGCCGCGCGGGGGAGGGGGTGCGATGACCCACGGCACGCGGTCCCACGGACCGGCCGCGGAGGGACGGCACACCGTCGTGGTGGGCGGCGGGCTCGCCGGTGTCACCACCGCGCTCGCCCTCGCCGACGCCGGAGTGCGCGTCACGCTGCTGGAGGGCCGGCCCCGGCTGGGCGGCCTGGCCTTCTCCTTCCGGCGCAAGGACCTCATCGTCGACAACGGACAGCACGTCTACCTGCGGTGCTGCACCGCCTACCGGTGGTTCCTCGACCGCATCGAGGGCGCGGCCCTGGCCCCGCTGCAGCACCGGCTCGACGTCCCCGTCCTGGACGCCGACCGCCCCGTCGGCCGGCGCCTGGGCAGGCTGCGGCGCGACGCGCTGCCCGTGCCGCTGCACCTGGGCCGCAGCCTCGCCACCTACCCGCACCTGTCGCTCGCCGAACGCGCCAGGGTCGGACGTGCCGCGCTCGCGCTGAGGAACCTCGACCCGGCCGACCCGGCGCTGGACGCCCAGGACTTCGGCAGCTGGCTGGCCGCGCACGGCCAGTCCGCCCGCGCCGTCGAGGCGCTGTGGGACCTGGTCGGGGTCGCCACCCTCAACGCCGTCGCCGCCGACTCCTCCCTGGCGCTCGCCGCCATGGTGTTCAGAACCGGCCTGCTGTCCGACCCGGGCGCGGCCGACATCGGCTGGGCGAGCGTCCCGCTCGGCGACCTCCACGACCGGCTGGCCCGCGAGGCCCTCGACCGCGCCGGCGTGCGCACCGAGCTCCGCACGCGCGTCACCTCCGTCTGTGCACGGCCGGACGGCCGCTGGCGCGTCGAGGTCCCCGGCGAGAGCCTCGACGCCGACGCCGTGGTGCTGGCCGTACCGCAGCGCGAGGCGCACGGGCTGCTCCCCGAGGGGGCTGTCGACGCCCCCGAGCGGCTCCTGCGGATCGGCACCGCGCCGATCCTCAACGTCCACGTGGTGTACGACCGCACGGTCCTCGCCCGGCCCTTCTTCACCGCCCTCGGCAGCCCCGTGCAGTGGGTGTTCGACCGCACCGAGGCGTCCGGCTTGCGCGAGGGCCAGTACCTCGCCGTGTCCCAGTCGGCGGCCCAGGACGAGATCGACGCCCCCGTGGCGGTGCTGCGCGAGCGGTATCTGCCCGAGCTGGAGCGGCTGCTGCCGCGGGCCCGGGGCGCGGCAGTGAGGGACTTCTTCGTCACCCGGGAGCGGACCGCGACGTTCGCTCCCACCCCCGGCGTCGGGCGTCTCAGGCCCGGTGCCCGCACCAAGGCACCCGGCCTGTACCTGGCCGGAGCGTGGACCGCCACCGGGTGGCCCGCGACCATGGAGAGTGCGGTCCGCAGCGGCGTGAGCGCGGCGGACGCCGTGCTGAGCGCCCTGGGCCGGCCCCGCCCGCAGCACCTCTTCGCGTTCGAGGAGGCGGCGTGATGCTCGCTCGGCACGACGCGGCAGGCGGCCCCCGTACCTCCGGCACCGCAACAAGAGGAGAGACTGTGCCCACTGTGCCCCCGGCCTCGAGGACTGCCGAGGCGGTGGACGTGACCGCGCTGCTGGAGCGCGGCCGGACCCTGGCCACTCCGGTACTGCGGGCGGCCGTCGACCGCCTGGCCCCTCCCATGGACACTGTTGCCGCCTACCACTTCGGCTGGATCGACGCCCAGGGCAGGCCCGCCGAGGGCGACGGGGGCAAGGCCGTGCGCCCCGCCCTCGCCGTGCTGTCCGCCGAGGTCATGTCCGCCGCCCCCGAGACGGGCGTCCCCGGCGCGGTCGCCGTGGAACTCGTCCACAACTTCTCCCTCCTCCACGACGACCTCATGGACGGCGACGAGCAGCGCCGCCACCGCGACACGGTCTGGAAGGTGCACGGCCCCGCCCAGGCCATCCTGGTCGGCGACGCCCTGTTCGCCCTGGCCAACGAGGTGCTCCTGGAACTCGGCACCGTCGAGGCCGGCCGTGCGGCCCGCCGGCTGACCACCGCCACCCGCGCCCTGATCGACGGCCAGGCCCAGGACATCTCCTACGAGCACCGCGACCGGGTCAGTGTCGAGGAGTGCCTGGAGATGGAGGGCAACAAGACCGGCGCCCTGCTCGCCTGTGCCAGCTCCATCGGTGCGGTCCTCGGCGGCGCCGACGACCGCACCGCCGACACCCTGGAGAAGTACGGCTACCACCTGGGCCTCGCCTTCCAGGCCGTCGACGACCTGCTCGGCATCTGGGGCGACCCGGACGCCACGGGCAAGCAGACCTGGAGCGACCTGCGACAGCGCAAGAAGTCGCTGCCCGTGGTGGCCGCGCTCGCGGCGGGCGGCCCCGCCTCCGAGCGGCTCGGCGAGCTGCTCGCCGCCGACGCCGAGGCCAGCGACTTCGCGAACTTCTCCGAGGAGGAGTTCGCGGCCCGCGCCGCCCTGATCGAGGAGGCCGGCGGCCGCGAGTGGACCGCCGGTGAGGCACGCCGTCAGCACACCATCGCCATCGAGGCCCTCGACGCCGTCGACATGCCCGACCGGGTGCGGGAGCAGTTCACGGCGCTCGCGGACTTCGTCGTCGTACGAAAGAGATGATCACTATCGGCCGAATAACCCTCGCGTAGTCGCCGGCCGGTGCCGCGGGCACCGGCCGACGGCGGACCCACAGCAGATGCACACCTTGCAGGACTGCACGAAGGGGAAGCCATGACAGCGACGACCGACGGAAGCTTCGGGGCCCTGCCGCCCCGCGCCGCCGCGGCCAGCGACACCGACACGCACACCCCCGGGGCGGCCGGGGCACCGCAGGCCGCCGCACGCGCCGCCCGGCGTGCCACCGACTTCCTGCTCTCCCGCCAGGACGCCCAGGGCTGGTGGAAGGGCGACCTCGAGACCAACGTCACGATGGACGCCGAGGACCTGCTGCTGCGTCAGTTCCTCGGGATCCGCGACGAGAAGACCACGCAGGCCGCCGCCCTGTTCATCCGAGGTGAGCAGCGCGAGGACGGCACCTGGTCCACCTTCCACGGCGGACCGGGCGAACTCTCCACCACCGTCGAGGCCTACGTCGCGCTCCGCCTCGCCGGTGACGCGCCCGACGCCCCGCACATGGCTCGGGCCGCCGCCTGGGTCCGCGCGCGGGGCGGCATCGCCGAGGCCAGGGTCTTCACCCGCATCTGGCTGGCCCTGTTCGGCTGGTGGAAGTGGGAGGACCTGCCCGAACTCCCGCCGGAGCTCATCTTCTTCCCGAAGTGGGTGCCGCTCAACATCTACGACTTCGGTTGCTGGGCCCGGCAGACCATCGTCCCGCTGACGGTCGTCTCCGCGAAGCGGCCGGTGCGCCCCGCGCCCTTCCCGCTCGACGAACTGCACACCGACCCGGCGCACCCGAACCCCCGCAAGCCGCTCGCCCCGCCGCTGAGTTGGGACGGCGCGTTCCAGCGCATGGACAGGGGCCTGCACTCCCTGCGCAGGGTCGTGCCCGCCGGGCTGCGGCGGGCGGCCATGAACAGCGCCGCCCGCTGGATCATCGAGCGGCAGGAGAACGACGGCTGCTGGGGCGGCATCCAGCCCCCGGCCGTGTACTCGATCATCGCCCTGCACCTGCTCGGCTACGACCTGGAGCACCCGGTGATGCGGGAGGGGCTCGCCTCCCTGGACCGGTTCGCGGTGTGGCGTGAGGACGGGGCCCGCATGATCGAGGCGTGCCAGTCGCCGGTGTGGGACACCTGCCTGGCCGCCATCGCACTCGTGGACGCCGGACTGCCCGCGGATCATCCGCAGTTGGTGAAGGCGGCCGACTGGATGCTGGGCGAGGAGATCGTACGGCCCGGCGACTGGTCCGTGCGGCGTCCGCAACTACCGCCCGGCGGATGGGCGTTCGAGTTCCACAACGACAACTACCCCGATATCGACGACACCGCCGAGGTGATCCTCGCGCTGCGCCGGGTCGCCCACCACGACCCCGAGCGGCTGGACCGGGCCGTCGGGCGCGGCGTGCGCTGGACGCTCGGCATGCAGTCGCGCAACGGCGCGTGGGGCGCCTTCGACGCGGACAACACCAGCCCGCTGCCCAACCGGCTGCCGTTCTGCGACTTCGGCGAGGTCATCGACCCGCCCTCCGCCGACGTCACGGCGCACGTCGTGGAGATGCTCGCCGTCGAAGGGTTCGCCCACGACCCGCGCACCCGGCGCGGCGTGCAGTGGCTGCTGGCCGAACAGGAGCCGGACGGCTCGTGGTTCGGGCGCTGGGGTGTCAACTACGTCTACGGCACCGGATCGGTCGTCCCCGCCCTGGTGGCCGCCGGTCTGCCCGCCGCGCACCCGGCGATCCGCCGGGCCGTGAGGTGGCTGGAGTCGGTGCAGAACGACGACGGCGGCTGGGGCGAGGACCTGCGCTCCTACCGGGACCCCGCGAGGTGGAGCGGCCGGGGCGCCTCCACCGCCTCCCAGACCGCCTGGGCGCTGATGGCGCTGCTCGCGGCGGGGGAGCGCAACTCCCGCGCCGTGGAACGCGGCGTCGAGTGGCTCGCCGCCACCCAGCGCGAGGACGGCTCCTGGGACGAGCCGTACTTCACGGGGACGGGCTTCCCGTGGGACTTCTCGATCAACTACCACCTCTACCGGCAGGTGTTCCCGCTCACCGCGCTCGGCCGGTACCTGCACGGGGAGCCCTTCGCGGACCGGCTCCGGCTGAGCGGGGCTGCGGCGGAGGCCGGCGACTACGGGCTCGCCGGGGCCGAGGCCGACTGATGGGCACAGGGACCGCCCCCGCCCCGCTGCTGATCGCCTGCGCGCTCGGCATCGAGCAGTTCGCCCTGCGCGCGGGCGGCCGCGGCGGGGCCGGCGGGCCGGTCACCGTGGTGCGGACCGGGATGGGGCCGGCGGCGGCCGAGCGGGCCGTCACACGGATGCTCGCCGGCCCGGCCCTCGCTGACGCCGCCGTGCTCGCCACCGGTTTCTGCGCGGGGCTCGCCCCCGGCATGCACCCCGGCGACCTCGTCGTCGCCGAGGAGACCCGCGACCCGCGCGCCACCACCGCCTGCACGGGGACCGGCCTGCTGGTGAACGCCCTGGCCCGGGCCGTGCCGGGAAGGACCGTGCACACCGGTCCGCTCACCGGCTCCGACCACGTCGTGCGCGGCCCCGAGCGCTCCGCCCTGCGCGCCACCGGTGCGATCGCCGTCGACATGGAGTCCGCCGCCACGCTCCTGAGCGCCGTGCGCGGCGGCGAGCGCCCGGTTGCGGCCGTCCGGGTGGTCGTGGACGCTCCTGAACATGAGCTCGTCCGGATCGGCACGGTGCGCGGTGGAATATCGGCTTTCCGTGTTCTTCGCTCGGTCCTTCCCGCTTTCTTCGAATGGCACCGTTCCTTGCTGCTCCCCAGGAGGTGAGCCAGATGGCCATGCCGCTCCGACAGTCCATCAAGGTCGCTACGTATTTGGCTGAACAGAAGCTGCGCCGCAGGGACAAGTTCCCGCTGATCGTGGAGCTGGAGCCGCTGTTCGCCTGCAACCTCAAGTGCGAGGGGTGCGGCAAGATCCAGCACCCCGCCGGAGTGCTGAAGCAGCGGATGCCGGTCGCCCAGGCCGTCGGCGCCGTCATGGAGTCCGGTGCCCCGATGGTCTCCATCGCCGGCGGCGAACCCCTGATGCACCCGCAGATCGACGAGATCGTGCGCCAGCTGGTGGCCAAGCGCAAGTACGTGTTCCTGTGCACCAACGCCATGCTGCTGCGCAAGAAGATGGGCAAGTTCACGCCCTCGCCCTACTTCGCCTTCGCGGTGCACATCGACGGACTGCGCGAGCGGCACGACGAGTCCGTGGCGAAGGAAGGCGTGTTCGACGAGGCCGTGGAGGCGATCAAGGAGGCCAAGCGGCGCGGCTTCCGGGTCACCACCAACTCGACCTTCTTCAACACCGACACCCCGCAGACGATCATCGAGGTGCTGAACTTCCTCAACGACGACCTCGAGGTCGACGAGATGATGATCTCGCCCGCCTACGCCTACGAGAAGGCCCCCGACCAGGAGCACTTCCTCGGCGTCGAGCAGACCCGCGAGCTGTTCAAGAAGGCCTTCTCGGGCGGCAACCGGCGGCGCTGGCGGCTCAACCACTCCCCGCTCTTCCTGGACTTCCTGGAGGGCAAGGTCGACTTCCCGTGCACGGCGTGGGCGATCCCGAACTACTCGCTCTTCGGCTGGCAGCGCCCGTGCTACCTGATGAGCGACGGGTACGTGCCGACGTACCGGGAACTGGTCGAGGACACCGACTGGGACAAGTACGGCCGCGGCAAGGACCCGCGCTGCGCCAACTGCATGGCGCACTGCGGCTACGAGCCCACGGCCGTCCTGGCCACCATGGGATCGCTCAAGGAGTCGCTGCGCGCCCTGCGCGAGACCGTCTCCGGGAACCGGGAGTGAGGACGTGACCGCCGTCCCGCCGGGCGGGCCCGCGGTGCCGGCCCGGCCGGTCGCGCCCCGGCGCGCCCGGCGCCTGCTCCACGTCGGCCCGGTGGCCGTCGGAGGCGGCGCCCCGGTGCCGGTGCGGTCGATGGAGCACGGCTTGCGCGACCCGAAGCTCTGAGTCCGACCGTCAGGGAAGAGCAGTCCAAGGAGTCACAGCAATGACCACCGCCGAATCCGCGCCGGAGTCGTCGCAGGCCGGGGAGTTCGACCTCGGAGCCCTGCTGGCCGAGCGCGGGGCCGAGCGCTACGAGCTGCACGGCCGGTACCTCAACCACCAGCTCCCGCGCATGCTGCACACCATCGGCTTCGACAAGGTCTACGAACGCGCCGAGGGCGCCTACTTCTACGACGCGGACGGCAACGACTACCTGGACATGCTCGCCGGGTTCGGAGTGATGGGGCTCGGCCGCCACCACCCCGTCGTCCGCAAGGCGCTGCACGACGTGCTGGACGCCTCCCTCGCCGACCTCACCCGCTTCGACTGCCAGCCGCTGCCCGGCCTGCTGGCCGAGAAGCTGCTCGCGCACAGTCCGCATCTGGACCGGGTGTTCTTCGGCAACAGCGGCACCGAGGCGGTCGAGGGGGCGCTGAAGTTCGCCCGGTTCGTCACCGGCAGGCCCAGGGTCCTGTACTGCGCGCACGCCTTCCACGGCCTGACCACCGGCTCCCTGTCCGTCAACGGCGAGGCCGCCTTCCGCGACGGCTTCGCCCCGCTGCTGCCCGACACGGCCGTACCGCTCGGCGACCTCGACGCACTGGAGCGGGAGCTGCGCAAGGGGGACGTCGCCGCCCTGATCGTGGAGCCGATCCAGGGCAAGGGAGTGCTGGAGGGTCCGCCCGGCTGGATGCGGGCCGCGCAGGAACTGCTCCACCGGCACAAGGCCCTGCTCATCGCCGACGAGGTGCAGACGGGCCTCGGCCGCACCGGCGACTTCTACGGCTACCAGCACGAGGACGGCGTGGAGCCGGACCTGGTGTGCGTGGCCAAGGCCCTGTCCGGCGGCTACGTGCCCGTCGGCGCCACCCTCGGCAAGGACTGGATCTTCAAGAAGGTCTACTCGTCCATGGACCGGGTGCTGGTCCACTCGGCGAGCTTCGGCTCCAACGCCCAGGCCATGGCGGCCGGCCTGGCCGTGCTGTCGGTGATGGAGAACGAGCAGATCGTCGCAGGCGTCCGAGCCACCGGTGAGCTGCTGCGCACCCGGCTCGCGGCGCTGACGGACCGGTACGAGATGCTCGCCGAGGTGCGCGGCCGGGGGCTGATGATCGGCATCGAGTTCGGCCGTCCCACGTCGCTGAAGCTGCGCAGCCGCTGGACCATGCTGCAGGCGGCGCGCAAGGGGCTGTTCGCGCAGATGGTCGTGGTGCCGCTGCTGCACAGGCACCGCATCCTCACCCAGGTCTCCGGCGACCACCTGGAGGTGATCAAGCTGATCCCGCCGCTGATCATCGGGGAGCGGGAGGTGGACCGGTTCGTCGAGGCGTTCACGGCCGTGATGGACGACGCCCACAACGGCGGGCTGGTGTGGGACTTCGGCAGGACGCTCGTCAAGCAGGCGGTCGCCAACCGCTGAACCGACGCCTTTGCCTGGGAGGCAAGAAATTTGCCGCAGAGGCAAAGGTCCGGCTGAATGGAGGCATGAGCTCCTCCGAGAGCGAGCGGCCCCCCGGGGCCGGCTCGCCGGCCGACCAGGCACCCGGCGCCCTGCCGGCCGTGGTCGCGCCCCAGCTGCGGGCACTGCGGCGGCAGGCTTCCCTGACGCTGGAGGCCGCGGCCCGCGCGGCCGGGCTGTCGCCCGCGCACCTGTCCCGACTGGAGACCGGCCAGCGCCAGCCCTCGCTGCCGATGCTGCTGGCACTCGCCCGTATCTACGGTACGACGGTCTCCGAACTGCTCGGCGAGACGGTCGCCGAACGGGACTCCGTCATCCGCTCCGCCGACATGGAGCCCACCGCGGCGGGCGGCTGGACCTACTGGCAGGCCGGCGCCCCCGGCCGCGGCATGCAGGCGCTGCGCGTCCACGTCCCCCACGGCTCCCAGGGCGACATCGTGCGCGTCCACCCCGGGGAGGAGTGGCTGCACGTCCTGCGGGGCCGGCTGCGGCTGCGTCTGGCGGACACCGTGCACCGCCTGGGGCCCGGCGACAGCGCCCACTTCGACTCGCTGACCCCGCACCGCATCGCCGCCGAGGACCACGACGGCGTCGACCTGCTCTTCGTCCACACCCTGCTGCAGAGCCCCACGGCCGCCCTGTGCCTGGGCCCCACCCCTGGAGACACGACATGAGCAACCTCGAGGAGAAGTTCCCCCGGGCCCTGTGGGTGCGCCTGCTGGTCTACCTCGTCCTCGGGCACGTCTTCGCCGCGTTCGTCTACCTGCTGTTCGAGGTCGGCGCGAAGTAGACCCCGGCCGGCGCCTCAGTCCAGGAGCCGCTCGCGCAGTCGCTCCCGGGTCTGCGGGGCGAGCCCGAGCCCCTGTTCCAGATAGGCGTCGACACCGCCCCAGGTCTCCTCGATCGTGTCGAAGGCGGCCGTCAGGTACTCGGCGCGCGCGTCGAAGAGAGGGCTGAGCAGCTCCATGACCTCGGGGGAGTAGGCGGAGGCGTGGGAGCTGCTGCGGTGGACCTTGTAGCGGCGGTGCTTGGCGTTCGACTTCAGGTAGTCCTCGACGATCGCCTCCCGCTCGACCCCCACCGCCAGCAGCGTCACCGCCACCGACAGGCCCGCGCGGTCCTTGCCCGCCGCACAGTGCATCAGCGCGGGGACGCTGTCCTGCGCCAGCGCGTGCAGCACCCGCGAGTGCTCGGCGGTGCGGTCCTTGATGATCGAGCGGTACGAGGCGATCATCCGGGCCGCGCCCTTGCCGTCGGCCAGGATCGCGCGCAGCTGGTCCAGGTCGCCGTCGCGGACCATCGTCCAGAACTCGGCGCCGTCGGCCGGGTCGCTCAGCGGCAGGTTCACATTGCGCACGCCCGGCAGCGTGACGTCCGGCCCCTCCAGCTTCTGGTCGGCCGCGTTGCGGAAGTCGAAGATCGTGTGCAGGCCCAGGGCGGTGAGGAAGGCGGCGTCCTCCCCGGTCGCGTGGGCGAGGTGGCCGCTGCGGAACAGCACGCCTTGGCGCACCCGCCGCCCGTCCACGGTGGGCAGTCCGCCGACATCGCGGAAGTTGCGCACTCCGGCCAGCTCGGGCTCGGTCGACGGGACCTGCTGTGTCACGAGGGCTCCTCCCCATCGGTGCCGCCGCCGCGGCTCGCCGGCGGGCACCACTCGACGATACGACATGCCTGCCTGGGGCAATGAAGTCGTCCGCAGGCGCTGCCGGCACGCCCCACGGAATTCGACGAGCCGCCCCCCGGTCGCACCTGATCGGGCTCGCTCACATCCGTGGATCCATGCTGCCGGACCGTGCCGAAGCCGGACGTACGCGGCTGCTGCCTGGCCGCTCGCCGCGTGGGCCGCGGCTCCGGACGTCGAGCTGGTCCGGTCGACGACGCCGGGGCGGCTGTCCGAAAAGGGTCGGCCGGGCGGCGGTCCGGACACGGCCCACGTCCTCCTTGAGTGGAACTGGCCCTTCTGTCCGAATGAGGAGCTTAGGTTGCTTCGTCATAACGTGCCCCGGTCATGCGGGAAATGGGGAGGAGTCGCGTGACCATCGTCATATCCGTGACGATGCGTTGTCGCCATGTGCACGTAATTCGGGTGAATATCAGGGGCATTGAGGAAAGGGAAAGATCGAAATAGCACGCTCGGTGACCGTGAAAACCTCGGCGCCTCAGAAAAAACACCGTCACGCGCAACCACACGCTTGTCCCTTCGCGTCCCGGTCGCTTACGTTCCACACCGATCCGGACGGACGCCTAATCCTGCCGCCGCCCGGAGCCCGCACACACTGACCCGACGCACGGCAGGAGCGGGGGACCCACAGGTACGACGCCTGTTCCGGTTCCCGGAACGGGCTTGGGGTTGAGTCGCGCCTCCGGCGCGGCCGGGCATCTCCAGCCCGCACCCGACAGCTCACCTCGCAGGCGACGGAGAGGAATTCACCATGCCCGCGAAGGGTAAGCACCGCCGTCCCAAGACCCAGCGTTTCACCCGTTCCATCGCCGCCGCCGGAACCGGCGGCGCCGCGCTGGCACTGCCGCTGATGGGGGCCGCCGGCGCCCACGCCGCCACCCCGCAGGCGGTTCCGGAGAAGGCGGTCCAGTCCGCCCCGGCCGCGGAGAAGAAGACCGCCGACAAGGCCGCCGGCACCCGCACCTACACCGTGAAGGCCGGTGACTACCTCGCGAAGATCGCCGACGACCAGCACGTCAGCGGTGGCTGGAAGAAGCTCTACGCGGACAACCGCGACGCCGTCGGTGACGACCCGTCGCTGATCCACCCGGGCCTGAAGCTCTCGATCGGCGAGAAGGCCGCCGCGGACCGGGCCCCGTCGCAGCCCGCGCCCAAGGCCTCCGCCGAGAAGCCCGCGAAGAAGTCCTCCGCCGAGTCCTCCGCGGACACCTCCGCCAAGGCCGGCACCGCCGCGAAGCCGGCCGCCGCCGAGCCCGCCGCACAGAGCAACGCCAGTGGCTTCACGTCGCCCGTGGCCGGCGCCACCGTCGGCACGCCGTACCGCATGTCCGGCAGCATGTGGTCCAGCGGCTACCACACCGGTGTCGACTTCGTCGCCCCGACCGGCACCTCCCTGAAGGCCGTCGGCGCGGGCACGGTCGTCTCCGCCGGCTGGGGCGGCGCGTACGGCAACCAGGTCGTCGTCAAGCTCGACGACGGCAACTACGCCCAGTACGCCCACCTGTCGCAGCTGTCCGTCTCGGCCGGCCAGACCGTGACCGCCGGGCAGCAGATAGGCCTGTCGGGCGCGACCGGCAACGTCACCGGGCCGCACCTGCACTTCGAGATCCGCACCACGCCGGACTACGGCTCGGACGTGGACCCGGTCGCCTACCTGCGCTCGCACGGCGTCTCCATCGGCTGACCGACCGCACCGGCACCTGCCTGACACGCCACCGAAGGCCGGACCCCGTTCCCCGGGTCCGGCCTTCGGTGCGTGGCGGGTCCATGCCGGAACGCCTGCGGTGACATGCCTGTTCCGGAGTTGGCGAATCCTTTAGGAGTGGCCTTTCTCACCGCCCGTCAAGCCCTGCCTACGGTCGCGTAGGTCACATTCGAGGGTGAATCATGAACGGCTGTGGCAGACGATTCGAAGAGTGACAGCAAAGCAGTGATCGGGTCGTACGTGGCGCTGGGGGACAGCTTCACCGAGGGCGTCGGCGACCCCGGCCCCGACGGGGCGTTCGTCGGCTGGGCAGACCGGTTCGCCGTCCTGCTCGCCGACCTGCGGCCCGAGGGCGACTTCCGGTACACCAATCTCGCCGTGCGCGGAAAGCTCCTCGACCAGATCGTTGCGGACCAGGTTCCGCGAGCCGTCGAACTGGCCCCCGACCTCGTCTCCTTCTGCGCCGGGGGCAACGACATCATCCGGCCCGGCACCGACCCGGACGAGGTGGCCGAGCGCTTCGAGCGGGCATTGCGACGCCTCACCGCCGCGGCCGGCACGGTGATGGTGACGACCGGGTTCGACACCCGGGGCGTGCCCGTGCTCAAGCACCTGCGCGGCAAGATCGCCACCTACAACGGACACGTCCGCGCCATCGCCGACCGCTACGGCTGCCCGGTGCTCGACCTGTGGTCCCTGCGCAGCGTGCAGGACCGCCGGGCGTGGGACGCCGACCGGCTGCACCTTTCCCCCGAGGGGCACACGCGGGTGGCGCTGCGCGCCGGCCAGGTGATGGGCCTGGCGGTGCCGGCCGACCCCGAGCAGGCCTGGCCGCCGCTGCCGCCGCGCGGGGCGTTCGACGTACGGCGGGACAACGTGCAGTGGGCGCGCGAGTTCCTGGTGCCGTGGATCGGGCGCCGGTTGCGCGGGCAGTCCTCGGGCGACCACGTGACGGCCAAGGGAGCGCTCTCCCCGGACGACATCCGGATGCGGATCGCTCCCGTGGCGTGAGACCCGGGCCGGCGGACCGGCCGCTACCGCACGGTCGACGCGGCCGGTTCCAGGCCCAGTTCGCGGGCCAGGGCCTCGTCCGCCCACTGCCGGGCGCGGGCCCGGGAGACCGTCCCGGGGTAGGACGTCAGCTGGACGGCGAGACCGTCGAGGAGGGCGGTGAGGCGGAAGGCTGCCGCCCGGGGGTCCGGGCAGGGGAACTCGCCCGCCGCCACGCCCTCCGCCATGACCTCGGTCAGGGCGGCCTTCCACTGCCGGTCGAGGTCCTCGGTGACCTCCCGCAGCGCCGGCTCGCGCAGGGCGGCCGCCCAGCCCTCGATCCACAGGCGCCAGCCCTTGGCCTGGCCCGTCGGCGCGTACCACCGCACGGCCGACCGCAGCCGGCGCAGCGCCGGCGCCCGCCGGCCGAGCAGCCGGCGCAGGTGCGCGAGATCGGCCTCGGCGGCATGCCGGAACGCGGCGGCCACCAACTGCTCCTTCGAGGAGAAGTGGTAAAGCACCAGAGCGTTGCTCACCCCGAGCGCCGAGGCCACGTCGGCGATCCTGACCGCCGCCACGCCCCGCGCCTCGATCTGCTCGATGGCGGCCCGCAACAGCTCCGCGCGCCGCTCGGCGACGCTCAACCGGACTCTCGTCACACCGTCACCCTATATACGGCGGCGCGGACCCCCGCCGTACGGATCCGGCCGGTCCCGCGCCTCAGCGGTACCAGCCGAACCGTTCCGCCAGCTCCGGCAGCCGGTCCGCCGCGAGCGCGTGCGCGGCGGCCCTGGGCGTGATCCCCTCGGCCTGCGCACGGGCCAGCATCCGCCCCACCAGTGCCCGCATCGCGCGACGCGTGTGCGCGAACGCCTCCTCGGCGTCGGGGCCGACGTCCCCGAACAGCGTCCACCACCACCAGGCGTTCGTCCCGGAGTTGACCACGACGTCCGGCAGCACGCTCACCCCGCGCGCCGCCAGCAGCGGCTCGGCCTCCGCCCGTACGGGCATGTTGGCCGCCTCCACGATCCAGCGGGCGGTGATGTGTTCCTGGTTCCCGGCGTCGATGGCGTACGACACGGCCGCCGGCACCAGCACGTCCGCCTCCGCGGACAGCCAGGCGTCGCCGGGCAGTTCGCCGTCACCGGGGCGCAGCGCCGCACGGTCGACCGTGCCGTGGGCGTCGCGGGCGGCGAGGAGCGCCTCGACGTCCAGCCCCGCCGGGTTGGCGATCGTGCCCTTCAGGTCGGCGACGGCCACGACCGTCAGCCCCGCGCGGGAGAGGAACCGGGCGGTGGCCCCGCCCATGGTGCCCAGGCCCTGGAGCGCCACCCGCGTGCCCGCGTGCGGCACTCCCGCCCGGTCCAGGGCGGTGAGTGCCGCCTCGGCGACGCCGCAACCGCCGGCCAGCTCATCGAGCCCGATGCCGTCCACGTCCACGGCGAAGGCGTCCGCCAGCCTCCGCCGCGCTGCCGCCTCGTCGTCCAGCAGCGGGTACACGGCCTGGATCGAGGAGACCAGCCCGGCCTCGGCGGCGGCCCGGTCCACCACGTCCTGACTCAGCCCGAGATCCTCTCCGGTCGTCCAGAAGCTCTCGATGTACGGGCGCATCGCCCGCAGGTAGCGCACCAGCAGCGGGTACGCCTGCGGATCGCGCGGATCGCAGTCGATGCCGCCCTTCGCGCCACCGAGGGGTACGTAGCGGCCGGCCGGGTCGTAGTGCAGGGCCTCCTTCAGGGTCATGCCGCGGGCCAGGGCCGTCACCTCCTCCAGCGTGCAGCCGGGCCGCATCCGCAGACCGCCGCTGGCCACACCGCGCACCAGCCGGTCGACGACCAGGAAGCCCTGCCGGCCGGTGAGGTGATCTGTCCAGGTGAGGGACATCAGAGGGCTGGCCATACGGACTCCTTCGGCGCCGGTCTACTGAATCGCGAGTCAGTATCCCCTGGGCGGGACACCGGGCACGGGTGATGCCGGAGGGGCCGACCATAATGGAAAGCCTGACCGACTCCACCTGGAGGTACCGTGGCCGGTTTCCGTACCCTGAGCTCCGGGCTCCGCGCGCTGCGCCCCGGGGCGTTCGGCGCGGACCCGAGCGGCGAGCGCATGGCGCGCATCCGCCGATCACCCCACTTCGAGGACGGGGTCTTCCAGAACCCCGGCGGCCCCGCGCGGACCCGGCCCTCGGGCTCCACCCTGGACCTCGCGAAGGTCTTCTTCGACAAGGAGACCCGTCCGCGGCGCACCCCGCAGGGCGCCGTGCCGGTGCACTCCACCACGCTCGCGGACATCGCCCGGCCCCCGGCCACCGGTCTGCGGCTGACCTGGACGGGACACTCCAGCGTCCTCGCGGAGATCGACGGCCGTCGGGTCCTGTTCGACCCGGTCTGGGGCGAGCGCTGCTCACCGTTCCCCTTCGCCGGCCCCAAGCGGCTGCACCCCGTCCCTCTGCCGCTCGCCGCGCTCGGCCCGGTCGACGTGGTGGTCATCTCCCACGACCACTACGACCATCTGGACATGCCCACCATCAAGGCGCTGGCCGGTACGGACACGCTCTTCGCGGTCCCGCTCGGGGTCGGGGCCCACCTGGAGCGCTGGGGCGTGCCTGCCCGGCGGCTGCGCGAGCTGGACTGGCACGAGTCGACCGAGGTCGGCGGGCTGACCCTGACCGCCACCCCGGCCCGGCACTTCTGCGGCCGCGGCCTGCGCAACACCCAGCACACCCTGTGGGCCTCCTGGGTCGTCCGGGGCGGGGAGCACCGGATCTACCACAGCGGGGACACCGGTTACTTCGACGGCTTCGAGGAGATCGGCGCCGCGCACGGTCCGTTCGACGCCACGATGATCCAGATCGGTGCGTACTCCGACTTCTGGCCCGACATCCACATGACGCCCGAGGAGGGCATGCGCGCCCATCTCGACCTCCAGGGCGGACCGGACCGCGGCCTGATGCTGCCGATCCACTGGGCGACCTTCAACCTGGCCACGCACCCGTGGGCGGAGCCGGGGGAGGGGACGCTGCGCGCGGCCCGCGCCGTGAGGGCCCGGGTCGCCCTGCCCCGCCTGGGGGAGCCGTTCGAGCCGACGGCCGAGACCGTCCCCTCGGAGCCGTGGTGGCGTGGGGTGGCGCTCGCCCCGTCGGGCCGCGGTACGGCGGCCGCCGAGGCGGTCACCGACAGCACGATCAAGAGGGTCTCGGACCGGGCAGCCGTGGCCCAGGCCGATACGGTGAGTGACGGCGGCCGCAAGGCCGGCACGGGCACCGAGGATCCCGAATCGCTTCCGGCGGGCTGAGCCGGGACATGCGCACGACGGGCGGCGAGGGCCGGGGAGCGGATGACTCCCCGGCCCTCGCCGCCTTTGTGTGAACACTTCTGACCAGTACGGATCGAATTACTTCCCTTCCCGGTCGCATTCCTGTGGGGGTTATCGGTCTGTCGTACGAGACCTCATACCAGAGCGGGACGCTTGCCGTATGAGTTTGTCAACTGCCCACCGCACATGATGCGCTGACGACTACTGTCAGTGGCCGTCGGGAAACGGACGGATCAAGGAGCGGGGGCCGGCGTGCAGGCGCAAGGCGGACGAGGGAGTCGACGCGGCGGGGACCCCCGCTGCCCGCGCACCACCGACGCCGCCGCGGGCCCCGGGACGGGACGCCACGCGAACCCCGACCGGACCGCTGCCGGACGGCCGCGCAGCGAGGCTGCCGGCCCCCGCGGCGCACGGCAGCGGCCGCGTGACCCCCAGGGCGCTCCCGCGAGCGCCCCGGCACGGCAGCGGCCGCGCGATCCCGGGCGCACCACCGCGAGCGCCCCCGGCGCCGACGCCGGACGGACCAGTACGAGGACACCGATGTCACATCTCCGCGCACCGGCCGCACGCGCAGACCGCCGTGAGGGCGGGCGGCACGGGCGGCCGGCCTCCCGCACCGCGACCGCGCTGCCCGAGACCCACATACGGGCCCAGTTGCTGCGCATCGCCGTACTGCCGCCCGTCGCCGTCGCCCTCAGCGGCTGCGCGGCCGTCCTCTTCACCGTCCGGTCCACCGGCGCGCGCCCGGGGCTCACGCTGTGGGCCGTCCTCGCCGGCGCGCTGTCGGTGACCCTCGTCGCCGTCGTCGTCGCCGCGGTGGCCGCAGGCCGGGCCGCCCGGTCCGTGCACGACCGCGTCGGCGTCCTGCGCCGCGCCACCGCCCGGCGCGAGGCCGACCTGCGGGCCCTGGTGGAGGCGTTGCGCCGCGGTGACGGCCCGCCGCAGCCGGGGGCGCTGAGCCGGGGCGCCGGCCCCGGTGAGGACGCCGACGACCTCGACCTCCTCACCGCCGACCTGGCCCGGGCGCACGACAGTGCCGTCGCCGCCGTCGTCCAGGCCTCCCAGCTCTCCAGCCAGGCGGGCAGCGAGCAGAAGCTCGAGGTGTTCGTGAACCTCGCCCGGCGGCTGCAGTCGCTGGTCCACCGCGAGATCTCCATCCTCGACGAGCTGGAGAACGAGATGGAGGACCCCGACCTGCTCAAGGGGCTCTTCCACGTCGACCACCTCGCGACCCGGATCCGCCGTCACGCCGAGAACCTCGCGGTGCTCGGCGGGGCCGTCTCCCGGCGGCAGTGGAGCAACCCGGTCGACATGACCGAGGTGCTGCGGTCGGCCATCGCCGAGGTCGAGCAGTACTCCCGGGTCAAGCTCGTCCCGCCGGTCGACGGGCAGCTTCGCGGGCACGCCGTCGCCGACGTCATCCACCTGCTGGCGGAACTCGTCGAGAACGCCACGGTGTTCTCCGCTCCGCACACCCAGGTCCTGCTGCGTGCCAACCTCGTCACGTCCGGGCTGGCCGTCGAGGTCGAGGACCGCGGCCTCGGCATGCCCGTCGAGGAGCAGACGCGGATGAACGCACTGCTCGCCGACCCGGACCAGGTGAACGTCGCGCGGCTCCTCGCGGACGGCCGCATCGGTCTGTTCGTCGTCTCGCAGCTCGCCCGCCGGCACGGCATCACCGTCCGCCTGCAGTCCAACATCTACGGCGGCGTCCAGGCCGTGCTCGTGGTGCCGCAGGCGCTGCTCGGGGCGGCGTCCGGGGCGCCGGGCGGTACGGAACCGCAGGGCGGGGTGGTGGCCGGCGGTCGGCCTTCCCCGCTCCCGCAGGCCGGCCGGCTCGGGCAGAGCGGGCAGGGTTCTCCTTCTCCCGCTGCTGGTGACTCCGCTGATGCCGGTGCTTCTGCCGGTGCCGAGGGCGTTGCCGGTGGAGGGGGCGACTTTCCCCTCACCCCCTCCACCGCTCACCGCGGGCAGCACGCGGCCGAGGCGGCTCCCGGCCCGGACGGTCAGCGGACCGGTGCTCCCGGCGGTGCCCCCGCGCCCCTGCCCGTACGCGGTGCCCGTCGGGAGCGGCCCACACCGGCCGAGGCGGCGCCCGGCATCAAGCCCGAGGACCGGCGTGCGCTGGCCGAGCACGGGTCCGCGCCCCCCACCCCCCGCAACGGCGCCGTGCGCGGCACCATGGGCAAGCCCCAACTGCCCCGCCGACGTGCGCAGGAGCACATCGCACCCCAGTTGCGCGACGGCCCCGCCCCGCGCCAGGACCCCGAGTCCCTCGTGGGCCACGACCCGGGCCTGATGGCCGCGTTCCAGCGCGGCATCAGCCTCGCCGAGGCCCAGCAGAGCCTGGAAGCAGAGGACATGGTGTGGGGCGACACGGTGCCGGCTCACATGGAGTCCGCGCACACCACACCGATCCACTTCGCCTCGGCGCACGGGCAGCCGACCCATAGGGAGCCGACCCACACGGAGTCGACCCACACGGAGTCGGCGCCCATGTATCCAGCGCACACAGAGCCGGCACACCTGAACCCGAGGCACATCGCTCCGGCACCCACGTATCCGGCGCCCACAGACCCGGCGCCCACAGACCCGGCACTCACAGACCCGGCGCCCACAGATCCGGCACCCACCGACGCGGCGCCCACAGACCCGGCACCCACCGAACCGGCGCCCCGGGGCACCGGGCCGAGAGGTCTCAGCCCTCTGCGGCCGGTGCGTGCGGAGCCGCTTCCCACCGAGGTGTCCCCGGCCGCCCCGGCCCCCGGGCTCCGGCCCGAGCACAGAACCACCGACCGGCGGGACGGGAGCGCCCCCGCCGGATGACCACCCCCGTTCCCACCCCCACCCCCAGCGCTCCCGCAGACCTTCGTACCCCAAGGAGTCGATCCACCATGGCGAGCGACGCGCCGACCGCCCATGTATCCGACCTCGACTGGCTGATGAGCGGCCTCGTGCAGCGCGTACCGCACACGAGTGCCGCCGTGCTGCTGTCCTGCGACGGGCTCGTGAAGTCCGTGCACGGCCTCGATCCGGACAGCGCCGACCACATGGCCGCCCTCGCCTCCGGCCTGTACTCGCTGGGCCGCAGCGCGGGGGTCCGCTTCGGCGACGGCGGCGACGTCCGGCAGGTCGTCGTCGAACTGGCCTCGACCCTGCTGTTCGTCACCACCGCCGGCTCCGGCACATGCCTGGCCGTGCTCGCCGGCCGCGAGGCCGACGCGGCCGTGCTGGGCTACGAAATGGCCATGCTGGTCAAGAGCGTCCGCCCCTACCTGGTGACCGCGCCCCGGCAGCAGTCCGTCGATTCCCCGGCGATGAGGCCTTGAGCGTGACGGCGGCCGGTGACGGGCCCTGGCTCGACGACGCGGCCGGGCGGCTGGTGCGCCCGTTCACGGTCAGCAACGGCCGGACCCGTCCCACCGTCGCGCTCGACCTCGTGTCGCAGGTGATGGCCACCGGGGCGACCCCCCTCGGCTACCTGGGCCCCGAACACACCCAGGCGCTGGAACGGTGCCGGGTGCCCGTGGCGGTCGCGGAGGTGGCCGCCCACCTGAAACTGCCGGTGGCCGTCACCAAGGTGCTGCTGGCCGACCTCGTCGACTGCGGGGCGTTGACGACCAAGCCCCCCGCGTTCCACCACAACCCGACGGACCGGGCCCTTCTGGAGGCAGTGCTCGATGGACTACGACGACAGCTCTGACTACGCCGGCGGACCCGGCCACGGCGCCGATCCCTTCCCCACCGCGCTGAAGATCCTCGTGGCGGGCGGGTTCGGCGTGGGCAAGACCACCTTCGTGGGCGCGGTGAGCGAGATCGCGCCGCTCAGCACGGAGGAGCTGCTCACCACCGTCAGTGCCGCGACCGACAGCCTCGACGGCATCGAGAACAAGCTCGAGACGACCGTCGCGATGGACTTCGGCCGCATCACCCTCGACGCGGAACACGTGCTGTACCTGTTCGGCACGCCCGGCCAGGAGCGCTTCTGGTTCATGTGGGACGAGTTGTGCGAAGGCGCGCTCGGCGCGGTCATCCTCGCCGACACGCGGCGCCTGCAGGAGTGCTTCGCCGCGGTCGACTTCTTCGAACAGCGCGGACTCGGGTTCATCGTCGCCGTCAACGAGTTCGACGGCGCCCACCGCTACGACCCCGAGGAGGTGCGGGGCGCCCTCGACCTGGCCGAGGACATCCCGGTCGTCCGCTGCGACGCCCGGATCTCCAGCTCCGGGGTGCAGACCCTGCTGACCCTGGTGCGCCATCTCATCGCCCACACACCCACCCCCACCACGGGGTACAGCGCCCACATGTGATCAATCGACACCGCCACGGAGTGCCTATATGACGCATGCCCATAGCCCGGGAGCACGCCCATGAGCTACGACCCGCCGCGCCCGGCCGGTCGTCTCCTGCTCACCCCCGAGGACAAGGAGGCCCCCGCCCGCGCTCGCCGACTGCGCGGGATGGGCCTCGGGGAACACCCCGAACCCGGCCTCGACGCCTTCGCGCAGCGCCTCGCCGACATCACCGGGGCGCCGTACGCGATGGTCAACTTCCCGGGCGAGCACGGGCAGTTCTACGCGGGCCTGTACGTCCCGGCCGTCCCGCCCGCCGTGCGGAGCGACGGCACCGGGCCGCGCCTGGGCCGGGTGCTGCCCCGTGACCACGGCTTCTGCCCCCATGTGGTGGCGCGGCGCAAGGCCCTGGCCCTCGAGGACGTCCGCGACTACCCGCGTTTCGCGGGCAACCCGGTGGTCGACGAGTTCGGGATCCGCTCCTACCTCGGGGCGCCGCTGCTGGACGGCTCCGGCCTGGTGCTGGGTACGGTCAGCGTCGCCGACGTCCAGCCCCGGCCGTGGGGAACGGCCGGCCTGACGGCGATCAAGGAACACGCCGCGCTGCTCTGCGCCGACCTGGAGCACCGCGGCGGCCTGCCGCCCCACTGAGCTCCCGGCACGGCCGCCCCGCCGAGCCCCGGCACCGGCCGCCCCGGGGCGTGAAGCAAAGCTGAGGCGGCGCTTAAGAAAACCTCGATGGACCGGGTGCGCCGTCGTACGGCAGATTGCTGTGCGATCCCACTCCTCTCCCGGCCCAGGGGTTCCTTCGGCATGCCCGGAGCCGGGACTCACCCCCTGGAGCCGTAGCGGTGAAGGCGCTGGTCAAACAGAAGGCGGAGCCCGGCCTGTGGCTGGCGGACGTCCCCGAGCCGGTCATCGGCCCCGGCGACGTCCTGATCAAGGTGCTGCGCACCGGCATCTGCGGCACCGACCTGCACATCCGCGCCTGGGACGGCTGGGCCCGGCAGGCGATCAGCACCCCGCTCGTGGTCGGGCACGAGTTCGTCGGCGAGGTCGTCGAGACCGGCCGCGACGTCACCGACATCTCGGTCGGCGACCGGGTCAGCGGCGAGGGCCACCTCGTGTGCGGCAAGTGCCGCAACTGCCTGGCCGGCCGCCGCCACCTGTGCCGGGCCACCGTCGGCCTGGGAGTGGGCCGGGACGGCGCGTTCGCCGAGTACGTGGCCCTGCCCGCCGGCAACGTCTGGGTGCACCGGGTGCCCGTCGACCTGGACGTGGCCGCCATCTTCGACCCCTTCGGCAACGCCGTGCACACCGCGCTGTCCTTCCCGCTCGTCGGCGAGGACGTCCTGGTCACCGGCGCCGGTCCCATCGGCCTGATGGCCGCCGCCGTGGCCAGGCACGCGGGTGCCCGCAACGTCGTGATCACCGACGTCAGCGAGGAGCGGCTGGAACTCGCCCGCAAGATCGGCGTCAGCCTCGCGCTGAACGTCTCCGGAGCCACCATCGCCGACGGGCAGCGCACGCTCGGACTGCGCGAGGGCTTCGACATCGGGCTGGAGATGTCCGGCCGCCCCGAGGCGATGCGCGACATGATCGCCAACATGACGCACGGCGGCCGGATCGCGATGCTCGGCCTGCCCGCCCAGGAGTTCCCCGTCGACTGGGCCCGCGTCGTCACCTCGATGATCACCATCAAGGGCATCTACGGCCGTGAGATGTTCGAGACCTGGTACGCCATGTCGGTCCTGCTGGAAGCGGGCCTGGACCTCGCGCCCGTGATCACCGGCCGTTACGGCCACCGCGACTACGAAGCGGCGTTCGAGGACGCGGCGAGCGGCCGCGGCGGCAAGGTCATCCTCGACTGGACCGCGTAACCCCCCTCCTCCGCGAGCACCTTAGGAGCTTCCCGATGTTCGACTCCGTGCGCGACGACCTGCGCGCCACCCTCGACGAGATCCGCGCCGCCGGACTGCACAAGCCCGAGCGCGTCATCGGCACCCCGCAGTCCGCCACCGTGAACGTCACCGCGGGCGGCCGCCCCGGCGAGGTCCTCAACTTCTGCGCCAACAACTACCTCGGCCTCGCCGACCACCCCGAGGTGGTCGCCGCCGCCCACGAGGCCCTGGACCGCTGGGGCTACGGCATGGCCTCCGTCCGCTTCATCTGCGGCACCCAGGAGGTGCACAAGGAGCTGGAGGCGAGGCTGTCGGCGTTCCTCGGCCAGGAGGACACGATCCTGTACTCCTCCTGCTTCGACGCCAACGGGGGTGTCTTCGAGACGCTGCTCGGCCCGGAGGACGCGGTCGTCTCCGACGCGCTGAACCACGCGTCGATCATCGACGGCATCCGGCTGTCCAAGGCCCGCCGCCTGCGCTACGCCAACCGCGACCTCGCCGAGCTGGAGGCCCGCCTGAAGGAGGCCTCCGACGCCCGTCGCCGACTGATCGTCACCGACGGCGTCTTCTCGATGGACGGCTACGTCGCCCCGCTGCGCGAGATCTGCGACCTGGCCGACCGCTACGACGCGATGGTCATGGTCGACGACTCCCACGCGGTCGGCTTCGTGGGCCCCGGCGGCCGCGGCACGCCCGAGCTGCACGGCGTCATGGACCGCGTCGACATCATCACCGGCACCCTCGGCAAGGCCCTCGGCGGCGCCTCCGGCGGCTACGTCGCCGCCCGCGCCGAGATCGTCGCCCTGCTGCGCCAGCGCTCGCGTCCCTACCTCTTCTCCAACACGCTCGCCCCGGTGATCGCGGCCGCCTCCCTGAAGGTGCTGGACCTGCTGGAGTCCGCGGACGACCTGCGTGTCCGGCTGGCCGAGAACACGGCTCTCTTCCGCGGCCGGATGACCGAGGAGGGCTTCGACGTCCTGCCCGGCGACCACGCCATCGCCCCGGTGATGATCGGTGACGCGGCGATCGCCGGACGCATGGCGGAACTGCTGCTGGAGCGCGGTGTGTACGTGATCGGCTTCTCGTACCCGGTCGTGCCGCAGGGCCAGGCCCGGATCCGCGTCCAGCTGTCGGCGGCGCACTCCACGGACGACGTGAACCGGGCCGTGGACGCCTTCGTGGCGGCCCGGGCGGAGCTGGAGGCCGAAAACAGCCGGTGACCTGAGAGAATCGGTCGCATGATCGAGGCGCGGCGGCTCCACATCCTCCGTGCGGTGGCCGACCACCGCACGGTGACGGCGGCTGCCGCCGCGCTGTACCTCACCCCCTCGGCCGTCTCCCAGCAGCTCGCCGCGCTGGAGCAGGAGACCGGCCACCGGCTGGTCGAGCGCGGCGCCAAGGGCGTACGGCTCACCCCGGCCGGCGAGATCCTGCTCAGCCACACCAACGTGGTCCTCGCCCAGCTGGAGCGGGCCGAGGCCGAACTCGCCGCCTACGGCTCGGGCGAGGCCGGCACGGTCACGGTCGCCGCCTTCGCCACCGGCATCGCCCTGGTCGTGGCGCCCGCGGTGGCCCGGCTGGCGGAGTCGGCGCCCGGCATCCGCATCCGCGTCCAGGACGCGGAGGGCGACGCCAGCCTGCCGATGGTCCTGGACCGGCAGGTCGACGTGGCCGTGGCCGTCGAGTACCGGGGCGCCCCGCCCGCCGACGATCCCCGCCTGGCCCACGTACCGCTGTACGCCGAGCCGTTCGACGCGGTCGTGCCCGTCAGCCATCGGCTGGCCGGGGCGGCGGAGGTGCCGCTCGCCGAACTGGGCAAGGACCCCTGGATCGGCCCCTACCCGGGCAACCCCTGCCACGACGTGGTGGTCCTGGCCTGCGAGAGCGCCGGGTTCCAGCCCCGCATGGAGCACTCCTCGGACGACTTCCGGGCCGTCGTCGCGCTCGCCTCGGCCGACGTGGGCGTGGCCCTCGTGCCGCGCTCGGCGCTGCGCGGCATGGACCTCACCGGAGTGGTCGTCCGCCCCGTCGACGGCACCGCCCCGACCCGCCGCGTCTTCGCCGCCGTACGCCGCGGAGCCGAGGAGCACCCGCTGATCCGCCCGGTGCTGGACGCGCTGAGCGGGGCGGCCCGGGCCCAGCCGCTGCCGGTGTGAGGACTCCGTAACACATTCGTCTCACATCAGGGATAGCGTCCCGGATGTGAGAAGCGACGAGGAAGCGGATCCCGTGGACGTCCGGCTGGGAGCGCGCCTGGCCGAGCTGCGCGCCGCACACGGCTGGTCCCTCGGCGAGCTGGCCGAGCGCAGCGGCGTGAGCCGCTCCACCCTGTCCCGGGCCGAGCGGGCCGAGACCAGCCCGACGGCCGCGCTGCTGAACCGGCTGTGCGCCGTCTACGGGCGGACCATGTCGCAGCTGCTCAGCGAGGTCGAGGCGGAACCGGCGCCCGTGGTGCCGGCCGGCGACCAGCCCGTCTGGCACGACCGGGCCTCCGGCTTCGCGCGGCGTTCCGTCTCGCCCCCGCATCCCGCGCTGCGCGGTGAACTCGTCGAGGGCCGCCTGACCGCCGGCGCCGACCTCGCCTACGACCGTCCACCCGTGGCCGGCCTCGAGCAGCACATCTGGGTCCTGGAAGGCGCCCTCGACGTGACCGAGCAGGGCACCGAACACCACCTGGCCGCCGGTGACTGCCTGCGCATGCGGGTGTGGGGGCCGACCAGGTTCCGGTGCACCGCCGCCGAAGGCGTGCGCTACCTGCTGGCGGTGGTGCGGCCGTGAGGCGCCTGGACGCCGCCGGGGTGCGCCGGTACGCCGGAGGGCTGGCGGACCTGCTCGCCGACACCGTGCACGGGGGAGCCTCGGTCGGATTCCTCGCCCCGCTCGGCCGGGCCGAGGCGCTCGCGTGGTGGGAGGAGCGCGCCGCCGACGTGGCCGCGGGCCGGCTCGCCGTCTGGGCGGACGGCGACGGCGACCGGGTGCTCGGCACCGTCGGCCTCGCCTTCGCGGCCAAGCCCAACAGCCGCCACCGGGCCGAACTCGTGAAGCTGATGGTGCACCCCGCAGCCCGCGGCCGCGGGCTGGGGCGCGCCCTCCTGGCCACCGCCGAGACCGCCGCCGTCGCCGCCGGGGTCTTCCTGTTGCACCTGGACACCGAGACCGGCAGCCCCGCCGAGCACCTGTACCGCTCCGCGGGCTGGACCCCGGCGGGCACCGTCCCCGACTACGCGGCGAGCCCCGAGGGCCTGCTGCGGCCGACGACGATCTACTACAAGAGGCTCCCGGCGACCACTCCCACCAGGTGATTGTCAGTGCGAGCCGCTACGGTGCCTGCCATGCCGGATGCCGAAGACGTACGACGGATCGCCCTGTCCCTGCCGGACACGACCGAGAAGGTCGCCTGGAACATGCCCACGTTCCGGGTCTCGGGCAAGATGTTCGCCACCCTGCCCGAGGACGAGACGTCGATCGCCGTGCGCTGTCCCAAGGAGGAGCGGGACGAACTGGTGCTCGCCGAGCCGGACAAGTTCTGGATCGCCGACCACGAGTCCCCGTTCGCCTGGGTGCGCGTCCGGCTCGGCGCGCTGGAGGACGAGGGCGAACTCCGGGACATCCTGGCCGACTCCTGGCGCCAGGCCGCGCCGACCCGGCTCCTGGAGGCCCACCCCCGGCTCGGTCTCCCGGCGGCAGGATGACCTCCCCGCGAGTCCCGGGATTCACGCGGCGGCGGCCGCGCCGGTGAAGGCCGCGATGCGCTCCCTGAGCGAGGCGGCGTCCAGGCCGTGGGCGGCGACGTGCTCGTCCAGCTGCCCGTACCGCCGCAGTTCACGGCGCCCCACCCCGAGCCCCAGCACCCGGTGCGGCACCGCCGACAGCGCGTCGTTCGCGGCGGCCGTCGACGTGCCCGCCAGGTAGGGCTCCACCAGGACGACGTCCGTCCCGGCCGCCTCCGTGGCCCGGCGCAGGGCCGCCGAGTCGAAGGGGCGGACGGTCGTGGCGTACAGGACGGTGACGTCGAGGCCCTCGGTGGCGTCGAGCACCGCGTCGAGCACCGGCCCGACGGCGACCACGACACCGCGCCGCCCTTCGCGCACCGTCAGGAAACGCGCGCCGTCCACGGGCAGTGCCCGCCGGCCGGACTGCAGCGACAGCCGCACGTAGACCTTGTCGTCGCCCGCGGCGACCGCGTGCCGCAGCAGCGTCTCGGCCTCGTCGGGGTGGCCCGGCACATGGACGGTCCAGCCGTCGAGGGTGCCGAGCAGCGCCACGTCGCCCGGTGCCATGTGCGTGTAGCCGCCGGCGGGCCAGTCGTACGAGGCGGCCGCGCTCACCAGGACCGCGCCCGCGTCCTGGTGACCGAGATCCAGCTTGACCTGCTCGAAGGGCCGCTCCACGAGGAAGCTGGCGAAGGTGTGCACCACGGGCCGCAGCCCGGTCAGCGCCAGACCCGCCGCCGCCCCGACCAGGAGCTGCTCGCGGATGCCGACGTTGACGACCCGGCCGGGATGGCGCCGGGCGGCTTCGGTGAAGCCGCTCACGCCGATCTCGGCGAGGACCACGGCGACCCGGGGGTCCTCGTCGAGCAGCCGGGAGACGACGGAAGCGAAACGGTCACGCATGGTGTCCATGGAGGTTCAGGTCCCTTTCGAGGATCGGGCGGCATCGGGCCGCGGGGTGGACGGACGGCCGGATCAGGCGCCCTTCGGCTCGACCCGCGCCACGACCGCGTGCGGACGGCCCGGGTGCGGGGCGGTGAACGCGGCGTACAGGGCCTCGTGGTCGCGGCCGTCGACGGTCAGCGCGGACCAGCCCGCCGCCTCGAACCGGGCGGCGATCCCGCCCGGCCGCGCATAGGTCGCCGAGGCGTTGTCGACGACGACGGTGTGCAACCGGTCGAGCCCGGCCGGCCCGGCGAAGGCGATCGCCTCGTGGTTGCTGCCCTCGTCCAGCTCGGCGTCGCCGACGAGGGTCCACACCCGCGGCTCGTGCAGCCCTTGGGCGCGCAGCCCCAGCGCGGTGCCGACGGCGATCGGCAGCCCGTGCCCCAGTGAGCCGCTGCCGATCTCGGCCCCCGGAACCAGCGTGCGGTCGGGGTGGTGGCCCAGCGGGGAGTCGTAGGAGCCGAAGCCGGGCAGCCACTCCACCGGCAGGAACCCCTTGGCGGCCAGCACGGCGTAGTACGCCATCGGCCCGTGCCCCTTCGACAGCAGGAACCGGTCCCGCTCCGGGTCCGAGGCCTTCGCGGGATGCACCCGCAGCACCCGGTCGTAGAGCACCCACAGCACGTCCAGGGTGGAGGTGGCGGCCGGTCCGTGCTTCTCGTCGCCGGTCATCAGGGCCATCAGCCCCGGCAGGTCCGCGTACCCGTACGTCGAGGTCAGTGTCGTGTCCGTCATGTCCCCGAGCGTGCAACCTCAAGCAAGGTCGAGGTCAAGCGGTGTGGGGGTGGCGAAAACGGGTGCGCGATCACCGGTGTGAGTGCGGTATTGTTTCCCTGCGCGTTCGGCCGCGGGAAACCGCAGGTCAGACGGGCAACGGGACGTGGCGCAGCTTGGTAGCGCACTTGACTGGGGGTCAAGGGGTCGCAGGTTCAAATCCTGTCGTCCCGACAGAAAGGACCAGCGGGTCAGCCGGCATCGGCTGACCCGCTGGTCGTCGTGCTCGTGGCCGCCGGAGGCCGAAGGCCACGAGCGGCGTCAGATCACGCAGCCCGCGTGGGACAGCGCCTGCTTCAGCAGCACCCCGTGGCCGCCCGGCATCTCGCTCTGCACCGCCTGCGACAGCGCCTCCTGGGGGCTGAACCACACCAGGTCCAGCGCGTCCTGGCGGGGCCGGCAGTCGCCGGTCACCGGCACGATGTACGCGAGTGAGACCGCGTGCTGGCGGGGATCGTGGTACGCCGTGACGCCCTGCGTCGGGAAGTACTCCGCGACCGTGAACGGCTGCAGCGACGCCGGGACGCGGGGCAGCGCGACCGGACCGAGGTCCTTCTCCAGATGCCGCAGCAGGGCGTCGCGGACCCGTTCGTGGTGCAGCACGCGGCCGGACACCAGCGTCCGGCTGACCGTCCCGTCGGGCCCTATCCGCAGCAGCAGGCCGACACTGGTGACTTCGCCGCTGTCGTCGACGCGCACGGGCACGGCCTCGACGTACAGGATCGGCATGCGGGCGCGCGCCATCTCCAGCTCGTCGGAGGACAGCCAGCCGGGCGTGGTTTCGGTCATGTCAGACATCGCTTGATCATACTTTCAGCCGTTCGGACTTCCTGGGTAGCCGCTCCAGGAGAACTGTGACCGTCCACACGCCCGCTCAATCGTCCTTCGGCTGTCGGCGGATCCGCCGGCAGCCGGGCCGCCGTGCCGGGTGCCCCCGTACGGCACGGCGGCCCGCCGGACGTGTCAGGGCTTGACGGCCACCGCGCCGTACTGCGGCACCACCACGGCCGCACCGGGGGCGGCGCGCCACTGCCCGCAGGACACCAGACCCGGCTCCAGCAGCTCCAGACCGTCGAGGAACCCGGCGATGTCCGCACCGCTGCGGGCGGTGATCGGGGGAGTGGCGTTCTCGTTCCAGAACTCCATCGCCGGGATCTGGCCCGCGCCGCCGAGCTCGTCGTCGAACGTCGGGTGGGTGAGGACCAGGAAGCTGCCGGAGGGCACGGCGGCCATCACACGGCGCACGATCTCGCGTGCCTTGTCGGCGTCCAGGACGAAGTTGAGGATGCCCAGCATCATCACGGCGACCGGCTGCGTGAAGTCGAGGGTGTCCGCGGCCCGTTCGACGATGGCCTGCGGGTCGTGCACGTCGGCGTCGATGTAGGCGGTGACGCCCTCGTGCGTGCCGGTGAGCAGTGTGCGGGCGTGCACCAGCACGATGGGGTCGTTGTCGACGTAGACGATGCGGGAGTCCGGTGCGATCCGCTGGGCGATCTCGTGGGTGTTGTCCGCGGTCGGCAGGCCCGTGCCGATGTCGAGGTACTGCCGCACCCCGCGCTCACCGGCCAGGAACGACACGGCCCGGCCCAGGAAGTCCCGGTCCGCCCGGGCGATGTCCCGGATGATCGGGAACATGCCGGCGACGTGCTCGCCGACCTGCTGGTCGACCTCGTAGTTGTCCTTGCCGCCGATCCAGTAGTTCCACACGCGGGCGTTGTGCGCCACACCGGTGTTCAGCCGCGCCGATCCTCCCGAAGGGGTGTGGCCATCACTCACGACTCGTCCTCTCCTCGCACGAACGACCGACCGGTCATGGCCGCCATTGTGCCGCTCCGATGATCACGGTGTCCCGCGAATCGGCAACAGCGGGCACGGCGGGTGCAGGAGGGAGGTCCGTGAGGGTCCGGTCGCCGGGGTGCGGGGCTAGTCGGTGGGGCTCGCGGCGGGCGACCTGCCGGCCAGGACGTCTTCCAGCCGCTGGGTGCCCTGCTCGACGGCCTGTCTGGTGGAGTCGTTCTCGTCCCCGTCGAGGCCGCCGGCGGTGACGGTGATCGCGTCGTCGCCCACGCGTACGGCCGCGACGTCCAGGGTGAGGGTGGCGGGGTCGCCCCCGGCGTCGCCCCGCACGGTCACGCGCAGGCCCTGCCGGTCGTCGCCGACGTCGGGCAGCGAGGTCTCGATGACCTGGACCGTCCGCGAGTCGCCGCCGTCGGTCACGGTGAACTGGTCGCACTTGTCCGGCAGGGTCGACATCCAGGTCAGAGAGTCCTGGGGGTCGGTGCGGTCGTAGGAGGCGACCTGGTACAGCAGGCGGGAGTCGCCCTGCGCGAAGCCGCGCAGCTGGGAGGCGCCCGAGGGCCTGCCGAGCAGGTCGTCGTCGAAGAGGGAGTCCATCAGGCGCCGGCAGTCGGCGGCCTGGTTCCTGCCGCTGAGGAAGTCGTTGACGTCGACCCTGCCGATGAGCAGGTTGTCGTGCCAGTTCTCGGCCTCGGTGTCCTTGACCTGGGTCCAGTCGTCCTCGATGTCCGCCTCGGTGATCAGCGCGGCCCTGGCGCCGTCGGTGCTGAGGGTGGCGGTGGGGGAGGGGGTCTGCCGCTTCCCGGCGACCTGTGAGGCCTCGACCCCGGTGACGCGTGTGCCGCCGTCCGTGTCCCCGCCGTCGGAGCAGGCGGCGGTGGCCACCAGCGTGCCTGCCGCCAGGGCGGTGGTCAGGGTGCGGGCGAGCCGGCGCGATCGACGGGTCATGGGAAGTGCCTCCTGGGGACGTGGCGCGTGTCCCCAGCGCACCACCGGCACGTGCGGCCCACCACCGGCGCCGGACCGTTCGGGTGAGCCCGACGGCCCGGCCACCCGCCGGAGGACAGCCCCGTCGGGGGGGGGGGCAGGCAGGCGAACCGCCGGACCCGCTCGGGGATCGGCGGGCCGGGCGTCGGTCAGTCGCCGAGGGCGTCGTCCGCCACGCCCCTGCCGACCGCCGCACGGACCAGCGCGGCGGCGAGGACGGCCGGGCCGGTGTCCCCGGCCAGGGCCACGAGACGCTCGGGGTCCCGGGGCAGGCCGAGCCGCTCGGCGCCCTGCAGCGCCTTGGCGTCCAGGAAGGGGGCGTGGTCCGGCCAGACGCCCTGTGCCTCGCGCAGGAAGATGTCCGCCCCGGCCGGCCCCATCCCGGGGAACTCCTGGAGCAGACGGCGCAGTTCGCTGACCTCGCCGTCCGCCTCCCGCCGCAGCCTTCTGAGGTCCCCACCCCATCTCTCGCTCAGCAGTTGTACGCCATCGCCGAGTTGGGTGGCGGTGCGCTCGTCGTAGCGCCGGTAGCCACCCCGGCCGAGCGCGTCCACGCGCTGCCGCCGGGAGGCCGCCGCCATCCGCCGCGGGTCGCGCAGCCCCGCCTCGTGCAGGGCACGGGCGGTGGCCAACGCGACCGACGCGCGGATGCGGGCGCTGAGCAGGTGCGAGAGCACCAGCAGGCGGTACAACGGCTGAGGCGTGTCCCGCAGCCGGATGCCCGCCTCGTCGGCGTAGGTGCGGCCGTGCGCGTCGAGGAGCCGGCGCAGGACGTGCTCCCGCCGCCCCACGGCTACGCCTTCAACGGGTCGTGGCCGAGCGTCATCAGCCGGTGGCGGCGGCGGGTGCCGCCGTCCGCCGACTCGGGTTCGGGCTCGTTCTCCGGGTCGGTCTGCCCGTCGACGGTGTCGACGACCTCGCGCATGACCCGCAGGTCGTCCTCGGTCAGATCCGTGCGCCGCTTCTGCAGGATCGCCAGGACGTGCTGCCCGGTGTCGGTGCCCGCCTGCTCGGGCAGCGGTTCGGTGTCCTCGCCGGCGTCCCGGACCCGCAGCCAGGCCGCGAGTTCCTGCGAGGTCATGTTGACCGCGCGGTGGAAGTCCTCCCACAGCGCGTCGAGTTCGAGGGCGTCGGTCATCGCCTGCCCCTTCCGTGCGTACGTCGGTGCTCCACGCGGGCGGGAGGCGGTCAGCTCTCGCCCGGGACGTTCTCCGCGGCGAACATCCAGCGCTGCTTCTCCAGTTCCGCGGTGATGGCGATGAGCAGGTCCTGGGTGACCGGGTCCGCCTTCTCGGTCGCGTCGATGCGCTCGCGCAGCCGGGCCACGGCGTCCTGGAGCGCATCGACCATGACCTGCACGGCGTCCGCGTCGCGCACCCAGCCCTCCTTGGGGGCGGGCAGCGTGAAGGCCTTCGCGACGGTCTCCGGGCGGCCGTCCGGCGGTACACCGAGGGCGGCGGACCGTTCGGCCACCGTGTCGGCGAAGGTGCGCGCGGCGGCGACCAGTTCGTCGAGCTGGAGGTGGATGGACCGGAACCGCGGTCCGACGATGTTCCAGTGCGCCTGCTTCCCGGTCAGCGACAGGCCGAGCAGATCCACCAGGGTGTCCTGGAGTGCCTCGCAGGAGACCCGTCGGGCCTCGTCGGGCAGGGTGCTCCTGACAGCCGTCATAGGGCGCTTCTCCTTCTCACGTCGTTCGTCGTCTTCCCGAGCAGTGCGTCGCGCTCCTCCTCGCAGGTGCCGCCCCACACGCCCGACGCCCGCCCGTTGCTCAGCGCGTAGCTCAGGCAGGCTTCGGTGACCGGGCAGCGGGCGCAGACCCGCTTGGCGGCCGTGACGTCCCGAAGGGCGGGTCCCGCCGTGCCGACGGGAAGAACAACTCGGGGTCCTCGTCCACGCAGGCGGCGCTCCGCAACCACTCCATGGACGCGCGGGTGCCCCGGGCGCATCGGTGCAAACTCGGATACGGAAGGCCGTATCCCGCATGACGGCCTGCGATACCGTCCTGCGGGCGCCCCGTCACCCCTGCATTCTTCACAGGAGGCCCGCCGAGGGTCTATAGTCCGAAACTAGCGGTGCTAATTAACAGGCGGTGTGAGGAGTCCTCTCGTGCGTCCCGTCCACTTCGCGGCCGCCCGCCGCACCCCCATCGGCAAACTGCGCGGCTCCCTGTCCTCGGTCCGGCCCGACGACCTCGCCGCGCGCGTCGTGCGCGCCCTGGTGGCCGACGTCCCCGCCCTGGACCCCGCCCGGATCGACGACGTCTACTGGGGCGCGGCCAACCAGGCCGGCGAGGACAACCGCAACGTCGCGCGCATGGCCGTCCTGCTCGCCGGCCTGCCCGAGTCCGTGCCCGGTGCCACCGTCAATCGCCTGTGCGCCTCCGGCCTGGAGGCCGTGACCACGGCCGCCCGCACCATCGCCGCGGGTGAGGCCGAGATCGTGGTGGCGGGCGGCTCGGAGTCGATGAGCCGCGCCCCCTTCGTGCTGCCCCGGCCCGACGAGGCCCTGCCGCACCGTATGGAGACCGCCGACACCCGCCTCGGCTGGCGCCTGGTCAACCCGGCGATGCGTGATCTGCACGGCCTGCTCGCCATGGGCGAGACGGCCGAGGAGGTCGCCACCCGGTACGGCATCACCCGTGAACGCCAGGACGACTTCGCCCTGCGCAGCCACCGGCTGGCCGCCCTGGCCCGCAAGAACGGCCACTTCGACGACGAACTGCTGCCCGTGGAGCGGCCCGACGGGGTGGTCGTCGACGCCGACGAGAGCGTGCGCGAGGACACCTCTCCCGAGAAGCTGGCCCGGCTGAAGCCGGTCTTCCGCGAGGGCGGCACGGTCACCGCCGGCAACGCCTCGCCGATGAACGACGGCGCCGCCGGACTCCTCCTGGTCAGCGAGGAGGCCCTGAACGACCTGGGCCTGGAGTCCCTGGGCCGCTACGTCGCCGGCGCCTCCGCGGGAGTCCACCCGGACGTGATGGGCATCGGCCCGGTCCCCGCCACCCGCAAGGTGCTCGCCCGTGCCGGCTGGAGCATCGGCGACCTGCAGGAGGCCGAGTTCAACGAGGCGTTCGCCGCCCAGGCCCTGGCCTGCGTCGACCAGCTCGGCATCGACCCGGAGCTGGTCAACCCCAGCGGCGGTGCGATCGCCCTCGGTCACCCGCTGGGCTGCTCGGGCGCCCGCATCCTGACGACCCTGCTGCACCGGATGCGGCGCACGGGTGCGGAACGGGGCCTGGCGACCATGTGCGTCGGCGTGGGGCAGGGCAGCGCGGTCCTCGTCGAACGTCACTGACCGTCTCGACGTCGGCCCGTTCACCGCGGTCACCAGGCGAGACGGCCCTGACCCCGTCGACTCGGTGCACCTAGCATCGGTGTTCGCATGAACACCATGACGCTCTGGCACATCACCGGCTGGGAGTTCGCCGCCCTCGCCTTCGCGGCCCTGCTCGTCGGCTTCTCCAAGACCGCCGTCAGCGGGGCCAACACGGTCAGCCTCGCGATCTTCGCCGCCGTGCTGCCCGCCCGCGCCTCCACCGGGGTGCTGCTGCCCGTGCTGATCGCGGGTGACCTCCTCGCCGTCGCGACCTACCGGCGGCACGCGCACTGGCCCACCCTGTGGCGGCTGTTCCCCGCGGTCGCGGCCGGTGTCGTCGTCGGCACGGTCTTCCTGGTGTGGGCGGACGACGCGGCCGTACGGACCTCGATCGGCGTGATCCTGCTGCTGATGGCGGCCGTGACGGTCCGGCGCAGGCGCACCGCCGGCGCCGGGGAGCAACCGGAGCCGGTCACCACCCGGGCCGGGCGCCTCAAAGCCCGCTCCTACGGGGTCATGGGCGGTTTCACCACCATGGTCGCCAACGCGGGCGGCCCCGTGATGTCGCTCTACCTGCTGTCCGCCGGGTTCCGCAAGCTGGGCTTCCTCGGCACGTCCGCGTTCTTCTTCCTCATCGTCAACGTCTCCAAGCTTCCCTTCAGCGCCGGCCTCGGCCTGATCGACGGCCGTTCCCTGCTCCTGGATCTGGCACTGGTGCTGTTCGTGGTGCCGGGCGCGCTGCTGGGCAAGTGGGCGGTCGACCGGATCGACCAGCGGCTGTTCGAGCAGCTGGTCATCGCGGCGACCGTCGTGGGCGGCCTGCAGCTGCTGCTGCGCTGACGAACGGCATCGGGCCCGCCGCCGTCGTCACGCGGTCGGCCCGCCCGCGGGTCACCGCCCCGGGTCCGCTCCCCGCAGGCGGGGCGCCCTGGCCGCCGCGTCCACACAGCGGCCCTCGCCCTCCACCTCGCCGGCCAGCTCCCGGGCCCACGCGGCGACGCCCTCGACATCGATGCCGTGCGGCCGCGGCCGCCCCGCGGCGGACGCCCAGGCCCCGGCCGCGCCCGCCCCGCGCCGCAGCAGCCGGGCCCCGCCGGTGAGGTTGCCGCGGGCGGCGTGCGTGAGACCCACGGCGAGCTGCGCCAGTCCCCGCCACAGCTCCCGCTCCTCGCCGGGCCCCGACTTCCACGCGTCCTCGAAGACCTCGTGCGCGTGGAACGGCTTCCCCTCGTCGAGCAGCCGCTGCGCCTCCCGGACGGTCTCCCGCGGCGTGCGGACCACGCCCTCCGGCTGCCGGGGCACCCCCTCGCTGCCGTACGGCAGGGGCCGTCCGAGACCGTCCCGGGGCCGGGCGTTGCGGGCCCGGCCCTCGCTGTCGCGGTCCCGTGCGCCGCCGGCCGGGCTCGACTGCGTCTTACCTGTGCTGCCCATACGCCGATTGTCCCGCGCGGCCCGCTTTCGGCGCGGCCAGGGGTGTGGGGTAAAGTGCTGTCCGCGCGATCACGCCGGTCACGGCGGGTGGCGCGCACCGGGACGTGGCGCAGCTTGGTAGCGCACTTGACTGGGGGTCAAGGGGTCGCAGGTTCAAATCCTGTCGTCCCGACGGTGAGGAAGGCCCTCGCGGGCGGACGCCCGCGAGGGCCTCCGCTGTGCGTCCGGGGCCCGACCACACCCCGCCCGCAAGGACACGTCCTTCCTGGGCCGCCACGTCGAAGCCGGCGGCGACGTCATCGACACCTCCGACCACCGCGCCTTCCGGACCGACGCCGTCAGGGCGGCCGGAGCGAGGAACTCCTCGGCCGGTGGCGCCGCAGCCGCCCGCCGGCGACGGGATCCGATCGCCACCGGGCCCGGCGCCCGCCCCCTCGCCCCGGGCGCCGGCTTCGGGGGCGCTCCCGAGGCCTGGAGGCGAAGGCCGGTGCAGACGTACGGCTTCGCGCCGACGGGGAAGGCCGGTGTCACGTCCGCACCAGCAGCTGGAAGTCGAACGTGTAACGCGAGGCGCGGTAGACGTGCGTGCCGTACTCGACCGCGCGCCCGGTGTCGTCGAAGGCGGTGCGCCGCATGGTGAGCAGCGCCGCTCCCCGGGCCTCGTCCAGCCGTGCCGCCTCCTGTTCCGTGGCCGCGCGGGCCCCGACCCGCTGGCGGGCGCTGTGCAGGGTGATGCCGGCCGCGCGCATGATCCGGTACAGCCCCGTCGACTCCAGGCGGGCTCCGTCCAGGTCGAGCAGGCCGGGCGGGAGGTGGTTGCGCAGCAGGGCCACCGGCGTGCCGTGGGTGCTGCGCAGCCGCTCCAGGAGGACGACCTCGCCGCCCTCGGGAACACCGAGGGCGGCGGCCACGTCGCCGGACGCCGGGACGGTCTCGTGGCGCACGACCCGCGTGGCCGGTCCCTGCCCGGCCGCCTCCAGGTCGTCGTAGAGGCTGCTCAGTTCCAGTGGGCGCCTGACCTTGCTGTGCACCACCTGTGTGCCCACCCCGCGCCGGCGGACCAGCAGTCCCTTGTCGACCAGGGACTGGATGGCCTGGCGGACGGTGGGGCGGGACAGGCCGAGGCTGACCGACAGGTCCACCTCGTTGCCCAGGAGGTCGCCCGGGGCGAGGAGCCCCTGCCCGATCGCCCTCTCCAGCTGTTGTGCGAGCTGGTGGTACAGCGGCACCGGGCTGACCCGGTCCAGGGCGAAGCCGAGCGAGGCGAGCGCGGGTGCGGCGGCGGAACGGGCCCGCTCACCGGTCCTCACCATGGACGCACTTCCCTTCGTGTGTCAGGAGTTGCTGGGGAAGCCGAGGTTGATGCCGCCGTCGGACGGGTCCGGCCAGCGGGTGGTGACGACCTTGCCCTGGGTGTAGAAGGCGATGCCGTCGTTGCCGTAGACGTGCAGGTCGCCGAAGAGGGAGTCCTTCCAGCCGCCGAAGGAGTGGTAGCCGACGGGGACCGGGATGGGGACGTTCACGCCGACCATGCCGGCCTTGACCTCGAGCTGGAAGCGGCGGGCCGCGCCGCCGTCCCGGGTGAAGATCGCGGCGCCGTTGCCCCAGCGGGAGCCGTTGATCAGCTCGACGGCGTCGTCGTACGTCGCGGCGCGGACCACGCACAGCACGGGGCCGAAGATCTCGTCCCGGTAGGCGTCCGCGGTGAGCGGCACCCGGTCCAGCAGCGACACCCCGAGGAAGAAGCCGCCCTCGTGGCCCTCCACCGACAGACCCGTGCCGTCGACGACGACCTCGGCGCCCTGCTCGGCGGCCGACGCCACGTAGGAGGCCACCTTGTCCCGGTGCTCGCGGGTGATCAGCGGACCCATCTCGGAGGCCGGGTCGGTGCCCGGGCCGACCTTGAGCCTTCTCGCCCGCTCGGCGATCTTGGCCACCAGTTCGTCACCGATGCCGCCGACGGCCACGACCACCGACACGGCCATGCAGCGCTCGCCGGCGGAGCCGTAGGCGGCGTTGATCGCCTGGTCGGCGGCGAGGTCCAGATCGGCGTCGGGCAGCACCAGCATGTGGTTCTTGGCGCCGCCGAGGGCCTGCACCCGCTTGCCGTGCTCGACGGCCTTGAGCTGGATGTGCTTCGCGATCGGGGTCGAGCCGACGAAGGAGACCGCCTCGACGTCCGGGTGCTCCAGGATGCGCTCCACGGCCGTCCTGTCGCCCTGCACGACGTTCAGCACACCGTCCGGCAGGCCCGCCTCGGCGGCCAGTTCGGCCAGGCGCACGGAGGCCGACGGGTCCTTCTCCGACGGCTTCAGCACGAAGGTGTTGCCGCAGGCGACGGCGATCGGGAACATCCACATCGGCACCATCGCCGGGAAGTTGAACGGCGTGATGCCCGCGACCACGCCCAGCGGCTGACGGATCGAGGCGACGTCGACCCGGGAGGAGACCTGGGTGGACAGCTCGCCCTTCAGCTGGACGGAGATGCCGCACGCCAGCTCCACGATCTCCATGCCGCGCGCGACCTCGCCGAGCGCGTCGGAGTGCACCTTGCCGTGCTCGGCGGTGATGAGCCCGGCGATCTCGTCGCGGTGGGCGTCCAGCAGCTCGCGGTACTTGAACAGGATCGCCGTGCGCCTGGCCAGGGAGGACTGCCCCCAGCTCTCGAAGGCGGCCCGGGCGGAGGCGACCGCCGCGTCCACCTCCTCGTCGGACGCGAAGGCGACCTGCTTCTCCTGGACGCCGGTGGCCGGGTCGTGGACGGGGCCGAACCGGCCGGAGGTGCCCTCGACGGGCTTGCCGTCGATCCAGTGGGTGATGGTCTTCATCGTGCGCAGGGGACCTTTCGTGGAGCCACGGGCCGGCGGTGGCGGGGGTTCACAGGTGGCGGCGGCGTCCGGCCGCCCCGCGGTCGTAGCGCTCGCGGGCCTCGACGGCTGCCGGGCGGGAGGCGGTCTCGGCGACGGGCACGTCCCACCAGGCCTCGGCCGGAGGAGCGGTCGGGGTGGGGTCGGTCTCCACGTACACGCACGTCGGGCGGTGCGAGGCGCGGGCCGCGGCCAGGGCCTCGCGCAGCTCGCGCACCGTCTTGGCGCGCAGCACGTCCATGCCGAGGCTGGCGGCGTTGGCGGCCAGGTCGACGGGCAGCGGGGCCCCGGTGAAGGAGCCGTCGGCGGCCCGGAAGCGGTAGGCGGTGCCGAAGCGTTCGCCGCCGGTCTCCTCCGACAGGCCGCCGATGGAGGCGTAGCCGTGGTTCTGCAGCAGGACGACGGTCAGCGGCAGGCCCTCCTGGACGGCCGTGACGATCTCCGTCGGCATCATCAGATAGGTGCCGTCGCCGACCAGCGCCCACACGGGTGTGTCCGGGGCGGCCTGCTGGACGCCGATGGCGGCCGGGATCTCGTAGCCCATGCAGGAGTAGCCGTACTCCAGGTGGTACTGGCGGGGGCTGCGCGCACGCCACAGCTTGTGCAGGTCGCCGGGGAGCGATCCGGCCGCGTTGATCACCACGTCGTCGTCGCCCACGACGGCGTCCAGCGCGCCCAGCACCTGCGTCTGGGTCGGCACCGCGCTGTCGTCGGACGCCCGGAAGGCGGCCTCGACGACCTCGTCCCAGCGCTCCTTGCCGGCGCGGTACTCGGCCTCGTACGCCTCGGGCACGCGGTGCCCGGCCAGCGCCCCGGTCAGCTCCTCCAGTCCGGTGCGCGCGTCGCAGACCAGCGTGCGGGCCGCCAGCTTGTGGGCGTCGAAGCCGGTGACGTTGAGGTTCAGGAACCGCACGTCCGGGTTCTGGAAGAGCGTGCCGGAGGCGGTGGTGAAGTCGGTGTAGCGGGTGCCGACCCCGATGACCAGGTCGGCGGTGCGGGCGAGGTCGTCGCTGACGGCCGTGCCGGTGTGGCCGATGCCGCCGAGGTCGGCGGGGTGGTCGTGGCGCAGGGAGCCCTTGCCCGCCTGGGTCGAGGCCACGGGGATGCCGGTGGCCTCCGCGAACGCCTTCAGCGCTCCCTCGGCCTCGCTGTGGTGGACGCCGCCGCCCGCCACCACCAGCGGCCGCCGCGCCGCCCGGACCGCCTCGACGGCGGCGGCCAGCTCCACCGGGTCCGGCGCGGGCCGCCGGACGTACCAGACGCGCTCGGCGAAGAACTCCTCCGGCCAGTCGTACGCCTCCGCCTGCACGTCCTGCGGCAGGGCGAGGGTGACGGCGCCGGTCTCGGCCGGGTCGGCCAGCACCCGCATCGCCTGCAGCGCGGAGGGGATCAACGCCTCGGGGCGGGTGATCCGGTCGAAGTACCGCGACACCGGGCGCAGGGTGTCGTTGACCGACACGTCGGCCTCGGTCGGGTGCTCCAGCTGCTGCAGCAGCGGGTCGGCCGCGTGCGAGGCGAAGTAGTCGCCGGGCAGCAGCAGCACGGGCAGGCGGTTGATCGTCGCGAGCGCGGCCCCGGTGACCAGGTTGGTGGCGCCCGGGCCGATGGAGGTCGTCACCGCCTGCGCGGACAGGCGGTTGAGCTGGCGGGCGTGGCCGACCGCCGCGTGCACCATGGACTGCTCGTTGCGGCCCTGGTGGAAGGGCATCACCTCGGCGTGCTCGACCAGCGCCTGGCCGATCCCGGCGACGTTGCCGTGGCCGAAGATGCCCCAGGTCCCGGCGATCAGCCGGCGGCGCACGCCGTCGCGCTCGGTGTACTGGACGGACAGGAACCGCACCAGGGCCTGGGCGGTGGTCAGTCGGCGGGTGCGGGCGCTCATCGGGAGGTCTCCGGGGCGGTGTAGAGGGGCAGGCGGGGGTCGACCGGCTGGTCCGGCCAGGTGTCGCGGATCCAGGCGTGGTCGGGGTGGTCGCAGATCAGCCAGGCGCGCTCGGCCTCCGGGCCCGCCATGACGTTGAGGTAGTACATGTGGTGGCCCGGCGTGGCCATCGACGGGCCGTGCCAGCCGTCCGGGATGAGGACGACGTCGCCGTCGCGGACCTCGGCCAGCACGTCGGTGTCCCGGCCGGGGCCGGAGGGGGAGACGCGCTGGTAGCCGAGGCCGGGGACGCCGTCGTGGCGCGCGAACTCGAAGTAGTAGATCTCCTCCAGCACGGACTCCTCGCCCGGCCGGTGCTCGTCGTGCTTGTGCGGCGGGAACGACGACCAGTTGCCGCCCGGGGTGATCACCTCGACCGCGATGAGCTTGTCGCACTCGAAGACCCCGGCCGCGCCGAAGTTGTTGACCTGCCGGGAGCAGCTTCCGGTGCCGCGCAGCTCGACGGGCACTTCGGAGGCGGGCCCGTAACGGGCGGGCAGGCGGCGCGTGCAGCGCGCTCCGGTCAGCGCGAAGCGCCCGCCGGCCGCGGACGTCACGGTGGCCCGGGCGTCGCGCGGCAGGTAGGCGAAGTCGCTGACGCCGCTGAACACGTCGGCGCGGCCGGTGAGGTCGAAGGTGTCCTGGCCGAAGTCGTCCGCCGCGGCGACCGTGCAAGCGCCGGCCAGCGGGACGACGAGCCACTCGCTGTCACCGGTGCCGAAGGTGTGCGTGCCGCCCGGCGGCAGCTGAAGGATCCGCAGACTGGAGAATCCCCAGCCGGCCGACTCGGGCGTGACGTCGACGGTGTAAGGGCCGCCCACGGCCTTGCCCGCGGGAAGGTGATACGTCATCGTGTGCCTTTCGGATCACGGCGGAAGCGACTCACGGACTGCTGTGCTGCACGGACTGCTCGGCGGTTGTCGCGGACTGCTTCGGGGCGCGCTGGTTCACAGCAGGCCGACGGCGGTGTCCACCGCCTCTTCCACACTGCCCCCGGCCGGGTAGAGCAGCGACCGTCCGACGACCATCCCCTGGACGGTCGGCAGCCGCAGGGCCTTGCGCCAGCGCTCGTAGGCGCCCTCCTGGTCGCCGCCGACCTCGCCGCCCAGCAGCACGACCGGCAGGGTGGAGGCCTCCAGCACCTCGCCCATGTCGTCCGGGTCGTCGGTGACGGGCAGTTTCAGCCAGGTGTAGGCGGAGGTGCCCCCCAGGCCCGAGGCGATGGCGATCGACTTGGTGACGGCCTCGGCGGACAGGTCGTTGCGGACCCTGCCGCCGACCCTGCGGGAGATGAACGGCTCGACGAACAGCGGCAGCCGCCGGGCGGCCATGGCGTCGACCGCCCGGGCGGAGGACTCCAGGGTGGTCAGCGAGCCGGGGTCGTCGTAGTCGATGCGCAGCAGGAGCTTGCCCGCGTCGAAGCGGAGGCGGGCGATGTCCTCGGCGCGATGGCCGGTGAAGCGGTCGTCCATCTCGAACGAGGCCCCGGCCAGGCCGCCGCGGTTCATCGAGCCCATGACCACCTTGTTCTCCAGCACGCCGAGCAGGAGCAGGTCCTCCAGGATGTCGGCGGTGGCCAGCACCCCGTCGACGCCGGGCCGCGACAGCGCGGTGCACAGCCGCTCCAGCAGGTCCCCGCGGTGGGCCATGGCCAGGCGGCGGTCGCCGACCGCGAGCGCGCCGCGTGCCGGGTGGTCGGCGGCCACGATCATCAGCCGGCCGCTGTCTCCGAGCAGCGGACGCCGCGTCCGGCGGGCCGCCGCCTCGGCGACCGCCTCGGGATTGCGGGCCCGGATCGTGGTCAGCTCGGGAATGCCGATGTTCAAGGAAGGCTCCGTTTCAGTTGCTCGTGCCCGGCGACGGCACGCCGGCGAGGAGGTCCTCGACCTCGGACGGGGTGGGCATCGCGGAGGAGCAGGCGAGGCGGGAGGCGACCAGGGCCCCGGCGGCGTTGGCGTGGCGCACGGTCCGCTCCAGGTCCCAGCCGGCGAGCAGCCCGTGGCACAGGGAACCGCCGAAGGCGTCGCCCGCACCCAGGCCGTTGACCACGTCGACCGGCACCGGCGGCACGTCGGCCCGGCTGCCGTCGCGGTGCACGGCCAGCACGCCCTTCGGCCCCTGCTTCACCACGGCCAGCTCCACACCCGCCTGCAGCAGGGCGTCGGCGCAGGCGTGCGGCTCGCGCACACCGGTGGCGATCTCGCACTCGTCGAGGTTGCCGACGGCGACCGTGGCGTTGCGCAGCGCCTGGCGGTAGTACGGGCGGGCCTCCTCGGGGTCACGCCAGAACATCGGGCGCCAGTCGAGGTCGAAGACGGTGATGCCGGCCCGGTCGCGTGCCTCGAGGGCGGCGAGCGTGGCGGAGCGGCTCGGCTCCTCGCTCAGGCCGGTACCGGTGATCCAGAAGATCCGGGCCGCGCGGATCGCGGAGAAGTCCAGCTCGGCGGTGTGGATCTCCAGGTCGGGCGCCTTGGGACGGCGGTAGAAGTACAGCGGGAAGTCGTCCGGCGGGAAGATCTCGCAGAAGGTGACGGGCGTCGGGTACGCGGCGACCGGCGTGACCCAGCGGTCGTCGACGCCGAAGCCCGTCAGCTCCCGGTGCAGATACGCGCCGAAGGGGTCGTCGCCGGTCCGGCTGATCAGCGCGCTGCGGCGCCCCAGGCGGGCGGCGGCCACCGCCACGTTCGCCGCCGAACCTCCCAGGAACTTGCCGAACGTCTCCACATCGGCCAGGGGCACGCCCGTCTGGAGGGGATACAGGTCGACCCCGATGCGGCCCATCGTGATCACATCGAAATACTGGGCTGGCTCGGCCATGCGCGACCTCCTCGGGAAGCTGGGGATGCGGCCCCCCGGGCCCCCTGACACGGTGAGGGCGTGGATCCACGGGACCTGCCGCCTCCCAGGTGTAGGTCGCGGAGGGCGGTGCTGTCAATACTTTGTACTTACATTCGGACCTGCTCGTGAAATGATGTCTTAACAAAGTATTGACAGCGGGCGCGGCAGGGACTTGTATCCCGTGCCATCGCAACAGTCGGCTTGCGGCATCATGATCCGGACTCCGTAAGGCTCCGGGACCACGGATCCCTTCGTGATCCCTCCCTTTCCCCCGCAGTAGCACAGTGAGGTGCCAGGAAAGATGGACCGCTCTTCTCACCCCCGCTCTCGCAGGCTCGCGCCCGTCGTCGCCGTCGCCGCCGCGGCGGCCCTGACCCTCGCCGGCTGCTCCAGCAGTTCCGGGGGCAAGAAGTCCGAGGAAGGCGGCGCGAACGCCTCCGTCGGCAAGGCGAACACGCCCCGCATGACCGTCGCCCTGGTCACCCACCAGGCACCCGGCGACACCTTCTGGGACACCGTCCGCAAGGGCGCCGAGGCCGCGGCCGCCAAGGGCAACATCAAGCTCGTCTACTCGGCCGACCCGAACGCGGGCAACCAGGCCAACCTGGTGCAGAACGCGATCGACCAGAAGGTCGACGGGATCGCCGTCACCCTCGCCAAGCCGGACGCGCTCAAGACCGTCATAGGCAAGGCCGAGAAGGCGGGCATACCCGTCGTCGGCCTCAATTCCGGCCTCAGCGACTGGAAGGACCTGAACCTGCTGGAGTTCTTCGGCCAGGACGAGTCCGTCGCCGGCGAGGCCTTCGGCAAGAAGCTCAACGAGGTCGGCGCCAAGCACGCGCTGTGCGTCGTGCAGGAGCAGGGCAACGTCGGCCTGACCCAGCGCTGCGACGGGGTGGACAAGACCTTCGACGGCAAGCTGGACACCCAGAACGTCAACGGCACCGACATGCCGTCGGTGAAGTCGACGATCACCGCCAAGCTGAAGCAGGACCCGTCGATCGACTACGTCGTCACCCTCGGCGCCCCCTTCGCGCTGACCGCGGTCCAGTCCGTCGGCGACGCCGGCAGCAAGGCCAAGATCGCCACGTTCGACCTGAACAAGGACCTGATCAAGGCCATCAAGGGCGACGACATCCAGTTCGCCGTCGACCAGCAGCCCTACCTGCAGGGCTACCTGGCCGTCGACGGCCTGTGGCTCTACAAGAACAACGGCAACTACAGCGGCGGCGGCGAGCAGCCCGTGCTGACCGGCCCGGCCTTCGTCGACAAGTCCAACGTCGACCGGATCGGGGAGTTCGCCGCGAAGGGCACCCGGTGATGAGCATGACCCAGCAGGCCACGCCGGCGGTGGAGACACCGCCGGCCCCCGGCCCCCAGGCGTCCGACGGGCGCACGCGGCAGCGGCCCCTGGCCCTGCGGCTGCTCGCCCGCCCCGAGGTCGGGGTCTTCCTCGGCGCCGTCGCCGTCCTCGTGTTCTTCCTGTTCGCCGCGCCGCCCGTGCGCGACGGCAGCTCCATGGCGAACATCCTGTACCAGTCCTCGACCATCGGGATCATGGCGCTGCCCGTGGCCCTGCTGATGATCGGCGGCGAGTTCGACCTGTCCGCCGGTGTCGCTGTGGTCACCTCGGCGCTGACCGCCTCGATGCTCAGCTACCAGCTGACCCTGAACGTCTGGGTCGGCGTGATCGTCGCCCTCCTGGTGTCCCTCGGGATCGGCGCCTTCAACGGCTGGATGCTGGTCAAGACCGGCCTGCCCAGCTTCCTCGTCACCCTCGGCACCTTCCTGATGCTGCAGGGCGTGAACCTCGCGGTGACCAAGCTGGTCACCGGCAACGTCGCCACCGACGACATCAGCGACATGGACGGCTTCGCCCAGGCGCAGAAGATCTTCGCCTCGACGTTCGAGGTCGGCGGGGTCAACGTGAAGATCACGGTGGTGTGGTGGCTGGTCTTCGCCGCCCTGGCCACCTGGGTGCTGCTGCGCACCAGGTACGGCAACTGGATCTTCGCCGTCGGCGGCAACAAGGACTCCGCGCGGGCCGTCGGCGTGCCCGTGACCTTCACCAAGATCTCCCTGTTCATGCTGGTCGGCTTCGGCGCCTGGTTCGTCGGCATGCACCAGCTCTTCTCCTTCAACACCGTCCAGTCCGGCGAGGGCGTGGGCCAGGAGCTCATCTACATCGCCGCGGCCGTCATCGGCGGCTGCCTGCTCACCGGCGGCTACGGTTCCGCCGTCGGCCCGGTCTTCGGCGCCTTCATGTTCGGCATGGTGCAGCAGGGCATCGTCTACGCCGGCTGGAACCCCGACTGGTTCAAGGCCTTCCTCGGCGTGATGCTCCTCGGCGCCGTCCTCATCAATCTGTGGGTCCAGCGCACGGCGACCCGGAGGTGACCGCGATGACCAGCAACACGACCGGCACCCACGGCGCCGTCCTCATGGACGAGCCGCCCGCCGGCGACCGTCCCCTCGTCGAACTGCGCGGCGCGGGCAAGTCCTACGGCAACATCCGCGCCCTGCACGGCGTCGACCTCACCGTCCACCCCGGCAAGGTGACCTGCGTCCTCGGCGACAACGGCGCCGGCAAGTCCACCCTCATCAAGATCATCTCGGGTCTGCACCAGCACACCGAGGGCGAGTTCCTCGTCGACGGCGAACCCGTGCGCTTCTCCACCCCGCGCGAGGCCCTCGACCGGGGCATCGCCACCGTCTACCAGGACCTCGCCGTCGTCCCGCTGATGCCGGTGTGGCGCAACTTCTTCCTCGGCTCCGAGATGACCAAGGGCCCCTGGCCCGTGCGCCGCCTCGACATCGAGCGGATGAAGAAGACCGCGGACGAGGAACTGCGCAACATGGGCATCGTCCTGGACGACCTGGAGCAGCCCATCGGCACGCTCTCCGGCGGCCAGCGCCAGTGCGTCGCCATCGCCCGCGCCGTCTACTTCGGCGCCCGCGTCCTCATCCTGGACGAGCCGACCGCCGCCCTCGGCGTCAAGCAGTCCGGAGTGGTGCTGAAGTACATCGCCGCCGCCCGCGAGAAGGGCCTCGGCGTCATCTTCATCACCCACAACCCGCACCACGCCTACATGGTCGGCGACCACTTCAGCGTCCTGCGCCTCGGCACCATGGAGCTGTCCGCCGACCGCAGCGAGGTCAGCCTCGAAGAGCTCACCAACCACATGGCCGGCGGTGCCGAACTGGCCTCCCTCAAGCACGAGTTGGCGCAGGTCCGTGGCGTCGACGTCCAGGGGCTCCCCGAGGAGGGGGAGATCGGCGCTCCCGCAGCCGCGTCTTCGGAAGGAAAGTCCTGACATGGCCCTCGCGCTCGACCGCATCCGGGTCGGCTCCGCCCCCGACTCCTGGGGCGTCTGGTTCCCCGACGACCCTCAGCAGGTGCCCTGGGAACGCTTCCTCGACGAGGTCGCCGAGGCCGGCTACTCCTGGATCGAACTGGGCCCCTACGGCTACCTGCCCACCGACCCGGCCCGGCTCACCGACGAGGTGACCCGCCGCGGCCTGCAGGTCTCGGCCGGCACGATCTTCTGCGGACTGCACCGCGGTCCCTCCGAGTGGGACTCCACCTGGGAGCAGGTCAGCCGGGTCGCCGCGCTCACCCAGGCCATGGACGCCAAGCACCTGGTGGTCATCCCGTCCTTCTGGCGCGACGACAAGACCGCCGAGATCCTGGAGCCCCCGGAGCTCACCACCGAGCAGTGGCGCCACCTCACCACCGGCATGGAGCGCCTCGGCCGCGAGGTCAAGGACACCTACGGCCTGGACATCGTCGTGCACCCGCACGCCGACACCCACATCGACACCGAGGAACACGTCGAGCGGTTCCTCGACTCGACCGACTCCCGGCACGTCAACCTCTGCCTGGACACCGGGCACTACGCCTACTGCGGCGGCGACAGCGTCAAGCTCATCGAGACCTACGGCGAGCGCATCGGCTATCTGCACCTGAAGCAGGTCGACCCGGAGATCCTCGCCGACGTCGTGAAGAACGAGGTCCCGTTCGGGCCGGCCGTCGCGCGCGGTGTCATGTGCGAGCCGCCCGCCGGTGTGCCCGAGCTGGGTCCGGTCCTCACGGCGGCGCAGAAGCTGGGCGTGGACCTCTTCGCCATCGTCGAGCAGGACATGTACCCCTGCGAGCCGGACAAGCCGCTGCCGATCGCCGTGCGCACCCGCACGTTCCTGAGGTCCTGCGGCGCCTGACGACCCGAAAGGAAGGCCATGGCCGAGCGTGCCCCCCTCTCCGTCGCGGTCATCGGGGCCGGACGGATGGGCGCCGACCACGTGCGTCGCATCCACGAGGTCACCAGCGGAGCACGGGTGGCCGCCGTCGCGGACGTCGACGCGGAGCGGGCGAAGTCCGTCGCCGCCCGCGTCGACGGCTGCACCGCCCACGCCGACCCGGTGGCCGCGATGGCGGCGGACGGCGTCGACGCCGTCCTCATCGCCTCCCCGGGCCCGGCCCACGAGGCCGCGCTGCTCGCGGCGTTCGAACGCGACCTGCCCGTGCTGTGCGAGAAGCCCCTGACCCCCGACGCCGCCTCCGCCCTGCGTGTCCTCGAAGCCGAACAGCGCCTCGGCCACCGACGGGTCCAGGTCGGCTTCATGCGCCGCTACGACCCCGAGTACGTGAAGCTGAAGGGCCTGCTGACCACGGGACAGCTGGGCCGCCCGCTGATGCTGCACAACCGGCACCGCAACGTCACCAGCCCGCCCTTCTTCACCAGCTCCATGCTCGTCACCGACTCCGTCGCCCACGAGGCCGACGCGACCCGCTGGCTGCTGGGCCACGAGATCACCGCCGTCACCGTGCTGCGCCCCACCCCCTCCGCCGGCGCCCCGGACGGCCTGCAGGATCCCCAGTTCGTCGTCTTCGAGACCGACGGCGGCGTCCTCAGCGACGTCGAGATCTTCGTCAACTGCGGCTTCGGCTACCAGGTCCAGGCCGAGCTGGTCTGCGAACGCGGCACCGCCCGCGTCGGCGACGGCCACGCCCTGGTCACCAACATGGCCGGCCGCTGGGGCGGCACCATCGCCCAGGACTGGACCGAACGCTTCGAGACCGCCTACGACCGCGAGATCCAGAGCTGGGTCGACGCCACCCGCCGCGGCGAGGTCACCGGCCCGAGCGCCTGGGACGGCTACGCGGCGACGGCGGTGTGCGAGGCGGGCGTACGGGCGCTGCGGGACGGCGGCCGGGTGGAGGTCGAGCTCGTGGACAGACCCGCGCTGTACGCCTGACAAGCCGCTCGCAGGAGGAAGGGCCCGGTGCCGGCACCGGGCCCTTCCTCCTGCGAGTCAGCCACGCGGCGGCCGCCGTCCGCTCACGCCTGGCGCACCTCGTCGATCGTCACCGGCCGGTGCTCGTGCAGCGACAGGGTGCACGCGTCGGCGATCCAGCCCGCCTCCAAGGCGTCCTCGATCGTGCAGGGGGAGGGGCGGCTCCCGGCCACGACCTCGGTGAACGCGGTCAGTTCGGCGCGGTAGGCATCGGTGAAGCGGTCCATGAAGAAGTCGTGCGGGGTGCCCGCCGGGAACGTCACGCCCGGCTCGACCGAGCGCAGCGGCAGCTTGTCCTCCAGGCCGACCGCGATGGAGTCCTCGAAGCCGTGGATCTCCATGCGGACGTCGTAACCCCGGGCGTTGTGGCGGGAGTTGGACACGACCGCGATGGTGCCGTCGTCCAGGGTGAGGATCGCGCCGGTGGTGTCGGCGTCGCCGGCGTCCTTGATGTAGCCGGCGCCGCGGTTGCCGCCCACGGCGTACACCTCGGTCACCTCGCGACCGGTCACCCAGCGGATGATGTCGAAGTCGTGCACGGAGCAGTCGCGGAAGATGCCGCCCGAGGCGGCGATGTACGCGGCCGGCGGCGGCGCCGGGTCGAGCGTGGTCGAGCGGACCGTGTGCAGCGGCCCCAGCTCACCTGCGAGCACGGCCGCGCGGGCGTTGACGAACCCGGTGTCGAAGCGGCGGTTGTAACCGATCTGGACCGGCACGTCGCTGCCCCGCACGGCCTTGAGCACCTCGACGCCCTCGGCCATGGTGCGGGCCACGGGCTTCTCGCAGAAGACCGGCACCCCGGCCTCGACCCCGGCCAGGATCAGCGCCGGGTGGGCGTCGGTGGCGGCCGCGACGACGATGCCGTCCACACCGGCGGCCAGCAGCGCCTCCGGCGAGTCCACCACCTCGGCCCCGAACCGTTCGGCGGCGGCCTTGGCCGCGTCCGCGAACGGGTCGGTCACGACGAGGGAGCCGACGGCGTCGAGTCCGGAGAGGGTCTCGGCGTGGAAGGCGCCGATGCGGCCGAGGCCGAGGATTCCGATACGCATGGGGTGTTGCTCCTGGAGAGGGTGAGTGGTGCGTGCGGGTGGTGCTCAGTCGAGTCCGCCGAGGACGTTCTGGTCCCAGTCGATCACCGACCCGGTGACCACCCCGGACCGGTCCGACAGCAGCAGGACGACGAAGTCGGCGATCTCGTCCGGCCGGCCGAGCTTGCCCATGGGCAGTTTCGCGGCGGCTTCCTCGCGCCAGTCGTCGCCGGCCCCGTGGAAGGCCCGCTGCGTGGCGTCCTCGCCCTCGGTCGCCGTCCAGCCGATGTTCAGCCCGTTGATCCGGACCCGGTCCCACCGGTGCGCGTGCGCGGCGTTGCGGGTCAGGCCGACCAGCCCGGCCTTCGCGGCCACGTACGGGGCGAGGAACGGCTGGCCGCCGTGGGCCGACGACGTGATGATGTTGACGACCGTGCCGGGCGCCCGGCGCGCCACCATGTCGGCGACGGCCGCCTGCATCGCGAAGAACGGCGCCTTCAGGTTGATCGCGATGTGCTGGTCGAACAGCTCCGGCGTGGTGTCCAGCAGTGTGCCCCGGGACGTCAGCCCCGCGGAGTTGACCAGGCAGTCGATCCGCCCGTAGGCGCCGACGGTCGTCGCGACGGCGCCCTTGGCCTGCTCGGCGTCCGCGAGGTCCGCCCGGACGAAGCGGGCCTTGCCGCCCGCGGCGGTCAGTTCCGCGACCAGCGCCTCGCCCGGCTCCGCCCGCCGGCCCGTGACGGCGACGACCGCGCCCTCACGGACCGCGGCCCGCGCGACGGCCGCGCCGACCCCCTGGCTGCCGCCGTTGACCAGCACGACCTTGTCGTCGAGAAGTCCCATGGAGTTCCTCAGCTCTCTCGCCGTTGCGCGGCGGCCCGCAAGTGCGCCCGGAGCACCGCCGGTTCCCACTGCTCGGTGAGCGCCCGCCGCACCAGATCCGCCTGCGAGGGCGGGGCCAGTCCGTCCAGCGGCGGGTCGCTGTCGAGGTTGGTGGGGAAGGGGTAGCCCTCGGCGCTCGCCGCCACCACGTTGTCCAGCCACGCCCGGTCGGCGCCCTCGGCCTTGCGCCGGAGCAGCACCGGGTACACGGCACCGGCGACGGCCTCCCGGTCCACCGTCTCCATGGCCCGCCCGAACGCCGACGACACCTGCAGCAGATTGGCCGTGCGCCGGATGCCGGACGAGCGGTTGGTGCCGGCGGCGTGGAAGAGGGCGGGGTTGAAGAACACCGCGTCGCCCTTGGCCAGCGGCAGCTGCACCTGGTGCGCCTCGAAGTACGCCCGGAACTCGGGGCGCCGCCAGGCGAGGTAGCCCGGCTCGTACTTCTGCGAGTGCGGCAGGTACATCGTCGGCCCGGACTCCACCGGCATGTCGCAGTGCGCGACCGCGCCCTGGAGGGTCAGCACGGGGGACAGGCGGTGCACGTGCGCCGGGTAGGCGGCGGCCGTCTCGCTCGACAGGAAGCCCAGGTGGTAGTCGCGGTGGGCGCTCTGCGCGGCGCCGCCCGGGTTGACCACGTTCACCTGGGAGGTGACCTGGTAGCCGGGGCCCAGCCAGGCGGTGGCCACCAGGGCGAGGACGTCGTTGGCGTAGTAGTCGGCGAACGCCTCCGGGTCGTACAGGGCGGTCTTCTCCAGCGCGTTCCACACGCGGTCGTTGGCGCCCGGGGCGGCGAAGTGGTCACCGGCCGCGGCGCCGGAGGCGCGCTGGTCGGCGATCAGCGCCTCGAAGACTGCGGTGACCCGGTCCACGACCTGCGGATCGGGGAAGGCCCCGCGGAAGACGACGATGCCGGGACCGTCGGCGAGGGCCCGCACCAGCTCGGCCTGCACCACGCGGTCGCCCTCGAGCAGTGCGCAGTCGTACACCGGCACGTTGCGTTCCACCGCCGAGGCGTGCGGATGGTCGGACGGGTCCGTCGCCTGCTCGACCAGGTCGCGGAACGCGTCGAGGTCGCAGTCCTGCTCGGACAGCCAGGCGCGGTGATGAACGGAAGTGAAGGACATCGTCGTCCCTTCGGGGTCACGGAGCGACGCAGCTCTGCCATTCTTGTCAGTACAAACCCCTCGAACAACCGGCAGCGAGCCGTCAAAAACCCCTCAAGGAGCCGGCGCATGGGCCATCCCTTCCCGATCCGTGAGATCGCACGTCAGGCGGGGCTGAGCGAGGCCACCGTCGACCGGGTCCTCAACGGCAGGGGAGGCGTGCGCGAGAGCACCGCGCGGGAGGTCCACCGGGCCATCGCCGACCTCGACCGGCAGCGCACCCAGGTCCGGCTGGTCGGACGGACGTTCATGGTCGACATCGTCATGCAGGCACCGGAGCGCTTCACCACGGCGATCCGCGCCGCCCTGGAGGCGGAACTGCCGTCCCTGCACCCGGCCGTGCTGCGCTCGCGCTTCCACTTCCGCGAGACCGGCGCCGCCGAGCTGGTGCGCATCCTCGACCGCATCGCCCGGCGCGGCTCGCAGGGCGTCATCCTCAAGGCGCCCGACGTCCCCGAGGTCACCGCCGCGGTCGGCCGCCTGGAAGCCGCCGGCGTGCCCGTGGTGACGCTGGTGACCGATCTGCCCGCCAGCGCCCGCCGCGCCTACGTCGGCATCGACGACCGGGCGGCGGGCGCGACGGCCGCCTATCTCACGGGCCAGTGGCTGGGACGGCGGCCGGGCAACGTCCTCACCAGCCTCAGCAGCGGCTCCTTCCGCAACGAGGAGGAGCGCGAGATGGGCTTCCGCAGCGTCATGCGCGCCCGCCACCCCGAACGCACGCTGGTCGAGATCGCGGAGGGACAGGGCCTGGACGCCACCCAGTACGACCTCGTGCGCGCCGCGCTGGAACGCGACCCGGACATCCGCGCGGTCTACTCGATCGGCGGCGGCAACATCGCCACCCTGCGGGCCTTCGACGACCTGGGCCGCGAGTGCGCCGTCTTCGTCGCGCACGACCTCGACCACGACAACACCCGGCTGCTGCGCGAGCACCGCCTGTCCGCCGTGCTCCACCACGACCTGCGCCAGGACGTGCGCGAGGCCTGCCACACCGTCATGCGCGCGCACGGCGCCCTGCCGCCGGCCGGCCCCACGCTGCCGTCGGCGATCCAGGTGGTGACCCCCTACAACATGCCCCCGCAGGCGGCCGTGTGATCCGCCCGGTCGACCGGGCGTGGGTGCGGGAGAAGGCCCGGCCCGCGCCCTACCGTCGGGCATCATGTGGACCTCGCGCCCGGACGGCGGCCCCGAGCGGCTGGTGACCCTGGTCGACGGCGTGTTCGCCATCGCGGTCACCCTGCTCGTCCTCGACCTCTCCGTGCCCCGGGACCTCGAACCCGCCGCCTACCGCGACGCGCTGCGCGACCTGCTGCCCGACCTCGGGGCCTACGCGATCAGCGTCGCGGTGCTCGGAAGCTTCTGGCGCGACCACCGACGCATCTTCCAGGACGTCCGGGAGATCGACGGGCAGGTCATCGGCATCTCCATGGCCGGCCTCGGGATCGCGGCCCTCGTCCCCTTCCCGACCAGGCTGCTCGCCGAGTACGGCGCCCAGCCCGTGTCGGTCGCGATCTACTCCGGTGCGGTCGCCGCGCTGGCCGCCGCCCACCTCGCCGTCGCCGCCGTCCTGGCCAGGCGCCCCTGGCTGCGTCACGGCCGCATCTCCGAGGCGGCCACCCCGCTCTACCTCCTGGACAGCGCCGCGTCGGTGGCGGTCTTCACCGCGACCGTCCCGCTGGCCCTGGTGGCCGGCCCGCGGATCATGTGGGTGTGGCTGGTGCTCGTGCCGGTGAAGGTCTACCTGGGCCGCCGACTGCACGCCCCGGACTGAACCGGGCGTACGCGGGAGACGGAGCCGGGCCGCGGATTCGAGCCCGCGGGATCTTCGGCGTCCGTCCGCCGGCAGCGGCCCTCACCGCGGCCCGGCCACGTCCTCCCACGTCCCGCTGCCCGCCGACCGGGCCATCGCGTCCAGGGCGGCCGCGCTGTGCACGGCGTCCCGCAGTGTCGCCCCGTACGGGGTCCCCTCGGCGACCGACCGCAGGAAGCGGTACGCCTCGACGACCTTCAGGTCGTCGTAGCCCATGGCGTTGGCCGCCCCGGGCTGGAACGCGGCGAACTCCCCGTGCGCGGGCCCGGCGTAGACCGTGGTGACGGACTGGTCCTGGTACGTCGTGCCGCGGCTGACGCCCAGCTCGTTCATGCGCCGGAAGTCCCAGAAGACCGCGCCCTTCGTGCCGTGCACCTCGAAGCCGTAGTTGTTCTGCTCGCCGACCGAGACCCGGCAGGCCTCCAGCACGCCACGCGCCCCCGAGGCGAAGCGCAGCAGACAGCTGACGTAGTCCTCGTTCTCGACGGGGCCCGGCTCCCCGCCGGAGGCGCGGCTGTGGCCCGCCGTCGCGCCGGTGGGCCGGGCCCGCTCGGGCAGGAAGATCGCGGTGTCGGCGGTGAGGGAGGCGATGTCGCCGAGCAGGAACCGGGCCAGGTCGACGCCGTGCGAGGCCAGGTCGCCCAGCACTCCGCTGCCGCCGCGTTCCCGCTCGTAACGCCAGGTGAGCGCACCGTCCGGATGGGCGGCGTAGTCGCTGAACAGCCGGATGCGGACATGGGTGACCGTGCCGAGCTCCCCGGCGGCGATCAGGTCGCGGGCCGCCTCGACGGCGGGCGCGTTGCGGTAGTTGAAGCCGACCGTGCCCTGCACGCCCGCCGCGGCGACCGCGTCCGCCACCGCACGGGCGTCCCCGGCGGTCAGGCCCACCGGCTTCTCGATCCAGATGTGCTTGCCCGCCTCGGCCATGGTGACGCCGATCTCGCGGTGCAGGAAGTTCGGCGCGGTGATGCTGACCGCCCGCACCCGCGGGTCGGCGGCCACCTCGCGCCAGTCCCGGGTCGTGGCGGCGAAGCCGAACTGCGCGGCCGCCTCCTCCGCGCGGCCGGGCACCTCCTCGGCGACGGTCACCAGCTCCGGGGCGAGGGGCAGCTGCGGATAGTGGTGCCGTACGCGCGCGTACGCCTGGGTGTGCACCCGCCCCATCCAGCCGAATCCGATGACGGCGACGCCGAGCGTGTCCACCATGAGAACCCCTCTTGGACCGTTCCAGAACCTGTCCACGCCACCCTGGGCGGGGTTCGAGCACCCTGTCAACCCTTTGACAAGCACGGGGCGCGCATGGAACGGTCCATGGCATGACGAGACCGCCGACGATCCGGGACGTGGCCGAGCGGGCCGGTGTCTCCAAGTCGCTGGTCTCCCTGGTCCTGCGCGGCTCCGGCCAGGTCCGCCCGGAGAAGCGGGAGGCGGTGCTGCGGGCCGCACGCGAGCTGGGCTACCGGCCCAACGCCGCCGCCCGCAGTCTCAGCGAGCAGCGCACCCGTACCGTCGGCGTCCTGCTGAACGACCTGCGCAACCCCTGGTTCGTCGACCTCCTCGACGGCCTGAACTCCCTGCTGCACGCGAACGGCCTGCGGATGCTGCTCGCCGACGCCCGCCTCAACCGCCGCACCGGTCAGGACCCGGCCGACCCGTTGCTGGACCTGCGGGTCGACGGACTGGTCGTGGTCGGGACGCTGCCCGACCCGGCGGCCCTCGAAGCGGCGGCCGGGCGCATCCCGGTCGTGCTGGCCGGCTCCCGCGAACCGGCGCCGCCCGGCGCCGACGTCGTGGCGGGCGACGACGAGCAGGGCGCCCGGCTGGCCACCGAGCATCTGATCGGCCTCGGGCACCGCCGCATCGCGCACGTCGCCGGCTACGGCGCGGTGGCGGGGCTGAGGCGCCGGAGCTTCGAGGCGACGATGCGCCGCAACGGCCTCGCGGGCCCGGCGGTGGTGGAGCCGAGCGACATGACCGAGGAGGGCGGCTACCGCAGCACCGTCCGGCTGCTGAGCCGCCCCGAGCGGCCGACGGCCGTCCTGGCCGTGAACGACATCGCCGCCGTCGGCGTGCTCTCGGCGGCCGAGGAACTGGGGCTCCGGGTCCCGCGGGACCTGTCCGTCGTGGGCTACGACAACACCAGCATCGCCAGGCTGCGGCACGTGTGGCTGACGACGGTCGACAACGCCGGCCACGAGGTCGGCCGCCGCGCGGCCCGCTGCCTGCTGGACCGCTTCGACGACCGCGCCGCGCCGGGCCGCGAGCAACTGGCCGCCCCCGCCCTGGAGATCAGGGGGACCACGGCCGCCCCGCCCGCGGGCTGACGGCGTCGGGACCGTTCGTTCACAGGCTGATCGCGTAGGCCTTGCGCAGGGTCTCGTGCACCGTCCACGTCGTGCGGTCGCCCGCGCGCAGCACGGCCATGTCCCCGGGGCCGACCGTCAGGGTCGGTCCGCCCTCCACCTCGATCGTCGCCGATCCGCTGACCACCACGAACAGTTCGTCGGCCTCGGTGTCGGTGACCACGCCGGGCGTGATCTGCCAGATGCCGCGCACCTGCCGGCCGTCCTGCGACTCCCAGACCACCTTCCCGGTCACCTCGGGGTCCCCGGCCAGGATCTGCTCGGGCGCGAGGGGCTCGGGTTCGAGCCCGGCGTCGGGGATGTGCAGTGCGAAGCTGTGCGTCATGCGGCGACCCTAGCCGCGGCGGCCCCGGGAGCGGCCTGGACACAGTGTGCGGTGTCCGCGGCGTGCGGCGGACACTCCGTCCCGCCCGGCCCGTGGACGCCACCGCGCGGTGTCCGTCTCAACCCCTATGCCCTGGTCGGGAGTTCCCGCCATTTGGCGTATTGTTTGCGGCATATGCCCGTGCGACGTGGTCCGGGTGTACGAGCACGGCCGAGCAGGCGTACCTGCGCGGGTGAACGGGGGAGCGGCACATGGACGAGACGCGGCACCGATCCGTCCGGCGCGCCGGGCAGGCGGGAGGGGCCGTCACGGCGCTCCTGGCCGTCGCGGCCTGCGCCGGGCACGCGACCAAGACGGGACTGCCCTGGTGGGCCGTCCTCGCCGTCGCGGTGTCGGCGGCCGGTCTGGCGGGCTGGACCGGGGCCCGCATCGGCCGCCGGCCCGGACCCCGGGACGAGCCCTTCGGCTCGGCCCTCCACGTCCACGTCCACACCCCCGGCCCCGTCCGCTCACCCCGCCCCCGCCTCCGCCACGGTGACACCGAGGCCCCGCTCGGTATGCGGTAGGGTTGACCTGCGTGATCACCCGTTCATCCGGGTGGTGCGCATCGGGACGTGGCGCAGCTTGGTAGCGCACTTGACTGGGGGTCAAGGGGTCGCAGGTTCAAATCCTGTCGTCCCGACGTACGAGGCAGCGGGCGGAGGCCGGGCCGGAGCGATCCGGTCCGGCCTCCGACGCGTTTCCGGCCCGCCCGGGCGGGCTCAGGTGCCTCACCGTGTCAGCCGCGTCATCGCCGCAGCCGCCTCACCCGCCGAAGACCCGTTCCACCGCGTCCGCCAGTGGCGAGCCGGCACCCGGTGCGGCGGGCGGGGACTGCCGGGCGGCCAGGTACCCGTCCGGGCGGATCAGGAAGGCCGTGGCGCCCCCGCCGTACTGCCGGGCGAACTCCCCGTCGTCGTCCCGGAAGACCGGCAGGGTCCGGCCGTCCGCGTCCATCTGTCCCCGGGCCACTTCGGGGGCGTCCACGCCGCGCGCGGCGACGACGAACGCCGGCACCCTGCCGGCCGTCAGCCGGTCCACCCCGGCGGCGGCCTCACCGCATCCGGGGAGCGCCTCCACGCCGTCGGCGTACAGGGCGAGGACGTGGCCGCGCTCGCGCAGCAGGTCGTACAGGCGCAGGGGGGCCGCGGCCAGGCGCGCGGTCAGCCCGCGGCAGTCGGGAACCCGCTGCCCGGGCAGCGGCCCCGCGCCCCCGGCCCCGCCGTCCGGCGCGATCAGGGGACTGTCCGGATAGGAGACCAGCAGCTGCGCCTCGCGCAGCATGACCGTCGTCAGGTCGCCGGGAGCGGCCCCGACACCGTCCTGGGCCGCGTTGCGCACCGTACGCCCCACCACCTCCTCGCCGACCGGGCGGCGCTCGGCGTCATAACTGGCCAGCAGTCGCGGACGGGCGCCGCCGTCCAGCACGAGGGCCAGCTTCCAGGCCAGGTTGCAGGCGTCCTGAATGCCGGTGTTCATGCCCTGGGCCCCGGTCGGGGGATGGATGTGCGCGGCGTCACCGGCGACGAGGACCCGGCCCTCGCCGTACCGGTCGACCAGGCGGTGGCTGATGCGGAAGACCGACGACCAGCGCAGCGCCGACGCCGTCGTGGGCTCGGGGGACATCCGGTCGAGTACCGCCTGGACGTGCTCCAGCCCGGGCGCGCGTCCGCTCTCCAGCCCGTGCGCCACCGCGTCCGGCGCCCCGCCCCGGCCGGCCGCCGACAGCTCGGGCGGCACCAGCATCGACATGCGGTACCTGCTCTCCCCGGGCAGCGGGATGCACACCAGCAGGTCGTCGACCCGGCCCTCGGTGTCGTGGTGCGAGGCGCGCACGCCGTAGCCCTGCGGCAGGCTCCAGTCGACCTCCACGTCGGCCAGCATGTACTCCTCGGGGAACCGGGCCCCTTCGAAGGCGAGGCCCAGCTTCTTGCGGACCGTGCTGTGCGCCCCGTCGCAGCCGACCAGGAACCGCGACCGCACCTCCTGCTCCTCGCCCGACGCCGTGACCACGCGGCTGACGACCCCGCCGGCGTCCTGGGTGAAGTCCACCAGCTCCGTCCCCCGCTCGATCACCGTGCCGAAGCGGGCCAGGTGCTCCTCCAGGATCCGTTCCGTCTCGTACTGCGGCAGCGCCGCGAAGACGTACGGAACGTCGGGCGGCAACCGCAGCTCCAGGCGGGCCTGCTCCACGCCGTCGGAGTACCTCACCTGCCCCCGCATCGGCACGGCGGCCTCCAGGACGGCGCGGACCAGGCCCATGCGGTCCCACATCTCCAGGGTCCGCGGCTGTACGCCCACCGCCTTGGCGTACGGCAGCCGGGCCGGCAGCCGGTCGACGAGGCGGCAGGTGGCCCCGTGCCGCCGCAGCTCCGCGGCGGCGGTCAGTCCGACCGGTCCGGCGCCGGCGATCAGTACGTCTGTGTCCACCACGGAGGTCTCCCGCCGAGAGCCCCCCTGCAGCTCCGCCTCCATCGTCCTCCCCCCGGGGACGGCCTGCGAGTCGGCCACCCGGCCCCGGACACGGCGCGGCCGGGGGCGTCACGCACCCCCATGGGTGACGTCCCCGGCCGTTCCCCCGGTGCCGGACTGTGACTCGGGTGCCCGCGCGGCGGTGCTGCGCCCTCACCGGCACCTCACCGCCGTCCTGGCGGAACCGAGGCCGGAGAGCGGGCGACGCGGACGGTTGCGGCCGCCAGGTGGCGGGATCCCCCGTCGTCCCGTTCCTCGCGGAGCACCGCGCCGGCGTCGCCGTCACCGGTGGTGCACCATCCTGCCCGCCGCCCTCCGCCGGCGCCTGAGTCGAGGTCTGCTCAATTCGCCCTGTATCAAGGCTGAGCAGTCGCGCTCATAGGGGTGTGACGACTTACGAGAGGGACGCGACGATGCCGGTGCCGCCCTGGCCGTTCACCGGGCGGGAGGCCGAACTGGAACTGTTGGGGCGGTCGTTGACCGGCGCCCGCCGCGGGACGGTGGTGACCGGTCCGGCGGGTTGCGGGAAGACCCGCCTGCTCACCGAGGCGGTTCGCGGCCGCGACTGCGTACGGGCCGCCGGTACGCCCGAGGGCCGGGCGATCCCCTTCGCCGCCTTCGCCCATGTGCTGCCGGGGGCCGTCACCCTGCCCGGCGCGGTCGACCTGCTGTCCGGGGCGGGCACCCTGGTGGTGGACGACGCGCACCTGCTCGACGACGCCTCGGCGGCTCTGGTCCACCAGCTCGCCGTGCAGGGCCGCACCCGCCTGCTGGTGGCCGCCCCGGCGGGCTCACCGGCGCCCGGGGCGATCTCCCGGCTGTGGACGGGGGAACTCCTGCCGCGCCTCGCGCTGGAGCCGCTGCCCGCGGAGGAGACCGCCCGGCTCCTCACGGCGGCCGCGGGCCCCCTCGACCCGCTCACCGCCGGCCGGTTGCTGGGGCTGAGCGGGGGCGATCTGCGGCTCCTGCGCGAACTGCTGGAAGCCGTCGGGGACTTGCTCACTCCTGGTGCGGACACCGGCGAGCGCTCGTGGCGGGGGCCGCTCCCGCTGACCGCGGCCGTGCGCGCGTACGCCGTCCCCGTCCTCGGCCGCGACTGCCCGCGCGAGCGTGAGATCCTCGACCGCCTCGCCTTCGCCGAGCCGCTGGAACCCAGCGTGGACGGCCTGGACCTCGACGCGTGCGAAGCGCTGGAGTCCGACGGGCTGGTCCACGTCGGGGCACGGGGCGGCGTGCGGTTCACCCACCCGCTGTACGGCCCCGTCCTCCGGGCCGCGGCGGGCCGGCTGAGGGCGCGCAGGCTGTCGCCGGACCCCCGGACGTGCACCGCCGCCCTCGACGCGGAGGCGTCCGCCCTGGTCCGCCGGATCGACCGCGACGACGTCACGGCGCTGCCCACCCCCGTGGGGGACTTCCTGCTCGCCGAGGGCCGGCCCCTGCCGGGGGCGTACGCCGCCGTACGGGCCCGGTTCGCCCGGCTGCGCGGCGAGCCGAGGACCGCGGCCGCCTGGGCCCGGGAGGGACTGCGGGCCGACCCGCAGGACGCGGCCTGCCGGGACGAACTCACCCGCTCCGAAGGGCTCGTGTCCCTCCACGCCACGCCCCGGGACCCCTACGACACCGTCCGGCTCGGCACCCCCGGGGAAGCGGCCGGGCGGTTGAGCGGCGTGTTCGCCCGGCACGCCGGCGCGCTCGCCCGTGCCGACGGGCCGGGCCTGGACGCGGTGGCCGAGGAACTGGAGGAGCGTGGCTTCACGCTGTTCGCCGCCGAGGCGTACGCCCAGGCGGTGGCGGTGCACCGTGATCCGCGCGCCGCCCGGCACGCCCGCACCCGGGCCGTCGCCCTGGCCCGGCGCTGCGAGGACGCCCGCACGCCCGCGCTGTCCGGACTGGCCCTCGGTGAACTCACCGCCCGGCAGCGGCAGATCGTGACCCTCGCCGCGGCGGGCCTGAGCAACCGGCAGATCGCCGAACGCCTCACCCTGTCGATCCGCACCGTCGGCAACCACCTCTACGGCGCCTACACCCGCCTCGGCGCGGGCGACCGCACGGCCCTGCCGCACTTGACCCGGACCCCGGAGGCGCAACCGGCCTGAACGGCGACGGCCCGGGACCGGGCCGTCCCGTCCGCCCCGCCACCGGACGGCCGCCTCTCCACCGCGGCCGTCCGGACACCGGCCGGCGGCCTGACCCGCGCAGGGGACGGGTCAGGCCGCCCCGAACGCCGAGAACGCCCAGCCCGTGGCCTGGTGCAGGGCGTCACCCGGCAGGGCGGCCCGGGCGTCGCGCAGCGCCTCGGCCAGGCACAGCCCGGAGTCCAGGCCCTTGTGCAGGGCGAGCATCAGCGGCACGACCGCGGCGTCGTTCACCGGGGCACTGCACGCCACGACCCCGGCCGTGCCCAGCGGCAGCAAGGCCGTGACGAGACCCAGCAGTTCGTCCGCCCCGACGGACGCGAGACGCGCGGTGTCGCAGCAGGACAGGATGATCCGGTACGGGCTGCGGTCCAGCCGCTCGAAGTCGTGCACGACGATCGGCCCGTCCGCCATCCGCAGCGAGGAGAACAACGGGCTGTCCGCGCGGAACGTGCCGTGCGCGGCGATGTGGGCCAGCCCCGCCCCGTCGAGTTCCCGAAGCACCCGCGGCACGCGCGCCTCGACACCCTCCAGCACCCTCGCCCCGGCGTACCGCCCGGCCAGTTCCGTCACCTCCGCGCCCCCGCCGGCCAGTCCCGGGCCGCGGACCAGCACGGCCCGGCCGTCCGGCGGCGGCGCGGTGTCCCGGGCCCGCAGCCAACTGGCCGCCGACGGCGAGACGCTGAGCACCCGCTCCCGCAGCGACGGCAGCAGCGCCCACGGCACCCGGTGCAGCCGCCCCGGCGGCACGATCACCACCGGCCCGCGGCCCAGTTGCCCCGCCGCCGGGCCCAGCAGCAGGTCCTCCAGCCGCCGCCCCGCCGCCTCCACCACCGGCAGCCGGGCGTCCGCCCCCGGGTGGGCCAGCCGCCTCAGCCCCGCCTGCACGTGCTCGGCCTCCGTCTCCGCCTCGGCCAGCGGCCCGGCCTCGAACCTTCGCACCCGCCCCCGGCCGCACAACAGCACCTGCACGCGCCCGTCGAGCACCGCCAGTTCCACCAGCAGCACCTCGTCGCCCAGCCGTTCCAGCAGCCGGCCCACGTCGAACCGGTTCCCGTCACCGGGCGCCCCGCCCCGCATGTGCAGGGTGCGGGAGCGGATCTCCCGTTCCAGCCGCCGCTGTTCGCGCTCCAGCGCCACCACCGGCCGGCCCTCCATCCGGGCGGCCTCCGCGCGCGCGGCGATCTCCCGGAACGCCGTCATGCCGCTCAGCAGCACGGGATCGGCGGGCGGCCGGGTCGGCGGTGCCGACAGCACGGTGGCCCGCCAGCGTTCGCTCCACACCAGCAGCCGCCGCGGCCCGCCGGAGACGAGACTGGCCCGCTGCGCCAGCGCGGCCAGCTCCGCGCCCTGCGCGGTGGCCCGGGCCCGCAACTCCGAGGCGCCCAGGGTCATCCGGTGGTCGTCGAGGACGTCCAGACCTCGCCGGCACGCCTCCAGCACGCCCCGCGCCGAACCGGCTGCCCGCGCCCGCAGCGCCTGTGCCGCCCAGCCCGTCAGGCGCGCCAGCGGCGGGCCGCTTCGCCGGCTGCGCGCGGCCAGAGCCAGGTGCCGCTCGGCGTCGGCCGTCCACCCCAGGTCCAGCGCGATCCGGCCCGCGAGCAGCGCGGCCTCCGGCGCGGCGGGAGCACCGAAGGACGCCAGTCTCCGCGCCACCGCCGCCGCGTCCGCGACGAGCCGGCCCGAACCGCGCCCGGCCGCGTGCCGCGCCTCGGTCAGCACCAGCCGGGCGTGCGCCTCCCACCAGGTCCGCCGCTGCCCCGCGAACAGCCGGACGGCGACGGCGGCGCGGGCGATCGCCGTCTGCGGGTCCCCGGCCAGGCGGGCGGCCCGCGCGGCGACCAGCAGCAACTCCGCCTTGCGGGTGGACTGCCCGCCGATGCCGTCGAGCCGGCCGACCGCCGCGTCCGCCTCGGCCAGCGCCTCGGGCGCCAGCCCGGCCGCCATCAGCACCTCGCAGCGCCGGATGGTCAGCATGAACGTCGGTGTGCCGAGCCGGGCGTAGCGCTCCTCCGCCTCGTCCAGCAGCCGCAGCGCCGCCGGCACGTCCCCGGACCGGAACGCGGCCAGCCCCCGGCTCTCCACCGCGTCCGCCTTGTCGTGCTCCTGGCCGGTGGTCTCCCACAGGGCCTGCGCCGCGGTGAAGTCCGCCTCGGCCCGCTCCACGGCGCCGAGCGCGAGGTGCACCGTCGCCCGCAGGGTCAGCGCCCGCGCCGTCCAGATCACGTCCCGCGCCTGCCGCAGCACGGGCACGGCCCGGCGCACGTCCTCCAGCGCCTCACGATGGTGCCCGAGCACCCACCACACGTACGCCCGCCGGAACAGCACCCGCGCCCGGGTGTGCCCGGTGCCCCGCGCCACTCCCCGCTCGAACGCGGCCAGCCCGTCCCGGGTGCGCCCCGCGTGCACCAGGGCCACGCCCAGGGTGGCCAGCACATCCGCCTCCCGGTCGGCCGAACCGGCGCGCGCGGCACACCCCCGGGCCCGGCGCAGATGGCCGATCGCGAGCCGCAGATCGCCGAAGTCCCGCTGCCAGATGCCGATCACCTGGTGGGCGACGGACGCCTCCAGCGGGCCCGGACCGGTGTCCAGCAGCGCCCGCGCCCTCGCCAGCGCCTGGCCCGGGTCGGCGAACACCAGGGGCAGCAGCTCCGCAACCGACTCGCTTCCCGCCGTCACTCCTCGGATGGTAGTGGCCGCACCGGCCCGTCCCACAGGCCGGCGGTGTATCAAGTAGGCGGACGGCGGCTCCAGTCGAAGAGAATCGACGACCGCTCCGCGGCACCGACGACGCCGTCGTCCCTGGGAGGACCCGCCATGGCACCTCAGCGCTTCCACGAGCAGTTCGACCAGATCCAGCGCTCGATGCCGGACGTACCGCTGGCCACGGGCCCGGACGAAGCGGCGGAGTTCATGTACGAGAAGGGAGTCGTCCTCGTCCGCGACGGGGAGGAGGCCCGGGTCGTCGAGGACGCCGTACGGGCGCACTTCACGGCGGCGCCCGATCTCGACCAGGAGCAGGTGCGCCGGGCCGGCCCGCTCACCAACCGCAGCGGCATCACCCGGATCCGGGTCGGGGACCCCGGCGAGGGCGGCCGGGACGCCGACCGGGCCGTCGTCCAGGCCCTGCGCTCGGTGCGGGAGCACGAGTCCCGCGCGGGACGCCGGATGGCCGCCCGCAACCACGTGGTGCACATCGCGGTCAACGCCTGCCCCGGCGACGAACCGGTCCCCGCCCCCCTCAGCGAGCCGCCCAACCCGGCCGCCGCCGGCACGCCCCACGACCCGGCCACCGCCGTCGGCGTCCTCGTGGTCGACACCGGCCTGATGCACGACTACCGCTCCTGCGGCCTGCTCGCCCACACCGACGGCGACCGCCAGGTCCGCGAGCGCGACGAACGGGGGATCCTCCAGCAGTACGTCGGGCACGGCACGTTCATCGCCGGGCTCGTCGCCGCCGTCGCGCCCAACACCGACATCACCGTGCGCGGCAGCCTCAACGACGCGGGCGCCGTGCTGGAGTCGGAGTTCGGCGAGAAGCTCTTCGAGGCCGTCGACGCGAGCGGCTGGCCCGACATCCTCAGCCTGTCCGCGGGCACCTCCAACGGCCGCACCGACGGCCTGCTCGGCGTCGAGAACTTCATGCGGGAACTGCGCGCCCAGCGCACCCTGCTGGTCGCCGCCGCCGGCAACAACGGCAGTGACAACCCCTTCTGGCCCGCCGCCTACGCCGGACTGCCCGGCTGGGAGGACTCCGTGCTCTCGGTGGGCGCCCTGCGCAGCGACGGCGAGGCCGGCGCGTGCTTCACCAACCACGGCCCCTGGGTGAAGGTCTACGCCCCGGGCGAGCGCCTCACGGCCCCCCTCACCGGCTTCGACTCACCCGTCCCGTACGTGTACCAGCACTCCACGTACGACGCCTGCCGCTACGGCTCCGGATACGGGTGCACCTGCCAGAGCCCCAGCCACAGCGGGGTGTTGAGCGACGAGGGCAACGCGGCCAAGCCGGACCAGGTGATGTTCGAGGGGTACGCGCAGTGGAGCGGCACCTCCTTCGCCACGCCCGTCACCGCCGGCCTGGTCGCCGCCCACATGACCGCGCACCAAGAGCCCGACCCGCGGGCAGCCCGACGGAAACTGCTCGCCTCCGAGGCGGAGTCGGCGGAGGTCCGCGGGACCGGTGTACCGGCGCTGCGCCCGCCGACCTGGCGGCCGGTCCGGGTCCTGCGTCCGGCGCCGGGACTGTGAGGACCGGAACAGCCCTCTCCACGGCGTACGATGACGTGCCGTACTCGAGGGGTGGGGCTGCCGTGGACCGTACTGATGCCGGCGCGCTCGTCCAGGCCGCGGCCGACGGCGACGCGGCTGCCTGGAAGGCGCTCGTGGAGGGGCTGGGCCCGCTGGTCTGGTCCGTGGTACGGGCCCACCGGCTCTCCGACGCCGACGCCCACGAGGTCTACCAGACGACCTGGTTCCGATTCGCCCAGCACCTGGGGCGGATCCGTGAGCCCGGCAAGGCGGGCGCGTGGCTGGCCAGCACCGCGCGCCACGAGAGCCTCAAGGTGATCAGGAGCGCGCAGCGGCTGACCCTGACCGACGATCCGGGTCTGCTGGACCGGCCCAGCGAGGACGGTGTGCCGGAGCAGTCCCTGCTCGACGCCGAGGAGGCCGCCGCGCAGAGCGAGCGCGTACGCAGGCTGTGGCAGGAGTTCGAGCAACTGGGCGAGCGGTGCAGGCAGTTGCTGCGCGTGCTGATGACCACGCCGCCGCCCAGCTACCAGGACGTGTCCGCCGCGCTCGGCATCGCGGTGGGCAGCATCGGGCCGCTGCGCCAGCGCTGTCTGCGCCGCCTGCGGGCCCGGCTCGAGGCACGGGGGGCGGTGTGAGCGGCATGCGGGACGAAGGCGACGGCATCCCGGGCGACGGCTCACACGACGACGGGGTGCGCGACGACGGCATCGTGTTCGACGGCACGCGGGACGGCGGGTGGAGCGACGGGGTGCGCGACGGCGACGACCTCTTCGGTGACGAGGACTTCGACGACCGGGAGTTCGACGACGCACTGCTGGAGGAGGAGCTGCGGCAGGCCGCCGCCGTTCTCGACCCCGTGCCCCCCGAGCTCCAGCAGATCGCCCTGGACGCCCACGCGCTGCACGACCTCGGCGCGCGGGTCGCCGAGCTGACCTTCGACTCGCTGGTCGACGCCCTCCCGGTGCGGGGCGTCGGCGACGCGCCCCGGATGCTGACGTTCCAGGCGGGCGAGGTGACGGTCGACGTCGAGGTCGGCGCCCACGGTCTGCTGGGGCAGGTGCTGCCGCCGCAGCCGGCCCGCGTCGAGGTCCTGGGCGGCCCCCGTCCGGGCACCCCGCTCACGGTCGACGACCTCGGGCGCTTCTCGGGCGAGCTGCCGCTGTCCGGCCCGTTCGCCCTGCGCTTGCGGACCGGCGGGGACGTGGTGGTGACGGAGTGGCTGCGGGCGTGACGCCCGCGCCGCCGGCGGGCGGGCGCGCCCCGGCACCCGTCCGCCGGTCACCGTGCGGGATGCCTCAGCCGGTGGCGGCCCGGCCGGACACCGCGTCGGTCAGACGGGCCAGCGCGCCCGCGAGCCGCTCCAGTCCCGGCCCGGCGGGGCCGCCCGGCTCGCTCATGTAGGTGTCGCGGCGGATCTCCACCATGAGGGCGCTCACCTCGGGCCGGATCCCGTGGAACTCCAGGGGTACGTAGGTCCCGCTGAACGGGGTGTCGAGCTCCGTGTCCAGCTCCGCCCGCCCGAACGCCCGCCGGGCGGAGTCCACGAGCGCCGCCGGGGTGTGGAAGGAGTCGGTGCCCAGGCACACCGGCGGACGGGGCCCTTCCCCGTGCAGTTCGTAGGGGAGCCGCCGGCTCGGGTACGAGTGCACGTCGATGATCACGGCCCGGCCGGTGGCCGCCAGCCGGTCCGCCACGGCCCGGGTCATCGCCCGCGCGTAGGGCAGGAAGCAGCGCTCGACCAGCGGCCCCGTGTCGGCGCCCGCGGGCCGCAGCGCCTCGCCGTGCGTGGTCCTCGTGTAGACCGCGCCCATGCCGACGGCCAGCATCTCCTCGCGCTCGTCCGGGAACCGCTCCGGGTCGACGACCAGTCGCGACAGACGGTTGACGAACCGCCACGGCGTGACGCCGGCCAGCCCGGCGGCCACCTCGGCGATCCGGTCCGTGTGCGCGTCCGTGATGTGGTCCAGCTCGCGCGCCAGTTCCCCGTCGCCGAGCACGATGCCGGCCCGCACGGCGGCGGGGATCTCGCGCGAGGCGTGCGGCACATGGAGGATGACGGGGGAGCCGGCGGCCCCCGGCAGCAGTTCGAAGGGCGGCGGCGCGTCGGTCACGGGGCGGCTCCCGGGGGCGTTGTCAGTGGTGTCGGGCACGATCAAGGTCCCACATCACCCGACGACCGAGACCGAGGACGGCATGCCGATCGGCAACCAGCAGGTGAGCGCCCATCCCTTCCTGCGAGCCCTGTACAGGTCCGGCTACCACCCCGACCACGTCGTGGACCGGGGCCGTGCCGTCCTGCTCGCCCTGTGCGAGCGCATCGAGCGGGAGCGGCCCGCCGGCCTGCCCGAACTGTACGCGCTGACCCATGCGGCCACGGAGGAGTTCAACGACCTCCAGGCCGCGTTCGAGGAGGCGGGCAGTGAGATCGAGACGGTGGCCCGGGAGGAGATAGCCGGCGACTTCGACTTCGTCGCGCGCGCCTACGGCTTCCCGGACGCGGACGTGGAGGAGCTGATCGCCCCGCGCGACTGGTGAGCCGGCGGGGAGGGGCACACAGGGCTCCGCCCCGGCCGGGCGGTGCGCGGCCGGGGCGGAGCGGGGACCGGTCGGTCCCGGGCGTCAGCTCAGGGACGCCAGGGCCTCGTTCCACGTGGTGGACGGGCGCATGACCTCCGCGGCCCTGGCCGGGTCGGGCTGGTAGTAGCCGCCGATGTCGACGGGCTTGCCCTGGGCGGAGACCAGCTCGTCGACGATCTTCTGCTCGTTCGCGGCGAGGGTCTCGGCCAGCGCGGCGAACGCCTTCGCCAGGTCGGCGTCCTCGGTCTGCCGCGCCAGCTCCTGCGCCCAGTACAGGGACAGGTAGAAGTGGCTGCCGCGGTTGTCGATGCCGCCGACGCGACGGGTCGGGGACTTGTCCTCGTTGAGGAAGGTCGCCGTGGCACGGTCGAGGGTGTCGGCCAGCACCTGGGCGCGGGCGTTGCCCGTCACCTTGGCGTACTGCTCGAAGGAGGGCACCAGGGCGAAGAACTCACCGAGGGAGTCCCAGCGCAGGTAGTTCTCCTTGACCAGCTGCTGCACGTGCTTCGGGGCGGAGCCGCCCGCGCCGGTCTCGAACAGGCCGCCGCCCGCCATCAGCGGGACGACCGAGAGCATCTTGGCGCTGGTGCCCAGCTCCAGGATCGGGAACAGGTCGGTCAGGTAGTCGCGCAGCACGTTGCCGGTGACCGAGATGGTGTTCTCACCGCGGCGGATGCGCTCCACCGACAGCTTCGTCGCCTCGACCGGGGACAGGATGCGGATGTCCAGGCCCTCGGTGTCGTGCTCCGCCAGGTAGGTGTTGACCTTGGCGATCAGGTTGGCGTCGTGGGCGCGGGTCTCGTCCAGCCAGAACACGGCCGGGTCGCCGGTGGCGCGGGCGCGGGTGACGGCCAGCTTCACCCAGTCCTTGATCGGCGCGTCCTTGGTCTGGCAGGCGCGGAAGATGTCGCCGGCCGCGACGCTCTGCTCGATCAGGACGTCGCCGCCCGCGTCGACCAGGCGGACCGTGCCGGCGGCCGGGATCTCGAAGGTCTTGTCGTGGCTGCCGTACTCCTCGGCCTTCTGCGCCATGAGGCCGACGTTCGGCACCGAGCCCATGGTGGAGGGGTCGTAGGCGCCGTTGGCGCGGCAGTCGTCGATCACGGCCTGGTAGACGCCCGCGTAGGAGGAGTCCGGGATGACCGCGAGCGCGTCGTGCTCCTGGCCGTCCGGGCCCCACATGTGGCCGGAGGTGCGGATCATGGCCGGCATGGACGCGTCGATGATGACGTCGGAGGGCACGTGCAGGTTCGTGATGCCCTTGTCGGAGTCGACCATCGCCAGCTCCGGGCCCTCGGCGAGTTCGGCGTCGAAGGAGGCCTTGATCTCGGCGCCCTCCGGCAGGGCCTCCAGGCCCTTGTAGATGCCGCCCAGGCCGTCGTTCGGGCTCAGGCCGGCCGCGGCCAGCTTCTCGCCGTACTGTGCGAAGGTCTTCGGGAAGAAGGCGCGCACCACGTGGCCGAAGACGATGGGGTCGGAGACCTTCATCATCGTGGCCTTCAGGTGGACCGAGTACAGGATGCCCTCGGCCTTGGCGCGGGCGACCTGCGCGGTCAGGAACTCGCGCAGGGCGGCGACGCGCATCACGGAGGCGTCGACGACCTCACCGGCGAGGACCGGGACGGACTCGCGCAGCACCGTGGTGGTGCCGTCCTCGCCGACCAGCTCGATGCGCAGGGTGCCGTCCTCGGCGATCACCACGGACTTCTCGGTGGAGCGGAAGTCGTTCTGCCCCATGGTCGCCACGTTCGTCTTGGACTCGGAGGTCCAGGCGCCCATGCGGTGCGGGTGGGACTTGGCGTAGTTCTTGACCGAGGCGGGGGCACGGCGGTCGGAGTTGCCCTCACGCAGGACCGGGTTCACGGCGGAGCCCTTGACCTTGTCGTAGCGGGCGCGGATCTCGCGCTCCTCGTCGCTCTTGGGGTCGTCCGGGTAGTCGGGCAGCGCGTAGCCCTGGCTCTTCAGCTCGGCGATCGCGGCCTTGAGCTGCGGGATGGACGCCGAGATGTTCGGCAGCTTGATGATGTTGGCGGCGGGCGTCTTGGCCAGCTCGCCCAGCTCCGCCAGGGCGTCCGGGATGCGCTGGTCCTCGGTCAGGTACTCCGGGAAGACGGCGATGATGCGCCCGGCCAGCGAGATGTCGCGGGTCTCCACCGGGACACCCGCCTGCGAGGCGTACGCCCGGACCACCGGCAGGAAGGAATACGTCGCCAGGGCGGGGGCCTCGTCAGTGTGCGTATAGATGATGGTCGAGTCAGTCACCGGGTGCTCCGCTCCACGTCTGCAACATTGCTCGACATCAAGATATCTCGTGATCGACCCGGTCTCGACAGGGGTCCGCGTCCAGTTTCGCGCCATCCGGTCGGCCGTCCGCGAAGCCCCAGGTCGGGGCGGGGGCGGGCGTCGCGGGACCCGCGTGCCCCCGCCGCCGCGAGGCCGGGGCCGGACCCGGGGGCCTCCGGCCGCCCCGGCGCCGCGGTGAGGCCGTGGCGGGACCGCGGGTGGGGCTCAGTCGAAGCTCGCGACCGGCAGTCCGCTCGGCTCGATCTCGCCGGTGCGCTGCTGCGGGATGACCACCGCGCCCTGCTGGAGCGCCACCGTCCGGGTCGGGGCGGGGATGCGGATGCCCTCCGCGCGGTAGCGCTTGTGCAGGCGCTTGATGAACTCGTGCTTGATCCGGTACTGGTCGCTGAACTCGCCCACACCCAGGATCACCGTGAAGCCGATGCGGGAGTCGCCGAAGGTGTGGAACCGGATGATCGGCTCGTGGTCCGGGACGGCCCCCTCGACCTCGGCCATGGTCGCGGCGATGACCTCGTTGGTCACCCGCTCCACGTGCTCCAGGTCGCTGTCGTAGGCCACCCCGACCTGGACCAGGATCGTCAGCTGCTCCTCGGGGCGCATGAAGTTCGTCATGTTCGCCTTGGCGAGCTGGCCGTTGGGGATCACGACGAGGTTGTTCGACAGGTTCCGGATGGTGGTCTGCCGCCAGTTGATGTCCTCGACGTAGCCCTCCTCACCGCTGCTGAGCCGGATGTAGTCGCCCGGCTGGACGGTCTTGGAGGCGAGGATGTGGATGCCCGCGAACAGGTTGGCCAGCGTGTCCTGCAGGGCCAGCGCCACCGCCAGACCGCCGACGCCCAGGGCGGTGAGCAGGGGCGCTATGGAGATGCCCAGGGTCTGCAGCACCACCAGGAACCCGATCGCCAGGACCAGGATCCGGGTGATGTTGACGAAGATCGTGGCGGACCCGGCGACCCCGGAGCGGGACTGGGTGACCGAGCGGACCAGCCCCGCCACCACCCGGGCCGCCGACACGGTCGCGACGAAGATCAGTAGCACGGTGAGCACCTGGTTGGTGGTGTGCTGCACCGCGCGGGTCAGCGGGAGCACCGCCGCCGCGCCCGCCACGCCGCCGACGACCGCGGCCCACGGCACCACGGCCCGCAGCGCGTGCACGATGACGTCGTCACCGCTCCAGCGGGTGCGGTCGGCGTGCCCGCCCAGCCAGCGCAGCAGCACGCGCAGGGCGAACGCCGCCAGCAGGCCCGAGGCCAGGGCGATGCCGGCGAACAGCAGATCGTCCACGGTGAGGGCCCGGTTCACCGCTCACCCCCGGGGACGCGAAGCGCCGCGAACGCCGTCCGGGGCGGTCGGATGTGAAGTGTCGTCACGTCGTCACCTGCTCGTTCTGCGTGATGTCCGATGGTGTCCGGCCACCCTCGCCGGTGGTCGGCACGGTCGTTCATCCTGCCGCATCCCGTACGGGGGTCCGTACCGCGGACCGGGGTGAGCGGAGGGTGACTTGATGCACATGACGCTCCGTCACGCACGCCGGATCCGCCCGCCCGGCGGGTCGGCGAAGGGGCAGGCCCGTCCGGCACGGGTTCGCGACGGGACGGATCCGGTCGGCCCGGCACCGGCGTCCCCCCGAGGTGCCCGCCGCCCGGGTCAGATCACCTTCATCCGCACCAGCGCCGCCAGCGTCAGCGCTCCCGGTACCAGGGGCAGCCAGACGGTGATGACCCGGAAGGCCAGCACCACGGCCGTGGCCACCGCGGCCGGGCCCCCCGCCGCCACCAGGGCCACGACCAGCGCCGCCTCCACCGAGCCGATGCCGCCCGGCGTCGGCACCAGCGCCACCGCGACCGTCGCCGCCAGGTAGGCCACCGCCATGTGGCCGGCCGGCACGTCCAGCCCCAACGCCCGCCCCACCAGCACCAGTGCGGACGCCTGCAGTGCCGGGAACGCGAGTGAGCCGCCCCACAGGGCCAGGGCCCGCGCCGGACGGGTGTGCACCGTGCGCGCCTCACCGAGCGCGGTGCGCAGGAACGACACCAGCCCCGCGCGCAGCCGCCGCACCAGGGCGAGCACCAGTACGGCGATCATCAGCACCGCCCCGGCCCCGGCCAGCAGCGGCCCGAACGCCGTCTCCGGCACCAGCGCCCCCAGCCGCAGCGCGCCGGGGAACACCAGGAGCAGGGCGCCCAGCAGGGCCACCCGGCCGATGCTCTCCGCCAGCAGGTACAGCGCGAGGGCGGCCGAGGAACGGGCCAGCGGCAGCCCGCACACCGTCATGAAGCGCAGGTTGACCGCGCTCGCGCCCAGCCCGGTCGGCAGCATGTGGTTGGCGGCGCCGGCCGCGAACTGCGTGGCCAGCAGCCGCCGTCGGGGCAGCCGCTCGACGACCGCGCCCTGCCGGGTGCAGGAGGCGGCCACCCAGGTCAGGCACGTCGCCCCGGCCGCGGCCAGCAGCCACGGCCACTCGGCGGTGCGCAGGTGCGCGAAGCCCTCGGCGAGCACCGAGCGGTGCCGCACCGCGACCACGGTGACCAGCAGGAGCGGCAGCAGGCACAGGATCTGCCGCACACGGCGGGCCGGGACGCGACGGGGGAGCCGTCCGGGCCGGACGTCGGGGAGTTGGACCGCTGTCACATCGGACGAGGCTTCCCACACCGCCCCAACGGCGGGTTGCGGAAGCGGGGCCTGCGGATGGCGCGCGGGAAGCGGCTGCGTGGGAAGCGTCATCGGGACCTTTGCGCGGTGGGTCGGGGACGAGGGGGATCGGGCCGATTGTGCGGGATGTCGGGGCCGTTGCGCGAGCTCCTTGACCTCAAGGCCGCTTCAGGTTCTACGTTCCCACCCATGAGCATGGAGACCACGGCGTGGACGCAGCTGTACAGCGTCATGAACGCCCAGCAGGAGCGCCGCCCCTTCGCCCTGGCGACGCTGCGCCGCGTCGGCGCCTTCGCCCGTCCGCACCGGCGCCGCATCGCCCTGTTCGTCCTGCTCGGGATGGCGACCGCGCTGCTCGCGGTCGCCACGCCCGTGCTGGCCGGGCGCGTCGTCGACACCATCGTGTCGGACGGCGACGAGGCGACCGTCGTACGCCTGGCCCTGCTCATCGCGCTGATCGCCGTGGCCGAGGCGGCGCTGGGCATCCTCGGGCGCAGGCTGTCCGCGACACTCGGCGAGCACCTCATCCTCGACCTGCGCACGGCCGTCTTCGACCATGTGCAGCGCATGCCGGTGGCGTTCTTCACACGCACGCGTACGGGCGCCCTGGTCTCCCGTCTCAACAACGACGTCATCGGCGCCCAGCGCGCCTTCAGCAACACCCTGTCCGGAGTGGTCAGCAACCTGGTCACCCTCCTGCTGACCCTGGTCGTGATGCTGACCCTGTCCTGGCAGATCACCCTGCTCGCGCTGGTGCTGCTGCCGGTGTTCGTGCTCCCGGCGCGCCGCATGGGCAGCCGGATGGCGCGGATGCAGCGGGAGGCGGCGACCCTGAACGCGGCGATGGGCACCCGCATGACCGAGCGGTTCTCCGCACCCGGCGCCACCCTCGTCAAGCTCTTCGGACGGCCCGCGGAGGAGTCGCGGGAGTTCGCCGAACGGGCGCGCCTGGTCGCGGACGTCGGGGTGCGCACGGCCACGGCCCAGGCCGCGTTCATCACCGCGCTCACCCTGGTCTCCGCCCTGGCCCTCGCCCTGGTCTACGGCCTGGGCGGCTACCTGGCCCTGCGCGGCACCCTGGAGCCCGGTGCGGTCGTGTCGCTGGCGCTGCTGCTGACCCGGCTCTACGCGCCGCTGACCGCGCTCGCCGGAGCCCGGGTCGAGGTCATGAGCGCCCTGGTCAGCTTCGAGCGCGTCTTCGAGGTGCTCGACCTGAAGCCGCTCATCGAGGACAGGCCCGACGCCCGCCCCGTGCCCGAAGGGCCCGTCGCGGTCGAGTTCGACGACGTGCGCTTCGGCTACCCGGCCGCCGACAAGGTCTCCCTGGCCTCCCTGGAGGAGGTCGCCTCCCTGGACGGCCGGGGCGGCGAGGAGGTGCTGCACGGCGTCTCCTTCCGCGCCGAACCCGGCCGGACCGTGGCGCTCGTGGGGTCCTCCGGGGCGGGCAAGTCGACCATCGCCCAGCTGCTGCCGCGCCTGTACGACGTCGACGGGGGCGCCGTCCGCGTCGGCGGCGTCGACGTGCGTGACCTCTCGGCGAGTTCCCTGCGTGAGACCGTCGGCATGGTCACCCAGGACGGGCACCTCTTCCACGACACCGTCCGCGCCAATCTCCTGATGGCCCGGCCGGGAGCCGGCGAGAAGGACCTCTGGGACGCCCTGCGCCGGGCCCGCCTGGAGGAGCTGGTGCGGTCCCTGCCCGACGGACTGGACACCGTCGTGGGCGAGCGCGGATACCGCCTGTCCGGCGGGGAGCGGCAGCGCATGACCATCGCCCGGCTGCTGCTGGCCCGTCAGCGGGTGGTCGTCCTCGACGAGGCCACCGCCCACCTCGACAACACCTCCGAGGCCGCCGTGCAGGAGGCCCTCACCGAGGCTCTCGCCGGCCGTACCGCGGTCGTGATCGCCCACCGCCTGTCCACGGTCCGCTCCGCCGACCGGATCCTCGTGGTCGAGGCCGGCCGGATCGTGGAACAGGGCACCCACGAGGACCTGCTCGCCGCGGGCGGGCGGTACGCCGAGCTGTACCGCACCCAGTTCGAGGGCGCCCACCCCGCCGCCGTAGCACCGTGAGCGGCTCGCCCCTCCACGTGCGTACTCCTCACCGGCAGACCGAGCCCGCAGCCCCGCACCGGAGAGGCGACGTGTCCCCGCAGCGACCGCCCGTACGACCCGACCACCGGACCCCGCCACGCGCCCGGCGCCCGCGCGCCGCGGCGACGGCCGGTGTCCTGATCACGCCGGCCCTCCTCACGGCCTGCCGGGGGAGGAGGGCCGGGCCGCATCCGCCCCGAGCGTGCCGGCGGCACCCGCCGCCGGGGTCGTCGCCCCGGCGAAGGTGGAGGTGATCGCCGGGCCGGCCGGCTGCCGGGCCGACATCCGCACGGAGGCGGAGGAACTGCGCGAGGGAGTGTGCCGCACCCGCGAGGGCGACTTCCCCATCACCACCTTCCCCGAGGAGCGGCTCGAGGAGACCTGGCTGGAGCCGGCCCGCGTCCACGGGGGCACCCACCTGGTCGGCATGCGCCGGGTGGTCAGCGCGAAACCGGCGATGCCGCAGCCTCTGCGCGCGAAACTCGGCGGCGAGATCAGGAGGCCGTCCGGAATCGGACCCCGCCCGGCCGCCTCCTGACGCGGCCCGGCCCGAGTCCCTCCGGGACGTTCCCGCCAGCCCGCCTCCCGACGCCGCCCGGCGCGCTCACGGACCGACCGGCGACCCGGTGCGCTCCGCGTGGCGACGGGAGCGCGCGCCGCCTTGCTGCGGCACCTCACTTCCGATTTCCGCTGGTGGACGTCATGATGGGGCGACTCGGCAGATGACCCCCCGTGCCGGCAGAGACGATTGAGTTCACCGTGGTCGCCACCTTCCGCCGCCGCTCGCCCGCGGGCGAGATGCCGGTGCCCGCCCCCGACGGGGCCCCGGGCAGGGCACGCCCGTCCGTCGGCCACCTCACCGGCACGGTGACGGAAGGAGCCGCCCCATGACCGCGGTCAGCGGCACGGCCGCAGCGATCGACGTCCTCGTGGTCGACGACGACTTCATGGTCGCCCGCGTCCACCGCCGGTACGTCGAACGCGTCGAGCCGTTCCGCGTCGTCGGCGAGGCGCACAGCGGCGGCCAGGCCATCGAGGCCGTCGAGGCGCTGCGGCCCGACCTCGTCCTGCTCGACCTGTACCTGCCGGACCTCTTCGGCCTCGACGTCATCCCGCGGCTGCGCACCGCCGGGCACGACTGCGACGTCATGGTCATCAGCGCGGCCCACGAGGCCGAGACGGTACGCGGCGCCGTGCGCAGGGGAGTGGTGGACTACCTGCTGAAACCCTTCGGGTTCGCGGATCTGCGCTCCCGGCTGGAGCGCTACGCCGCCCAGCGCGGCCGGCTGCTGACGACGGTCGTCCGGGGACAGGCGGACGTGGACCGCGTCCTGGCGGGCGCGTTCGCCCCGGCCCCGACCCTGCCCAAGGGGATGAGCGTGGAGACCGCCGGGCTGGTCGAGCGGGCGCTGCGGGACGCGGACGGCACCCTGTCCGCCACCGAGTGCGCGGCGCTGACCGGTCTGTCCCGGGTCAGCGCCCGCCGCTACCTCGAGCACTTCCACAGCACCGGCAGCGCCGACGTGACGCTGCGCTACGGCGCCGCCGGACGGCCCGAACGCCGGTACGCCTGGCGGGTCTGAACGGCCCGGCAGGCCCGGGGCCGGTGGATCAGGGGCGGTCGGTGAGGTAACCGCCCATGGCGGTGAAGTACTCGGTCGCGGGCAGCTCCCGGCCGTCCTCGGTGCGCACCCGGGTGAGGGCCAGACCGTGGTTGCGGCCCGAGCGGGCGTCGGCCCCGGCGACGACCACCACGCCGGCGCCCTCGCGGTAGAAGATGCGGCCGGGGGTGCCGCCGTAACGGCCCTCGGACACGAACGAGGCCAGGACGTCCAGGCGCCGGCCCCGGTGGAAGGTGTAGGCGCTCGGGTACGGCTCGGACTGGGCGCGCACCAGGCGCTCCAGGTCCTCCGCGGGCCAGGACCAGTCGATGCGGCCGTCCTCGTCGGAGCGCTTGTGGAAGAAGGACGCCTGTGAGCGGTCCTGCGGGGTGAACTCCGTCTGCCCGGAGGCGATCAGGGCGAGGGCGCCGATGGTGACCGGGGCGATGAGGTCGACCGTCTTGTGGAACAGGTCGGTCGCGGTGTCCGCCGGCCCGACCGGCACCGCCTCCTGGCGCACGATGTCACCGGCGTCCAGCTCGTCGTTCATCATGTGGGCGGTGACGCCCACTTCGGGTTCGCCGTTGATCAGGGCCCAGATCAACGGCGAGAAACCGGCGTACTTCGGCAGCAGCGAGTCGTGCACGTTCAGCGTGCCGTGGCGCGGCAGCGCGAAGATGCGCGGCGGGATCCACGTGCGCCAGTTGTTGGCCACGATGATGTCCGGGTCGGCCGCCTTCAGGTGCTCGAACAGCTCCTCGTCGTCGGGGCGGTTGCGGATCAGCACGGGGACGCCGTGCTCCTCGGCGAGGTCGGCGACGGAGTCGCTCCAGATCTTCTCGTAGGCGTGCTCGCTCTTGGGGTGGGTGACCACCAGCACGACGTCGTGCTCGGACTCCAGGAGGGCTTGCAGGGTGCGGTGGCCCCAGGTCTGGTAACCGAACATGACGACCCGCATGGGGTTCCTCCTCAGGGCAGGCGATGGCCGAGGTAAGTAAAGCAAGGCTTGCCTTACTTCACAACGGGGCGTCGCGAAGCGGAAGTTGGGGGCCCCTGGCCATGAGGGGTGTCTGGTTTGTCCTGTCGACACCCCTCGATGATTAGCTTAGGCTCACCTAAGTTTTACGGGATGTCGCTCCGTCGGCATGCCGTTCTCCACTTCCCTCCCCACCCGACACGCGGCTGCCCCGCACGATGGGAGTGACATGTCGCAGGTTCTTCCTGATGACGCACCACCGGTCCACGACCTCATCGGAATCGGCTTCGGCCCGTCCAACGTGGCCATGGCCATCGCGCTCCGCGAGCACAACGCACGCGTCGGCAGGCGGGAGGCGGTCACCGCTCACTTCTTCGAGCAGCAGCCGCGCTTCGGCTGGCACCGCGGCATGCTCATCGACGACGCCACCATGCAGGTCTCCTTCCTCAAGGACCTGGTGACGCTCCGCAACCCGGCCAGCGAATACAGCTTCCTGTGCTACCTGCAGAGCAGGGGCCGGCTGATCGACTTCATCAATCACAAGAACCTGTTCCCGCTGCGCGTGGAGTTCCACGACTACTTCGAATGGGCGGCCGCCCAGGTCGACGACCTGGTCTCCTACGGCCACGAGGTCGTCGGCGTCGCACCCGTCAGCCGCGACGGGGTCGTGGAGCACCTGGAGGTGACCGTCCGGTCCGGTGGCGGCCTGGAGATCCACCGGGCCCGCAACCTCGTCGTCGGCACCGGGCTGCGCCCCCTCCTGCCGGAGGGCGTCGAGCGCGGCGACCGTGTCTGGCACAACTCCGAACTCCTGGCCAAGGTCGAGGGGTTGGCGGGCACCTCGCCCTCACGCTTCGTCGTCGTGGGCGCCGGGCAGAGCGCCGCCGAGAACGTCGCCTACCTGCACCGCCGCTTCCCCGGCGCCGAGGTCTGCGCGGTGTTCTCCCGCTACGGCTACAGCCCCGCCGACGACAGCAGCTTCGCCAACCGCATCTTCGACCCGCAGGCGGTCGACGAGTACTTCGCGGCACCGGAGGACGTCAAACGCCGCCTGATGGACTACCACGGCAACACCAACTACTCCGTGGTGGACATCGACCTCATCGACGACCTCTACCGGCAGTCGTACCAGGAGAAGGTCCTGGGCGCCGAACGCCTGCGCTTCCTCAACGTCTCCCGGCTCACCGGCGTCAAGGAGACGCCGTCCAGCGTCCGGTGCACGGTGCAGTCCCTGGTCACCGGGGAGGAGACCGACCTGGACGCGGACGTCGTGGTCCTGGCCACCGGGTACGCCCCGGCCGACCCCACCGGCCTCCTCGGCGAGGTGGCCGACCGCTGCCTGCGCGACGACGAGGGCCGGGTCCGCGTCGAACGCGACTACCGCATCACCACCGATCCCGCCCTGCGCTGCGGCATCTACCTGCAGGGCGGCACGGAGCACACGCACGGCATCACCTCCTCCCTGCTGTCCAACACGGCCATCAGAGTCGGCGAGATCCTGGACTCCCTCCTGGGAAAGGGGCCCGGAGCCGGCGCCGGCCGTACCCGGACGCTCACCGACGGCACGGGCAGCACGGCCCGCTGAGGGCCGGGCGGACCCACGCCGCCTCGCCCTCGCGCACCGTCCGGCCCTGAACCCGGGCGGTGCGCACGGCTGCCACCGGACCCGCCTCCAGCGCAAGGGATGACGTAGGTCGACATGGGGACGACTGCAGTGGTGGAACGCCCCGCGGCGAGGAGCCCGGGGAAGGCCCGGCGGCGACTGCTGGGGCTGGGCGTGCTCTTCGGGGTGCTCGTGGTGACCGCGGCGCTGTCCCTGGCCGTCGGGGCACGGGCGTTGAGTCCCGTCGAGGTCTGGCACGGGCTCGCCGGCGCACCCGGTTCCGACCGGCGCCTCACCGAGATCAGGCTCATCGTGGAGACGGTGCGGGTGCCCCGGACGGTCCTCGGGATCGTCGCGGGCCTCGCCCTGGGCGTCGGCGGAGCGCTGATCCAGGGCTGCACCCGCAACCCGATCGCCGACACGGGCCTGCTCGGCGTGAACGCGGGGGCCTCCTTCGCCGTCGTGACGGCGATCGCCGTGTTCGGCTTGACCGACCCCTTCCAGTACGTCTGGTTCGCGTTCCTCGGCGCGGCCCTGGCCGGTGTCGTCGTGTTCGGGTTGGCCAGCATCGGACGCGGAGCCGGCAACCCCCTCACCCTGGCCATGGCCGGTCAGGGCATCGCGGTGTTCCTCGCGGCGATGACCACGGCCGTGGCGCTGTCGGACCGGGCGGCGCTGAACGCGCTGCGGTTCTGGAACGCCGGCTCGCTCGCGGGAGTCGGCTTCGACGTCATCGGGCCCGTCGCCGCGTTCACCGGCCTGGGACTGCTGCTGGCCCTGAGCACGCTTCCCGCTCTCAACCTGCTGAACCTCGGCGACGACGTGGCCCGCGGGCTGGGCGTGAACATCGCCCTCAGCCGGACCGTCGGCATCGCCGCCGTCACGCTCCTGGCCGGCGCGGCCACGGCCGCCTGCGGCCCCGTCGCCTTCCTGGGGCTCATGGTCGCCCACATGGCCCGCCACCTGACCGGCCCGGACCACCGCTGGCTGGTGCCCTACGCCGGTCTGCTCGGCGCGGTCGTGCTCCTGGTGTGCGACATCGCCGGGCGGCTGGTGGTGCGGCCGGGCGAACTGGACGCGGGCGTGCTCGTGGCACTCCTGGGTGCCCCCTTCTTCGCGGTCCTCGTCCGGCGCGGGAGGTTCGGGAGAGCATGAACACCGCCCCCGTGAAACCCTCCCTGCCGCCCGCTGTGCGGCTGGGCCGCCTGTCCTTCGTCCTGCGGCCCCGGCTGCTGTCGCTCACGGTGCTGCTGGCCGTGGCCGCCTTCCTGGTGTTCTGCGTGTCCATCGGCGTCGGCGACTTCCCCATCGGCCTGCCGCAGGTGATCCGCACCCTCCTCGGGCGGGGCGAACGCGTCGACGAGTTCGTCGTCCGGGACCTGCGGATGCCGCGGGCCCTGGCCGGGCTCGTGGTGGGGATCGCGCTCGGCGTGTCCGGGGCGATCACCCAGTCCGTCGCCCGCAATCCGCTGGCCAGCCCGGACGTACTGGGGATCACCTCGGGCGCCGGTGCGGTCGCGGTGTTCCTGGTGACGGTCTCGGGCGGCACCGCTGCAGCGGTCGTGGACTCGGTGGGACTGTCCGCCGCGGCGCTCGCGGGCGGTCTCGGCACGGGCCTGCTGGTGTACTTCCTGGCGTGGCGGCGCGGAGTCGACGGTCTCCGGCTCGTCCTCATCGGCATCTCGGTCACCGCCGTGATGGAGGCGATCACCACCTGGCTGCTCGTCACGGCCGACATCAGGGACGTGGCCCGGGCCCAGGCGTGGCTGGTCGGCTCGCTGGAGGGCCGCGGCGCGAGCGAGGTCCGCACGGCCCTGTGGTGCTCGCTGGTGCTGCTGGCCGTCGTGGCGTGCGCGGCCTTCCAGTTCCGGCCCATGCACTTCGGCGACGACGTCGCCGCGGCCCTGGGCGTGCGCTACGCCCTGGTGCGGGCGGTCCTGCTGCTGTGCGCGGTGCTGCTGGCGGGGGTGGCGGTGAGCGCGGCGGGCCCGGTGCCGTTCGTGGCGCTGGTGGCGCCGCAGGCGGCGATGCGCCTGACGCGCTGCCCGACACCGCCGCTGGTGGCCTCCGCGCTGGTGGGCGCCCTGCTGCTGTCCGGGGCGGACCTCGTGGCGCGCACCGCGCTGCCGGTCTCGCTCCCGGTCGGCGTGGTCACCGCCGCGATCGGCGGTCCCTTCCTCGTCCACCTGCTGGTGCGGGCGAACCTCCGGTAGCGGGACGAGAGTCAGCCAATCCGAGCAAGGGGGAACCCGTGGTCGCACCTCCCGTCACCGAGTCCGTGCGCGGCCGCACCGCGCGGCTGGCAGCCAGAGGCGTCTCGGTCGGTTACGGCGCCCGGACCGTCATCGAGGACCTGGACGTCACGATCCCGCCGGGCGTGATCACCACGATCATCGGTCCCAACGGCTGTGGGAAGTCCACCCTGTTGCGGACGCTGGCCCGGCTGCTCAGGCCGGCCCGCGGCGCGGTCGTCCTGGACGGCGAGGACATCGGCGGGCTGCGCACCCGGGACGTGGCGAAGAAGCTCGGCCTGCTCCCGCAGGCGCCGGTCGCACCCGAGGGATTGACGGTCGCCGACCTGGTCGCCAGGGGCCGCCATCCGCACCAGAGCTGGCTGCGGCAGTGGTCCTCCGACGACGCCGAGGTGGTGGAGCGGGCGCTCACCCTGACCGGGGTCGCCGACCTGGCCGACCGTCCGGTCGACTCGCTGTCCGGAGGCCAGCGGCAGCGCGTCTGGATCTCCATGACGCTCGCCCAGGGCACCGACCTGCTGCTGCTCGACGAGCCCACGACCTACCTGGACCTCGCCCACGCCGTGGACGTCCTCGACCTCGTCGACGACCTGCACGAGTCGGGCCGCACCGTCGTCATGGTGCTGCACGACCTCAACCTCGCCACACGCTACAGCGACCACCTCGTGGTGATGCGGGAGGGCACGATCCTTGCGCAGGGCCATCCGCGGGACGTCGTCACCACCGAACTGCTGCAGGAGGCGTTCGGGCTGCGCGCCCGGGTGATCGACGACCCGGTCGGGGACCGGCCGCTGATCGTGCCGATCGGGCGCACGCACGTCCGGTCGGCGCACCTCTCCGGAGGCCCGTCAAAGTAAGGCTAGGCTTGCCTCACTTCGCACGCTATGGTTTTGCCTGCCCTTGAGCCGAGGGCGCGGCGAACCGGCGCTAGAGCAAGGGGACTTGAATGCTCCTCCACCGAACGAACGCCCGGAGGCGGTGGCGGCTGCCGGCCGTGGCCCTCGGTCTCGCCCTCCTCGCAGGCTGCGGATCCGGCACCGACGACACGGCCGGCGGTGGCGGCACCCGGGCCGCGGCTCCCGGGGCGTTCCCGGTCACCGTCGAGCACGCGTTCGGCACCACCGAGGTGGAGAAGGCGCCGCAGCGGGTCGTCTCCGTCGGCTACACCGACGACCAGACCGTCCTCGCCTTCGGCATCAAGCCCGTCGGGATGGTCGACCAGTACCCCAACCCGCCCGGCAGGAGCCCCGACATCAACACCCAGTGGCCGTGGGTGAAGGACGAGTGGGGCGACACGAAGCCCGAGGTCGTCATGGAGAACGGGGACTCCGGGCCCGACTACGAGAAGATCGCCGCCCTGCGGCCCGACCTGATCGTCGCGGTCTACTCCGAGATCGACCGGGCCGCCTACGGCAAGCTCTCCCGGATCGCCCCGACCCTCGCCCGCACCAAGGGCGAGAAGGAGCCCTTCAGCGCCCCCTGGCAGGACAACGCCCTGCACATCGCCAAGGCCCTCGGCAAGGCCGGGGAAGGCCGCAAGAAGATCGACGCCATCGACAGCCGCCTGGAGGAGGCCAAGGAGCGGCACCCCGAGTTCCGCGGCAGGACGGCCGTCGCACTGTCCTGGTACAAGGACTCGATCGCGCCCTTCACCTCCACCGACGTGCGCGGCCGGCTCGTCACGGGCATCGGTTTCGACTACCGGAAGGGGATCGACGAGATCGCCGGCGGCAGCTTCTCCACACAGCTCTCGCCCGAGCGCGTCGACCTCGTCGACGTCGACCACCTCTTCGTCATCAACGACAAGGCCGACACCGAGGCGCTCAAGGAGTTCGAGCTGTTCGCCAACCTGGACGCCGTGCGGAAGGGCGACGTCTCCTATCTGCCGGACAGCGAGGGGTCCGCGGTCGGGGCGGCCATCTCGCAGAGCACCCTGCTGTCGATGCCGTACGCGATCGACGAACTCGTCGAGTCGGTCGAGCAGGAGTGAGCGCCACCGCCACGCGCGTCGCCCCGGCGACCCTGCGCACGACGACCGGCCGGGAAGCCGGCCGCTGGGTGGCGGCGCACTGCCGCCAGACACCCTGGCTGACCGCCGCGACCGTGCTCACCACGGTCGCGGGGGCGGCGCTCCAGGTCCTGCCGGTGCTCCTGCTCGGCCGCGTGGTCGACGGGGTCGTCGCGGGCGAGGACCGGTCCGTCCTCGTCACCGTCGGCCTCCTGATCGGTGCCGCCGCGCTGCTCGGCGCCGCGGCCACCGCCGTGTCGACCTACCTCATCGGCCGGCTGGGCGCCGACCTCCTCGCGCGCCTGCGCGAGGGCGCCGTCCGCGCGGTCCTCGGCATGCCGAGCGCACGCGTGGAACACGTCGGCCGGGGCGATGTGCTCTCCCGGGTCGGTGACGACGTGGCGGTGATCTCCAAAGGCATCCGCACCGCCGTCCCCACGGTGTTCTCGGCGGGTGTGCTGGTGGTCATCGCCACCCTCGGCATGTTCGGGCTGGACTGGCGTCTCGGCCTGGCCGGGGCGGGCGCCCTGCCCGCCTACGCGCTCGCCCTGCGCTGGTACCTGCCCCGGTCCGCGCCCCTGTACCGCCGGCAGCGCATCGCCCAGGCCGACCGCGCCCAGGCCTTCATCAGCGGCCTGAACGGCATCGACACGGTCCGGGCGTACCGCCTGGAAGGCGCCTTCCGGCAGAAGGTCACCGACGAGTCGTGGCGCGTGCGCAACCTCGGCATCGACGTGTTCCGGTTCTTCGGACGGTTCGTCGGCCGCGAGAACCGCGCCGAGTTCATCGGGCTGGTCCTGATCCTCGTGGTCGGCTACGCCCTGCTGGAGGCCGGTGCCGCCACCCTGGGCGAGGTGTCCGCGGCCCCCCTGCTGTTCCACCGGCTGTTCACCCCGCTCGGCGCCATCATGTTCACCTTCGACGAGGCGCAGAAGTCGGGTGCGAGCCTGACCCGCCTGGTCGGGGTGCTGGGGGAGTCCTCCGGCCAGCGGCTGGTCGGTGACGACTCCGTCGCCGTGGCGGAGCCCGGGGCGTACCCGGTGACGGTGGAGGGGCTGACGTTCCGCTATCCGGGCTCCGCCGAGCCGGTGCTGCGGGACGTGAACCTCACCATTCCGGCCGGGAGTTCGCTGGCCCTGGTGGGGGCCACCGGCGCCGGCAAGACGACCCTGGCCGCGCTGATCGCCGGCATCGGCACCCCGCAGGCCGGTGCGGTGCGCGTCGGCACCAGGGACCTCGCCGGCCTGGACGAGGCCGGGGCGCGGGCCCTGGTCAGCATCCTGACCCAGGAGACCCACGTCTTCTCCGGTCCGCTCGCCGACGACCTGCGGCTGTCCGCGCCCGGCGCGAGCGACGCCGAACTGGCCGACGCCCTGCGCACGGTGGGGGCCGGCGAGTGGGTCGAGGCCCTGCCCGAAGGGCTGTACACGCCGGTCGGCGAGGGCGGCGAGCGGCTGGACGTCACGAAGGTCGCCCAGATCGCCCTGGCCCGGCTGGTACTGGGCCGGGCCCCCGTCGTGGTGCTCGACGAGTCGACCGCGGAGGCCGGCAGCGAGGGCGCCGCGGAGCTGGAACGGGCCGTGCAGGCCGCGTGCGAGGGCCGGACCACGCTGTTCGTGGCGCACCGGCTCTCCCAGGCCATGGCCGCGGACCGGATCGCCGTGCTGGACGCGGGACGCGTCGTGGAACAGGGCACGCACGAGGAACTGGTGGCTCGGGGCGGCCGGTACGCACGGCTGTGGCGGGCCTGGAGAGAGGGTAGTCACGCATGATGCAATCGCGCGCTCGTCTCGCACGTCTTTCCTCCCCGGGTCTGGCCGGCGTCCGCCGCCGGATCGGTGACTACCCGGACCGGACCGTCGCCGAGGCCTGCGCGATCTCCCTGGCCTACTGGGCGACCGGCCGCAGCCCGGAGGGTCTCGACCTCGCACCCGGCACCCTCTTCGCCGACGTCCTCGGCTGGGTCGACAACGGCGGTGCGGTGACCGCCGGTTGGGACGTCACCCCGGACGGCCTCGGCATCACCCTGCCCGACGGCGTCGACACGGCCGAAGCGCAGCTCGCCCTGGACGACCTCGCCGACTTCCCCGACCGGCCGCTGGGCACCGTCGGCCCGTCCCGGGTGGCGGACCGGCTCGCCACCCTCGCCCAGTGGAACGACAACCGGGCCGACCGGGACCGCCCCTCCATCGTGGAGATGTTCCGCACCCAGGCGCGGGCCAGACCGGACGCGCTCGCCATCGTGGACGAGCACCGTTCCCTGACCTATCGCCAGGCAGCGGCGCGCGCCTCTCAGTTGGCCCATCACCTGCTGGAGCGCGGGCTGCGGCCCGAGCAGGTCGTCGGCGTCTCGCTGGACCGCTCCGCGGACATGGTGGTCGGGCTGCTCGCCGTCCTCCAGGCCGGGTGCGCCTTCGTCCCGCTCGATCCGCAGTGGCCGGCAGCGCGCCGGGCCGTCGTCGTCGAGGACGCCCGCGTCGTCCTGCAGCTCAACGCCTCCGGCGAGCACGACCCGGCCGAACCGGAGGCCGTCGCCGTCGACCTCGGCCACTGGCGGTACGGCGCGTACCCCGAGGACGGCACCGGCGTCACCGTCCCCGGCGACGCCCTGGCCTACGTCATCTTCACCTCCGGCTCGACCGGGCGTCCCAAGGGCGCGATGATCCGGCACGAGGCCATCAGCGAGCGCCTGCTGTGGCAGGTGAACGAGATCCTCGGGTTCGGACCCGACGACGCCTCCCTGTTCAAGGCGCCGCTGTCCTTCGACATCTCCATCAACGAGATCTTCCTGCCCCTGGTCTGCGGCGGCCGGCTCGTCGTCCTGCGGCCCGGCGGCGAACGCGACCCCCAGCACCTGCTGGCCGTCATCGCCGAACAGCGCGTCACCTTCACCTACCTGGTGTCGTCCATGCTGGACGTGCTGCTGGAGATGGCCGGCGACTCCGGGAGCCTGGACAGCCTGCGGCACGTGTGGTGCGGCGGCGAGGTCCTCACCCCCGAGCTGTACGAGCGGTTCCGCACCAGGCTCGACATCCCCATGTACCACGGATACGGACCGGCGGAGACGACCATCGGCGTCTCCCACGTCGTCTACCGGGGCGCCGCCGAACGCCTGTCGACCTCCATCGGCAGGGCCAACCCCAACACCCAGCTGTACGTCCTGGACGAGGAACTGCGCCCCGTCCCGGTCGGCGTCGGCGGCGAACTGTACGTCGGCGGGTTCCTCCTCGGCCGCGGGTACGTGGGCGCACCCGGCCTGACGGCCTCCCGGTTCGTCGCCAACCCCTTCGCGGACGACGGCTCCCGCCTCTACCGCACCGGAGACCTGGCCCGCTTCGCCCCGGACGGCTCCCTGGACTTCCTCGGCCGCGCCGACAACCAGATCAAGATCCGCGGCATGCGGCTGGAGATCGAGGACGTCGAGATCGGCCTCGCCGAACACCCCGCCGTCCGGCACACCTGCGTCGTCGCGCGGAAGAACGCGGCGGGCGGCACGTACCTCGTCGGCTACGTCATCCCCGCCGCCGGGAGGGAGGACCTGCGGGCGGAGGAGGTCAAGGCCTGGGCCACCGCGCACATGGTCGCCTACATGGTGCCCGCCCAGGTCGTCGTGCTGGAGGAGTTCCCGCTCACCGCCAACGGCAAGCTCGACCGCAACGCCCTGCCCGAGCCCGCCGCCGGCACCGGTTCCCTCGCACGGCCCGCCACGGACGACGAGCGCACCGTGTGCGCCGCCGTCGCGGAGGTGCTGCGCCTCGACGAGGTCGGCGTCGACCAGGACTTCTTCCAGCTCGGCGGCGACAGCATCCTCGCCATCTCCCTGCTGAGCGCCCTGCGCGAACGGGGTCTGCACGTCACGGCACGGCAGATCTTCACGCACCCCACGGCGGGAGCGCTCGCGGCGGTCGCCGGCCGGGAGGACGGCCGGGCCGTGGACCACGCCGACGTCGCCACCGGCACCGTCGTGGGCGCGCCCGTCGTGCAGTGGCTCGGCGAGACCACCGACGCCGTCGACGGGTTCGTCCAGTCGGTCGTGCTGAACACCCCCGCCGAGCTGACCCCGGACGCCCTCGACGCGATGCTCACCGCCCTCCTGGACGCGCACCCCATGCTGCGCGCCCGCCTGGTGCGGGCCGGGCGCTGGAGTTTCGACATCCCCGATGCCGGCCGCGGCAGGGCCCGGTGGCGCGAGAGCGACCTGCCGCTCGACGCCTGCGTCGCCCTCGCCACCGAGGGCCTGGACCCCTCGGACGGCGTCATGCTGAGCGCCGTCCTGCGCCGCGCGGCCCGCCAGCTCGTGCTCGTCGCCCACCACGTGGTGATCGACGGTGTCTCGTGGCGGGTGCTGATGGACGACCTGGCCACGGCCTGGCGCCGGTACAGCTCGGGCGTCCCCGTCGAACTGCCCCCGGAGGGCACCTCGTTCCGCCGCTGGACCCACCTGCTGGAACGCGCCGCGTTCGACGCGGACAGCTCCTACTTCCGGCGCCCGCTGCCGGGCGAGGACCTGCCGCTGGGCCGGCGCCCCCTGTCCGCCGCCGACACCGTCGCCCGCGAGCGCCTGCGCACCGTCACCGTGGGCCCCGAGGTCACCGCCGCGCTGCTGGGCGAGATCCCCGCGAAGTTCCACGCCGGCGTCAACGACGTGCTGCTCACCGCCCTCGCCGTGGCCCTGGCCCGGTGGCGCCGCGACCTCGGCCAGGACCAGACGTTCGCCCACGTCGAGCTCGAAGGCCACGGCCGCGAACCGCAGTTCGCCGCCGGATCGGCCGGGTTCGAGCCGGACCTGTCCCGGACCGTCGGCTGGTTCACCACCCTCTTCCCGGTCGTCGTCGACCCCGGCCCGGCAGCCGACTTCACCGATCCCGCCTACCTGACCGCCGCCCTCAAGGCCGTCAAGGAGGACCTCGCCCGGGTGCCCGACCACGGCGTCTCCTACGGCGCCCTGCGCTACCTCGCCGACGTGGAGTTCGACACCCCCGCCCCGCAGGTGCTGTTCAACTACCTCGGCCGCTTCGCCGCGGGAGCTCCCGGCGACTGGCAACTCGCGGGCACCACCGGGCACCTGGGCGAGAAGCGTGACCCGCGGATGCGCCTGCCGCGCGCCCTGGAGTTCAACGCCATCGCCGAACCCGCCGCCTCCGGCGGATACGAACTGGTCACCACCGTCTCCTGGCCCGAGGGCATGTTCACCGACGCGGACATCACCGCCCTCGGCGGCTGCTTCCGCACGGCCCTGACCGGACTCGCCGCCCTCGACCGGGGCGGGCACACTCCCAGCGACTTCCCCCTGGTGCCGCTCACCCAGGCCGACGTGGACGCCCTGGACGGACCGGCCCTGCGGGACGTCCTGCCGCTCACACCACTGCAGGAGGGCCTGTACTTCCACTCCGTCTTCGACGACGACTCCGCCGGGGCCTACGTCGAGCAGCAACTGCTCACCCTGGACGGCGAGGTGGACGCGGACCGGCTCGCCACGGCGGCGACCCGGCTGCTCACGCTCTTCCCCAACCTGGCCGCCCGCTTCACCCCGCTCGCCGACGGCCGGGTGGTGTCGGTACTGGACGACGGCGTGCCGGCGCCCTTCACCACGATCGACCGCCCCGGCATCAGCGACGAGGAGATACGCGACCTCGCCGAGCGCGACCGCCGCGCCGGCTTCGACCTGGCCACCGGCCCGCTGATGCGTTACACCCTGGTCCGGACCGGAGAGCGCCGCAGCGTCCTGGTGCAGACCGTCCACCACATCGTGGCCGACGGCTGGTCCGTCCCGCCGATGCTGCGCGCGCTGCTGGCCGAGTACCACGCGCCGGGGACCGTGCACCCGGCCGGCGGCTTCGCCGACTACGTGCACTGGCTCGCCCGCCGCGACGCCGAGGAGAGCGACCGGGTCTGGCGCGGGGAACTGGCCGGGCTGCCCGGACCCTCCCTGGTCGCCGAGGGCCACACCCCCTCCGACCGGTTCGCCGACACGGCCGTGCACCCCCGGGACGACCTCGACACCGCCGTCCGCGAGGCCGGTGTCCCGCTGAGCGTGGCCGTGCACACTGCCTGGGCGCTCACGCTGGGCGGCGTGCTGCACCGCGACGACGTGGTCTTCGGCTCCACGGTGTCCGGCCGCGACGCCGACCTGCCCGGCATCCGGGACATGGTCGGCCTGTTCATCAACACCGTGCCGGTGCGCGCGCGTTGGACGCGGAGCACCACGGCGGGCGAACTGCTCGCCGCGGTGCGCGACCACCAGGCCCGCGTCCTGCCCCACCAGCACGTCTCCCTGGCCGGGATCGGCCGCCAGGCCGGCACCGGCCCCCTCTTCGACACGCTCGTGGTCTTCGACGTCGCCACGGACGTGACCGCCCTGCGGCGCCCCGGTGACACGCTGACCATCACCGAGGTCGTCAACGAGGGCGCCCCGCACTACCCGCTCACCCTCGTGGCCGAGCGCGCCCCCGACGGCCGCCCCCGCTTCAACCTGGTGTACGACGGCGCGTTCCTGCGAGAGGCCACGGCCCGCTCGCTCCTGCACACCTTCACCAGGACACTGACCGGCCTGCTCACCCGCCCGGACGCCCCGGCCCACCGTCTAACGCGGGAAGGCGGCCGACGGCCCGCCCCGGTCGCCCCGGCCACCCTGGACGCCCTCTTCGACGCAGCGGCCCGCCGCGACCCGGACGCGACCGCCGTCACCCAGTGCGGCCTCGACGGCGGCACGCGAACCGTCACCTACGGCGAACTCGCGCGTATGAAAGACGAGTTGGCGGCATCCCTGCGCGCCGCCGGGGTCGGACCGGGCAAGCGGGTGGCCGTCGCCGTCCCGCGTTCGGTCGAGCAGGTCGTCGCCCTGGTCGCGACCGTCGCCGCCGGCGGGGCCTATGTACCGCTGGACGTGGCCTACCCGGACGAGCGGCTGGAGTACATCCTCACCGACGCCGCCCCGCAGGTCGTCCTGGTCGACCGTGAGCACCGGGACCGGGTCACGACCCTCCTGTCCGGGACGGGGGTACCGGCGCGCGTCCTGGTACAGGGCGAGACGCCCCCGGCCGCCGGCACCGCGCCCGGGCCCGCGCCGGACTGGCGCGACCCCGCGTACGTGATCTACACGTCCGGGTCGACCGGCCGGCCCAAGGGGGTCGTCGTCCCGCACTCCAGCGTGGTCACGCTGCTCGCCCGCACCCGGCCGGACATGGACTTCGGCCCGGACGACGTCTGGGTCCAGTTCCACTCCTTCTCCTTCGACTTCGCCGTCTGGGAGCTGTGGGGCGCCCTGGTCCACGGCGGCGAACTGCTCCTCCCCGACCATGCGTTGACCCGCTCGCCGGTCGACTTCCACCGGCTGGTCCGCGAACGTGGCGTGACCGTGCTGAACCAGACCCCGTCCGCCTTCCACCAGTTCGCCGAGGCCGACCGGCTGGCCGGCGAACCGCTGCCCGCGCTGCGCCGCATCGTGTTCGGCGGCGAGGCCCTGGGCCTCGGCCGGCTGCGCGGCTGGGTGGAGCGGCACGGCACGGCCTCGCCGGAGCTGGTCAACATGTACGGCATCACCGAGACCACCGTCCACGTCACCCACCGGGTGCTGCGCGAGGAGGACTTCACCGAGAAGAGCGGGGTGAGCCCGATCGGCGGCCCGATCCCCGGCCTGGTCACCCACCTCCTCGACGACCGGCTCCGGCCCGTCCCGCCCGGCCGCGTGGGCGCCATCTACGTCGCCGGCGACCAGCTGTCCCTCGGCTACCTGGGCAGGCCCGGGCTCACCGCCGGACGCTTCGTCGCGGACCCCTTCGCGGCCGACGGCTCCCGCATGTACCACACGGGCGACCTCGCGGTCCGCACCCTCGACGGCGAACTGCGCTTCACCGGACGCGCCGACGACCAGGTGCAACTCAAGGGCTTCCGCATCGAGTCGGGCGAGGTGGAGGCCGCCATCAGGGACGTCGACGGCGTGCGGGACGCGGCCGTGACGGTGTCGGCGGCCGGTGACCACCTGGTCGCGCACGTGGTCGGCCGGGTGCCGGACGACCTCGAGGACCGGCTGGCGAAGAGGCTGCCCGCCCACATGGTCCCGCGCCGGGTGCTCCCGATCGACGCCCTGCCCCTGACGGTCAACGGCAAGCTGGACCGCCGGGCCCTGACCGAACGCGCCCTCGCCGGCCCCGGCAGCGACCCGGCAGGCCACGCAACGGCCGTGGACGAGGACGCGGCCGTCACCGCACTCGTGGACATCTTCGCCGGGGCCCTGCCCGGCGCCGACGTCACCCCCGACACCGACTTCTTCCGCGCCGGAGGCGACAGCATCGTCGCCATCACCGTCGTCAACCGGGCCCGGGCCTCGGGTCTGCCGGTCGCTCCCCGGGACGTCTTCCTCCTCAGGACGCCCCGCGCCCTGGCCGGGCATCTGCGGAGCAGCGCAGCCGTCAGCCGCGCCCCCGATGCGGTCCACCGCGAGGACGGTCCGCTGCCCCCCACCCCGATCATCCTCCGCCAGCGCGAACTCGGCGGATCCCTGCGCCGGTTCGCCCAGGCCCGCACCCTGCGGGCACCCGAAGGCACCGGGCACGCCGACGCCGTCCGGGCCGCCCGTGCCGTCGTCGCCGCGCACCCGGCCCTCCGGCTGCGCCTCGGTACCGCACACGGCGTGTGGACCCTGCGCACCGGCCCGGCCCGCCCCGTCACCGTGGCGCGCCCGGACACCACCGACGCGACGGCCGTCGCCGACGAGGCGGCCGGGCGGCTCGACCCCGCAACCGGGGACCTGATCGCCTTCGCGTGGCTGGAGGCGAGCAGGACCCTGGTCGTGACCGTGCACCACCTCGCCGTCGACGCGGTCTCCTGGCTGATCCTGCTCGACGACCTCGCGGCGGCCCTGCGCGGCGAGCCCCTGGCCCCGCCGACCACCTCCTACGCCGAGTACGCCGAGGCCCTCACCCTCCGGTCGGCCACCGACACCGACACCCTGGACCACTGGGTGGGCACCCTGCGGGCGCCCGAGCCCCTGCCCCGCGGCGGGCCGCTGCGCGAGACGACGGTCGTCGTCGCCCCCGACGTCAGCGACCACCTCACCCGGACCGCCCCCGCCGCGCTCGGCGTCGGCCTCACCGAGCTGTTGTGCGGAGCCCTGCGCGCCGCACTGACCCGCGTCCAGCCCGAGCCCACCGACCTCGCCGTCGACCTGGAGCGGCACGGCCGGGTCCCGGTGCTCCCGCGGCACGACTACAGCCGTACCGTCGGCTGGTTCACCGCCGTCGCGCCCGTCCGGCTCACCCCGCACACCGACCCCGTCGCCGCCGCCCGCGAACTGGCCGCGCGCCAGCCGGACGAGTCCGGGCACCTCGCCTACGGGCGGCTCAGGTACCTCAACCCGCAGACCGCGCCGCTGCTCACCGGCCGGCCGCAGGTGCTGTTCAACTACCTGGGCCGGAGCGGCGAGTCCCGGGCCCCGCACCTGACCCCGGGCGAGCAGCCGAGCCCGTACGCCGTCGAGGTGAACGCCTGGACCGACGACGGCACCGGCAGCCTGCTCGCCGAGTTCGTCCTGGCCGACGGCGTGCCGGACGAGATCACCGAGCACTTCCGCGACGCCCTGCGCAACGTCGCGGAAGCCGCCGTGACCGCCGAGCGCACCGCGCCGGTCACCCCGCTCCAGCGCGGCCTGTACTTCCAGGCCCAGCTGGCCGGTCCGGCCGGGCACTACGTGGCACAGAACTGGTTCACCTTCGACCGGCGCCTGGATTCCGGCGCGCTGGCCGAGGCGATGGCGTACGTGATCGCACGGCACCCGGTGGTGGGCGCCGGGTTCACCACCGACGACGACGGCAACCCGGTCCAGGTCCTCAGGGCCGGCCGACGGGTGGACGTCCGCACGGTCGAGCTCGCCACGCAGGCGGAGGCCGACGACCTGCGCGCCCGGGACCGCGCGACCGGGTTCGACCCGGGCGAGCCGCCGCTGGTCCGGATGACCCTCGTGCGCCTGCCCGGCGACCGCGACGGCCTGCTGCTGAGCTACCACCTGATCCTGTGGGACGGCTGGTCCCGCGAGATCGTCCTGCGGGACCTGTTCGACGCCTACCGCGCCGTCCTCGCGGGCCGGCCCCTCGACCCGGCACCGGCCGTGCCCGGCTTCGAGGAGTACGCCCGGGCGCTCGCCGCCAGGGACCCGGGACCCTCGACGCGCTTCTGGGCGGACCACCTGTCCGCTCTGCCCGGCCCGACCCTGCTGGCCGGACCGGCGCCCTCCTTGCCGGACGACCTGCCGAAGGCCCTGGTGCACACGCTCACCGCCGAGCAGTCCGATCTCGTCCGGGAGGCGGCCAGGACCCACGGCGTCACCCTGAACTCGGTGCTGACCGGCGCGTTCGGCCTGCTGCTCGGCGCCCGCACGGGCCGCGGTGACGCCGTGTTCGGCGTCACGGTCTCCGGCCGCGAGGGCGAGGGGCTGTCCGGCATGGTCGGGGTGCTGCTCAACACGGTGCCGATGTGGACCCGGGCCCGCCCGGACGACTCCGTCCGGGCGTACCTGACGGCCGTGCAGGCGGCCCGTGTCGAGGCGATGGAGCACGAGCACCTGGGACTCGGCGAGATCCAGCGGGCCGGCGGGCACGACACCCTCTTCGACAACCTGTTCGTGCTGCAGAACTTCCTGGACATGGACGCGTTCGCCGAGATGAACACCCGGCACGGCATCACCTCGGTACGCGCCGACGACTCCACCCACTACCCGTTCACCTGGGTGGTCACGCCCGGCGACCGGCTCACCGTCAAGCTGGAGTACCGCGACGGCGACACGGCCGGTGCCCGCCTCCTCCTCGACGACTACCTGAGCGTCCTGGCGAACCTGACCCGCGCGACCGGCCCGGTGGGCGCCCTGCCGGGTCTGGCACCGGCACCCGGCGCGGGGGAGCGGACCGGCATCGGCACGGACACCGTCGTCGACCGGTTCGACCGCGCCGCCGACCGGACCCCCGGCCGGGTGGCCCTCGTCGCCCACGGTTCCACGATGACGTTCGCCGACCTCCGCGACCGCAGCCGCGAGGTCGCCGGAGTGCTCGTCGCGCGCGGCATCGGGCCCGAGACCACCGTCGGGCTCGCGATCCCGCGCTCCCTCGACTCGATCGTGGCGCTGTTCGCCGTCCTGCGCACCGGCGCCGCCTACGTGCCGCTGGAACTCGACCACCCGGACGAGCGGATCACCGCCATCCTCGGCGACGCCCGGCCCGAGGTGATCCTCACCGTGAGCGCGGTCGCGCACCGGCTGACCGGCGACCTGATCGCACTGGACCGGCCGCTTCCCGAGGCCGAGCCGTACACGACGTTCGCCCCGCACGACCCCGGCCGGCTGCGGCACCCCGCCTACACCATCTACACCTCCGGCTCGACCGGCAGGCCCAAGGGCGTGGTCACCGAGTACGCGGGCCTGACCAACATGCTGGTCAACCACCGGCGCCGCATCTTCGAGCCGGTGCTGGCCCGGCACGGCCACCGGGTCTTCCGCGTCGCGCACACCGTGTCGTTCGCCTTCGACATGTCCTGGGAAGAGCTGCTGTGGCTGGCCGACGGACACGAAGTGCACATCTGCGACGAGGAGTTGCGCCGCGACGCGCCGCGGCTGGTCGCCTACTGCCTGGAGCACGGCATCGACGTCGTCAACGTGACCCCGACGTACGCGCAGCAACTCGTGGCCGAGGGGCTGCTGGACGACCCGGGCCGGCGGCCGGCGCTGGTGCTGCTCGGCGGTGAGGCCGTCACCCCGGCCCTGTGGCAGCGCCTGGCACAGACCGAGGGCACGGTCGGCTACAACCTGTACGGACCCACCGAGTACACCATCAACACCCTCGGCGTCGGCACCTTCGAGTGCGCGGACCCCGTGGTGGGCGTCCCCATCGACAACACCGACGTGTACGTCCTCGACCCGTGGCTGCGGCCCCTGCCCGACGGGGTGCCCGGCGAGCTGTACGTGTCGGGCGTCGGCATCGCGCGCGGCTACCTGGGCCAGCCCGGCCAGACCGCGCACCGCTTCGTCGCCTGCCCCTTCGCGGCGCCCGGGGAGCGCATGTACCGCACCGGCGACCTGGTGGTACGCCGGCCCGACGGCAACCTCGTGTACCTCGGCCGCACCGACCAGCAGGTCAAGATCCGCGGCCACCGGGTCGAACTCGGCGAGGTCGAGGCCGCGTTCGCGGACCACCCGGCGGTGCGCTTCGTGGCGGCCGTCGCCCAGCCCGACCCGCAGGTCGACGGCGCCCACCGCCTGGCCGCCTACCTGGTGCTGGACGGGGCCGGGCTCGCGGAGGTCGCCGCCGAGGTGGGCGCCGCCCTGCCCGACTTCCTGCGCCCCACCCACTACGCCCGGGTGGACGCCATACCGCTCACGGTGAACGGGAAGGCCGACACCAGGGCCCTCCCGGATGCCAAGCCGCTGGGCGCCCTGACCACCGCGGGGGAGCGGGGCCCGCGGACCGCGACCGAGACGGTGGTGTGCGAGATGTTCGCCGAGGCACTGGACCTGGACGACGACGAGGTGAGCGCGGTGAGCGACTTCGTGTCCCTGGGCGGACACTCCATGCTGGCGGTGCGGCTGGCCGGGCTGCTCCGCCGCGAGTACGGTCCCGTGATCACCATCCGCGATCTGTTCACCCTGCGCACCCCGGAAGCGATTGCCCACCACCTCGATGACCACTGACCCGCAGCGGCCCCGCCACGGGGCCGCCATCCTGCGCACCGCCCTGCGCCGCAACCTCGGCGCGATGACCTGGGGCACCCTCCTCATGGGCCTGTACCAGGCCGGTGAGACGGCCTTCCCCATCGCGCTCGGCCTGATCGTCGAGCACACCATGCGCGGCGGTCGCGGCCTCGGCGCGCTCGCGCTGTCGATCGGCGCCCTGGCCGTGATCATCACGACGGTGTCGCTGTCGTGGCGGTTCGGCATGCGGATCCTGCAGAAGGCCAACACGACCGAGGCGCACCGCTGGCGGGTGCAGGTCGCCGCCTGCGGGCTGCAGCCGGTGGCGCGCGACGTCGACCTGAGAGCGGGCGAGGTGCTCACCATCGCCACCGAGGACGCCGACCAGACCGCCGACATCATCGAGGTGGTGCCGCTGCTGGTCAGCTCGCTCGTCGCGGTGCTCGTCGCGTCGGTCGCACTGGGGCTGGCCGACCTGCGGCTGGGCCTGCTGGTGATCGTGGGGACCGTGGCCATCCTGTCGATCCTCAGCGTGATGTCCCGGCGCATCGGCTCCAGCACCCAGGAACAGCAGGCACGCGTGGCCCGGGCAGGGGCCAAGGTCGCCGACCTGATCACGGGCCTGCGCCCGCTGCACGGCTTCGGCGGCAACCACGCCGCGTTCCGGTCCTACCGGAAGGTCAGCGCTGAGGCGCGGCAGCAGTCGATCACCGTCGCCAAGGTGAACGGCGCCTACGCGGGTATCGCGCTGGCCCTCAACGCGGTCCTCGCCGGAGCCGTCACCCTGACGGCCGGTCTGCTGGCCTTCGAGGGACACATCACCATCGGGGAACTCGTCATGGCCGTCGGCCTCGCGCAGTTCATCATGGAGCCGCTGAAGCTGTTCTCGGAGATGCCCAAGTACGTGATGATCGCGCGGGCTTCGGCCGAGCGCATGGCGCTGGTCCTGGCGGCGCCGCCGGTCATGACCGGCGGCACCGGTCACCCGGCCCCGGGCGGCGGTTTGGAGGTCGACGGCGTGCGCCACGGCACCCTCGACGGCCTCACCTTCAAGGTGAAGGCGGGCGAGTTCGTCGCCATCGCTCCCTACCAGCCGCGCGCCGCGGCCGATCTCGCCGCCGTCCTGGCCGTCGGCGTCCCGCCCACCGCCTACGAGGGGACGGTCCGCATCGGCGGGCAGGACCTGGCGGAGCTGTCCGTCGAGGCCGTCCGCGCGCACCTGCTGGTGAACCCCTACGACGGTGAGATCTTCGCCGGCACCCTGCGCACCAACATCGATCCCTCGGGCACCAGCGGCACGGTCCCGGAGGCCGTCGCGGCCTCGCTGCTCACCGACGTCGTCGCCCTGCACCCCGAGGGCCTCGACCACCCCGTCCGCGACCGGGGCGCCAACCTCTCCGGCGGCCAGCGCCAACGCCTGTCCCTGGCCCGCGCGTTGGCCGCCGACACCGAGGTCCTCGTACTGCACGACCCGACGACGGCGGTGGACGCGGTCACGGAGCAGCTCGTCGCCCGCAACGTGTCCGAGCTGCGCAGGGGGCGTACCACGATCGTCATCACCAGCAGCCCGGCGTTCCTGGACGCGGCGGACCGGGTGCTGGTGCTGGACGGAGGAGCCGTCGCGGCGGAGGACACCCACCGCAACCTGCTGGCGAACGACCCGGACTACCGCGCGGCGGTGGCACGCTGACCGCTCGTGCGGCGGACTGCCGGCCAGGGCGCCGCGGGAGCGGCGGCGACTCACTCACCGAGGGCCCAGCCGACGTCCCTGAGCAGCGCGTGCCGCCATCCGGCCCGGTCGTGCCCCGCCGGGGACCGGGACACCCGCACGGTCGCCCCGGCCCGCGCGGCCAGGTCCTCCACCACCGCGCAGTGGGGCAGCATCCGTCTCTCGTGCTCCCCGACGTCGAACGCCACCCGCAGTCCGGACAGATCCGCACCCCGCCGCAACCGCTCGGCGAGGGCGCCGCCCACCGGCCCGTCCAGCGGATCGTCCCGCCGTGACGCGTCGGCCGTCCACCAGAACGACCCGGACTGACAGGCGACGCGCGACACCAACTCGGGGTATTCCAGAGCCGCGTGGAGCGCGCTCAGCCCGCCGAGACTCTGCCCGGCGACCACCAGCCGGCCCGCCTCGGCCGGCACACCCGACTCCGCGACCAGCGGCAGCAGCTCGTCGCGCACCGCCTCCCACAGCTCGGACCGGCACCCGAACTCGGCCGCCCGGTCCCTGGCCGGCAGGAAGACCAGGGTGACCGGCGGCATCTCACCGGCCGCCACGGCCGAGTCGAACGCGGTCACGGCCGGGTGCAGATGCAGCCAGTCGTCCCCGTCGAGCAGCAGCACCAACGGCCCGCCCCCGCCCGCCGGATGGATCCGCACGGTGCGCCGGCCCCCGAGCCGCTCGCTCGCCCAGCGCACCCGCGCACGCGGCAACGGCAACACGTCGCCGGACCCGACGACGGGCCAGTGCGGCTGTGCCGGAGCGTCCGGCGTGGCCGCGAGGGACCGTTCACCCCCCGCCCCGGCGGGGTTGAGGGGGTCGGCGTACGACGCGTCCGGCGTCACGAACCGGTAGGTCACCCGCAGCCGCGCCGGCATCGGCACCTCGGCGTACCAGCAGTCCGAGCCCTCCCACCGCTCCAGCGGGACCGGGTCCGCCCAGCTCTCGAACTCCACGATCACCGGCCCGGATCCGCGCCACAGGAAGAGGGTCACCCAGCCGCCGTCCCCGTCCGGCACCGCCGCAGGCGCACCCGCGGCGGCCCAGAACGCGGCACTGCCGGGCGCGCCCGGCAACCCGAACGCGGCGAAGGCGTCCTCCCTGTCGGCCGCGGCCACGCGCATGAACGTCTCCTTGTGAGCCGGAAGGGCAAAGGCTAGGCTCCGTCAATTAGGCGAGCCTAACCTAATGTTGGCCCCATCGAGGAGGTATCCGCGCATGAGCACCAACCCCTTCGACGACACCGAAGGCCGCTTCCTGGTCCTGGTCAACGACGAGGGCCAGCACTCCCTGTGGCCCGCCTTCGCCGAGGTGCCCGGAGGGTGGACGGTCGCCTTCGCCGAGAACACCCGAGAGGCCTGCCTCGCATACGTCGAGACCCACTGGACGGACCTGCGCCCCCGCTCCCTCGCCGCGTCCCAGGACGCCTGAGCGCTCCCGTGCTCTGCACCCGGCTGACCAACGCCCGTTTCCTCACCATGGATCCGGACCACCCGGTCGCCCACGACCTGGGGGTCTGGCGAGGCCGGATCGTGGGCCTCGACGAGGCCGTGACCGCCCTGCCCGCCCGTGAGGTGATCGACCTGCAGGGCGCCACGGTCCTGCCCGGCTTCGTCGACGCCCATGTGCACCTGGCCTGGACCGGGTTCAAGCAGACCACCCCGAGCATCGCCGGCCGCACCCGTGTCGACGACGTGCTCGCCGTCGTGACCGAGGCGGTGGCCCGCAGCCGGGGGCCCGGCGACTGGGTGAGCATCGCCGGCTACGACCAGCGGGCCCTGGGCCGTCACCTGACGGCCGCCGAGCTCGACCGGGTCAGCGACGGGCGCAGGCTCTACCTGCTGCACGACTCCGGGCACGGCTGCGTCGTCAACAGCGCGGTGCTGGACCTGCTGCCCGCCGGCGTCCCGCACGACAACGGATTCCTCGCGGAACAGGCCATGGGTGCCGCCCGCGCCCTGCGCCTGCCCCACTCCCAGCGGGACCTGGCCGAGGCGATCGGCCGTGCCGCCCGCACCTGCCTGGCCGAGGGCATCACCGCGTGCGCCGAAGCAGGCATCGGCGGCACCCTGTTCGGCCACAGTCCCGTGGAACTCGGCGCCTACCAACGGGCCCGCGACGAGGGCCTGTTGCCGCTGCGCGTGCAGCTCATGGTGTCCGCCGACCGGTTGCGCCCCGTCGCCGCGCACGAGGACGACGGCATCCCCGCCGCCGTCGACCTCGGCCTGCGCACCGGCTTCGGCGACGACCGGCTCGGCGTCGGCGCCCTGAAGATCTACACCGACGGCGGCATGATGGCCCGTACGGCCGCGCTGACCGCCCCGTACCAAGGGCTCGACCACACCGGCCAGTTGCAGGACGACCCGGAGGCCCTCACGAAACTCGTCGTCGACGGGCACCTCGCCGGCTGGCAGCTCGCCGTGCACGCGATCGGCGACCGCGCCGCCGACCTGGCCCTGGACGCCATCGAACGCGCCCAGCGGCTCCGCCCCCGCCCCGGGGCCCGTCACCGCATCGAGCACGCCGGGCTGATCCGCCCCGACCAGCTGCCGCGCTTGGCGCGACTGGGCGTCACGGCCGTCGTGCAGCCGGCCTTCCTGCGGTACTTCGGCGACGACTACGCCACGATCATGGGCGAGGAGCGGGCCCCCTGGCTCTACCGGGGAAGGGCGTTCCTGGACCACGGCATCCCCCTCGTGGGCAGTTCCGACCGGCCCGTCGCCGACGGCTCCCCGCTGCGGGCCGTCCAGTTCATGATCGAACGGGCCTCCACGTCCGGCCGGCTCATCGGGCCGGACGAGGGCATCACCCTCGACCAGGCCCTGCACGCCTACACCGTCGCCGGGGCCCGTGCCTGCCACTGGGAGGACACTCTGGGCAGCCTCACCCCGGGCAAGCGCGCCGACCTGGCCGTCCTCGGCGACGACCCGTACCGCGTCGACACCTCACGCATCGGCGGGATCGACGTCGTGCAGACCTGGGTCGACGGCCGCCCGGTCGGCCCGGGGGACCGGGACGCGGTCGCGCCGCCCGGGTGACCCGGGATCCGTCCCGGCGAGGCTCCCGTCGGCCCCGGGCCGCGACCCGTACGACCCGCGCCCGGTCCGCGGTTCACGGCATGAACAGCGCCAGCAGAATCACCACCAAGGCGACGAGCAGGATGATCATCCATACCGGCTTGCCCCGCCCGCCCCCGCTTCGGCCCTCGGCGTCCTCGGGCCCACCGCCGCGGGGGCGGTCCTCCGGCAGCGCCGCGTCGTCCGGACGGTCACGCGTGTAGAAGTCGTCGTCCGCCATGTCGGACTCCCTCCGTGAGGACCCACGGGTGCCCCTCGCCTCCCGGACCGAACACCTTGTTCGAAAAGGAGTCGCAGGGCGACGTTCTCCCTGGTTAGGCTGCCGTCATGGGCCACGCGAAGACCTCCTACGTCTGCCTCCCGTGCCGGGCGTCGTACAAGCAGCCCCACGACCGGGACAGGGAGCGGGTCTGCCCGCGCTGCGCTCGGCTCCTCGTCCACGTGGGCTCCGCCTTCGCCCCGCCCCGCCGCAGGGACACCGCGGCCTGGCGCACGCTCTCCGTGCTGCTGCACGCCGGCGTCCGCTTCCACAAGAGCTGCTGCGGCGGCCCGGGCTACCGCCCCCGCACGCCGAGGGAGGTGCGCGAGCGCCTGACCCACGCCGCGCGCACGGGGGAGCCCGTCGCGGCGGCCCTCGTCCGCCACCTCTGAACGAGGCGCCCGCTCAGGCCGGGCAGTCGCCCCGTGTGGTGGCCGTGCCCCAGCGGACCATCAGGTATCCGGATCCGCCGATCTCGGCGACGGCGTAGCGGGAGTACGGCCACGCGCCCCCCGCCCGTTCCCGTTCGCTCACCAGGGCCCGGCACGCCTCCCCGGCGGCCAGCGCCGCCCAGGACTCGACCTGCCCCTGGTTCCACTGCAGGTACTCGGACCAGACGTACATCGCCGAGTTCCCGGGGTCGAAGCCCACCTTGATGTGGTCGTGGCCCAGCACCCGGTCCGTACCGAGCGTCCCGCGCATCCCGTTGGTCCCCGAAATGATCTTCTTGGCGGTGGCGTCCGCGACCCGGATCTCCGCGCTGTCGGTGCTGGGGATCATCGCCTGCCCCAGCCCCTCCTCGCCCGGCCGCCACTCCTGCCCACCGTCACCGCCGCCCCCGCCCGTCCCGCCGCCGGCGGCCGACGGGCAGTCCGTCCCGGTGAAGCCGTCCTGCCGGGTCACCCGCGGCTCGCGGCCCTGCTCCTCCTCGACCATGACGTACGTCCGGTACGGCAGCTCCGGGTGCTGCCGCACGACGACGTCGCGCAGTGTCAGGCACATCGACCTGGCGATCTCCGTCTCCGCGCGGAGCGTCCCCCGCCCGTCGGAGGACAGCCGGTACGAGAGATACACCTCGCGGCGCGACGCGTGGAAGCGCACGGCCCCCGGAGCGACGTCGACGCCGTCGCCCAGCTGCTGCGCCCGGACGCCCTGGTCGTGCAGCACCGCGCGCGCCACGTCGTGCTCCGCCGCGCCCTCGGCTGCTCGCGCCCGGTTCCAGCTCGCCGCACTGGCCGAGCCGGTGCTCCCGTCCCGCTGCGCCGCCTTGCCGTTCCCCTGCGCGGTGCCGGCCGTGGCCCGCCCGGATCCGGCCGTCGTCAGCGGCGAGGCCGACGCGGCGGACGAGGCGGCGTGACGGCCACCGCCGGTGTCGCCGGGCAGCAGCGCCGCGACTCCTCCGGCCAGGCCGCCGACCAGGCCCGCCGCGAGGGCGACGGTGGCCACCACCCGCTTCCGTGACCGGCTCCGGTCCGACGCGACCGGCCAGGTGGAGTCCTCGACGGCGGGTATCTCCCACGCCGCCGTGATCATGTCGCCGGTCGCCTGAGCCGCGCCCGTGCCCGCCGCCTGGGTGACCTGAGAGGCCAGCAGTCCCGCACACTCCTCGGCGACCTCGGCCGCCGTGGGCCGGTCACCGGGCTCCTGGGCCAGCGCCTTCACCACGACCCGGCGCAGCGGTTCGGGGACTCCGTCGAGGTCGGCCTCGCCGGACATGACCCGGAAGGCCACCACATCGGGTGCGCCGGCCCCGAAAGGCAGCCGCCCGGTGGCCGCGTAGGCCACCAACGCCCCCCACGCGAACACGTCACCGGCCGGACCCGCGCCGCCCTGGCGGTACTGCTCGGGGCTGATCCAGCCGGGGGTGCCGGTCATGATCCCCGTCCGGGTGACGCTGGTTCCGTCCGCGGCGTGCGCGACACCGAAGTCCAGCAGCCGGGGGCCGGCGGGTGTGAGCAGCACGTTCTGCGGCTTCACGTCACGGTGCACCACGCCCACGGCGTGGACGGCGGCGAGCGCCCGTGCGGTGGCGGCCGCGAACGCGTACGGGCCGCCGTCCGTGAGCGGTCCCCGCGCGTGGATGTACTGGGTCAGCGTCGGTCCCGGAACGTAGGCGGTCGCCAGCCACGGCGTCGGTGCGTCCGGATCGGCCCCCAGCAGGGGGACCACGTGCGGTCCGGCGACGCGGGAGGACAGTTCCACCTCCCGCCGGAGACGGGCCCTGAACTCCGGGTCCTGGGCCTGCTCCGGGTGGATCACCTTCACCGCGACGCGCAGCCCGTCGGGGGCGACGCCGGCGTGGACGGTGCCCATGCCGCCCGCGCCGAGACGGCCGATGATCCGGTAGGGGCCGATGCGGGACGGGTCGCCCGGACGAGCCGGCTGCACCCTTCCGCCGGAGCCGATTGCGCTCACGAACACTTCCTTGCGACGAAGTAACGATCCGGGCCGGGCGAGAGCCGACGACGTCGGGCGCAGGCCGGGCAAACGGGGCGAGGCGCACGGCAGTCGGACGGCATGCGCCCTGTTCGGACAGCCGCGAGCGCCGGTCGGACGGCACGCGCCGCAGTCAGCACAGCGCGCACCCTGGTTCTGACGGTCGGTACGGGCGTGCTCAGCCGCCCGTACCGCGCACCCTCCACCCCGGCGGCATCCCGGTCATGGCGTCCAGCGGCTGCTCGTACCCGGAACTGCCCCGTCGCATCGCGGTCCCTCCCCGGCCCTCGACCTGTGCGCGTGAGCTTATGCGGCTTTCCCGCCGGAGGCGGCCGGAATCGCCCGGTCGGGCAGGGGCCGACCTCCGGGAGCACTCCCTGCTGCGCACCATGTTCCGGTCCGGGATCCAGCGTTCGGACGTTCGCGAGGTCGAGGACGCGGGACGACGACGCTACCGAGCGCCTCACGCAGCTCTGCGCCGAGAAGCAGGACACGGCGCCGTCAGTCGCCGAGGTGCGGCGGGAGCCGGGGCAGCGGACGGTCGGGGAATACGCGAGGCAGTGGCGACCACTGCGGCGCAGAACGACTCAGTACTCGACAGGCGATCACGTCGACAGCTCGATCGATGTGCGTCGAGCGGGGTTCACCGGCGGTGTATGAGGCCGCTCGACGACAGCACGTCGGGCGTCCGGGTCTTGGTGTGGGCAGCGTTGACGGCACGCTGGCCCACCAGCGATCGCGATGGCCCCCCGGGCCGGTTCGGGGGACATGGCTCGCCGGCGGGGGACTCCGACACTGTCGGAGTCCCCCGCCGGTGGCCAAGAGGTCGGCGGGATCTACGGCGGACCACCGTAAGTCTGCTCGGCCTCCCGGTAACGCTCCATCAACAGCGGGTCCATCACGGTGGACCCCGGTCCGAAGAACTTGCCGAACCGCTTCCGGTACTCCTGGAACCAGTGCGGCCGCTCGGACAGGAAGAAGACGTCGTGCAGGGCGATGGCGCGGATGGCGAACAGGGGCAAGGGTGCCTTGCTCACCGCGAAGCGGGGGTTGCGTGCGGCCGTCACCTCGCAGTTCTCGTGGAACTGGCCGATCATGAGCCCCTGTGCCACGAAGTCGTCCTTCACCCGGGCATGGGCCTGGTCGAGCAGTCCCGTGTCCTCGCTGCGCAGGTCGGGAAGTGCGACCACCATGGCCCGCAGCATGGGATTGCGGCCCTGCCAGGTCGTCAGTTCGTACTCCCGCAGACTGCTGCGGGCGATCTCCTCGATCAGCTCGAGGGTCGGCGCGTGGCCGGCCAACCGCAGGCGGATCTCCATCGTCCGGTTCTTGCGGGAGGGTGCCACGAAGGGACAGATGGGCCCCGTGCGGCCGATCTCCGGATGGCTCGCCGAGATGTACTCGGTCAGCCATTCCTCGACCGTCTCCAGCGCGGACGCGAAGTCGACCAGGGACGCCGTGGACGTCATGAGGCACCGGTCAGTTCGGCGACGCGGTCGACGGCGATGCGTGCGAGCCGCTGGATCTCCGACTCGTCCGGGACACGGGCGTTGACGAAGGTGAGAACGTCGTCCTTCGCGACGATCACCCAGGCGGTCTCGATACGGAAGTGGTCGACGGCGGACAGCCACCGCACCAGAAAGCCGCCGTCTCCCAGCTCGACAGGCCCCAGGTCCACCCTCGAGATGTCGAGCTGCACGCCGTCGTTGAGTTCCATCCGGTACTGCGCGCAGGCGTGCACCGCGTCGAAGAGCTCCTGGTAGATCTGCCGGCAGGTCCCGTGGCCGAACCGGGCGACATGGTGGAACACCACCGATCCCACGACGTTGGTGAACAGTGCGGAGGCGTGGTGCACCGTCTCGGGATGCGTGCCGTGCGTGAGCATGTTGGTCAGGTCGACGATGGCCCGCCCCGACTCGTCGCCGGAGACGAAGGCGGGATCGTAGGCGGCGCTCGGTTCCTCGCCGTAGAACGACTCCTCGAGGTCCTCCTCCCGTAACAGCAGCTGCTGGAATGCGGCGTCGTCCATCGAGGTCTCCTATCGGCGCACGAGGCTCAGCGGGCGCATGTCGGTCCAGTGCTCCTCGACGTAGGCGAGGCAGGTCTGGCGGTCGTTCCGGCCGAGCGCGACGGTCCAGCCCGCGGGCACCTCGGCGAACGAGGGCCACAGCGAGTGCTGGCCCTCGTCGTTGACGAGCACCAGGAAGGTGCCGTCGGGGTTCTCGAAGGGGTTGCTCATCATCGCTCCCTGCGCATGCGGTCGGATGGGGGCCGGGTGTGCCGGTCAGTGCTCCTGCGCGACCCTGGTCACGTAGGTGTGGATGCCGTCGATCGAGGTGAACTGCGCCATGTCGTCGAACTGCGGGTCGATGGCCACGCCGTGCCGCTCCTCCAGGACGTGCTGAAGGACCACCAGGGTGAAGGAGTCGATCACCAACTCGGCGTCGTCGGTCAGTTCCTCGAGCGGCCCGAGTCCCGCGTTCTCGGTCAGAATCGCCCTGAGGTCGTCCTTCGAGATCACCGGTCCCCCTGTGCCCGCGACGGCGATTCCGACAGGACGCGTCCGTGCATCAGCGCACGGTCCCGGATCAGCTTCCCCATCGAGTTCCGCGGCAGCAGTCGCGTGACGTGGAACCTCTTGGGGACCTTGACGGGGCTCAGCCGTTCCCGGCACCAAGCCGTCAACTCGTCCGCGCCGACGGCGGGATCGGCACCCACGAACGCCTCGATGACCTCTCCGTGCGTCACGACGGCCTCCGTCACCCGGTCGTGGGCCAGAAGGACGTTCTCCACTTCCGTGAGGTCGACCTTCAGTCCGCCGATCACGGCCAGCGAGTCGGCCCGGCCGAGCATGCTGAGCACCCCGGTCGCGGGGTCCTGCCGGACCCGGTCGTAGGTCCGCAGCCAGCCGTCCGTGTAGCGGTCCGCGTGCTCGCCGTACAGATACGGCGAGTGGTCCATCCGTACGTAGAGCTCCTCGTCGACGACCTTGATCTCGGCCCCCGGCACCGGGAGCCCCAGCTGCGGAGGGACGGACGTGCCGGACAGGTCACCCGCGATCAGTCCGATCTCGGTCAGTCCGTAGACCGGGCTGATCGGCAGGCCGAAGCGTGCACGGAAGGTCTCGTAGGTCTCCTGCGGCACCCGCTCGCCGCCGGACACCGCGAGGCGCAGTGCGGGCAGTCGGGGCCGGTCGGCGACGCGGGACAGCAGATCGTAGTGGACCGGGGTGCCGTAGACGGCGGTCGTCCCGCTGGCCGCCATGAGCCGTACGACCTCGGCCGGGCGCAGCGTCGGCGGGACGATCAGCGTCGCCCCGGACGCGAGGGCGTGCAGCACGCCGCTGACCAGGCCCATGTTGTGCATGACCGAGTTCAGCAGCATCACCCGGTCGCCCGCCCCGGGGATTCCCGGAAGTGCGGCGTGCCGGTCGATGTCGGCCAGCACGGACTCGGCGGGCCGACCGATCACCTTGGGCCGGCCGGACGAGCCCGAGCTGAACTGCACCAGTCGGATGCCGTCGACGGCGGGCCGGCCGTCCGGCAGCCGCCGGACGGTGAAGTCGGACTCCTGACGGAATCCGGCCACCGGCCCTCCGGCGCCGGACGCGGCGACGAGGTATTGCGGACGCACCAGCCGGGCCAGCGGTTCGTACTCGGCCGGTTTCAGCCGGAAGTCGACCAGGACCACCTGCGCCCCACGGCTCCACAGGGCCAACAGGACCTGGATATAGGTGAAACTCGGCGTCATCCTCAGGAGAACCGAGCTGCCTTCGCCGATTCCCTCGTTCCGGAAGCGCTCCTCGAATTCGGTTACCGCACCGCGTAACTGTCCCCGTGTGACCGAAGCGCTCGAAACGGCCCACGGCTCGTCGTCCGTGCCACGGTCCAGCAGATGACGTATCCACTGCGTTTTAGCCATACGGTTTCCTTTTGTGAAACAGCCTCGGGAAACGTGCGATCGGCATTTATGGACAGTGAAGCTAACACCGTCGAGAAACGGCGGGCAAGAGCCCCTCGATCAAGGCGAACCACCCCGCGACCGACGCGCGGGTCCCGACGCCGGTCGCCGCACCGGCAGGGCGCAGCCCGCGGGAAAGGGCGCCGGCCGGCGTGTGGCCGGCTTCGGCCACGGCCCGCCGCAAGCTCGGACGGCGGGCATTCACCGCTGATCCGGGGGCAGTTGATCGCCAGGCTGCCTCGGCGGGCATCGCGGCCGACGCCGGGGGTGCGCACGGGTCCCGTCCGATTGTCCCGCGTGTCCCGCCGGCGGGACACAGCCCGGACATGCACGTGGCATAGCCGATTGATCTCCTTGACCCTTCGGATCTCCCGGGTTAGGTTCCCTCTGGCGCGTTTTCCGGGCTGTTACGCCCGGCTCCTGTACACGCACGGTGACCCACGTCGCTCCGACAGAGCGGAGGTCGCCGTTTCACTTCTGCGCGATCGAATTGACGACGCGATTTCCAGGACATTGTGAGTTTTTCATTCCTGCCCTCTCCGGCCGTCCGTGCGGGGGAATTCTCGGAGGTGGAGACTTGTCCGTCAGTGCCGGCACCACGCTGCCCCTCACGGCTGCGCAACGTGAAATATGGATCGCCGAGCAACGACTGGGGAGAGGGAACCGCGTTTTCCGGGTGGGGGAGTACCTGGAGATCCAGGGACGTGTGGACCCGGAGCTGTTCGCGCAGGCCCTGACACTCGTCGTCGCTGAGGCGGAGGCGCTGCACGTCCGCTTCGTCGAGGAATCCGGCGAGGTCCGGCAAGCCCTCCAGCTGCCTGCCGGCCGGCCGCTCGCGGTCACCGACCTGAGCGCGGAGCCGGACCCCGAACAGGCCGCCCGGCACTGGATGGACACCGCGGTCGCCCGGCCCATGAACCTGACCGAGGACCCGCTGTTCGAGTACGCGCTCCTGAAGCTGAGCGCCGACCGCTTCTGGTGGTACCAGGGCTACCACCACGCCGTGATGGACGCCTTCGGGTCCTTGCTGATCACACGCAGGGTCGCCGACGTCTACACCGCACTCGCCGGAGGCGGCCCGGTGGCGGCGAGCCCCTTCGGCACGCTGTCCGACCTGATCAACGCCGAACAGGCTTACCAGGCGTCGGAGCAGTTCGCCCGGGACAGGGCGTACTGGACGGAACGCTTCACCGACCGTCCGCAGCCGACCGGGATCGTCGGCACGCCTGTGACCACACCGGAGCGCTATCTCCGGCACACCACCACATTGGAGCCGGCGCAGCACACGGCACTGCGCGACGCGGCCCGCCGGGCCCGCGCCCCCTGGTCGCACCTGGTCATCGCCGCCGCGGCCCTCCACGTCCACCGGACGACCGGCACGGCCACCGTCGTCCTGGGTCTGCCGGTGGCGGCCCGCCTCACCCAGGTGGAGCGCCGCACCCCCGGTACGGCTGCCAACGTCCTACCGCTCCGGCTCACGCTACGACCGGAGCTGACACTCGGCGAACTCCTCGCCCAGATCGGCGAGCGCGTGCGCGAACTCGGTGGTCACCAGCGGTACCGGGCCGAGGACATCCAGCGCGACCTCGCACTGCCCGGCCGCCTGGGGACGTGGTACGCACCGGTCGTCAACGTCATGTCCTTCGACTACGCGATCACCTTCGCCGGACTGCCGACCACCGCCCACAACCTCTCCTCCGGCCTGGTGGGCGACCTCACCTTCGCCGTGTGGGACCGACGCGACGGCGCCGGGCCGGCCGTCGACGTGAACGCCCACCCCGAACTGTGCACGCACGACGAACTGGCCGTTCACCACCGGCGCCTGCGCACGGCCCTGCGAGCCGTCACGGCGACGGATCCCTCCCGGCCGATCGGGCGGATCGATCTGCTGTCGGCGGAGGAGCGGGCGGCCGTGCTGGCGGTGCCTTCGGCTGTCGTGCCGTCGCGGGCGACGTTGCCGGAGTTGTTCGAGGCGCGGGTGGCGGCGGCGCCGGGGGCCGCGGCGGTGGTGTGGGAGGGGGCCACGCTGTCGTACGGGGAGCTGAACGAGCGGGCGAACCGGTTGGCTCATGAGCTGCTGGGTCGTGGTGTCGGTCCGGAGGACGTGGTGGCTCTGGCTCTGCCCCGGAGCGCGGAGCTGGTGGTGGCCGTCCTGGCGGTGCTGAAGGCGGGCGCGGCCTATCTCCCTGTCGATCCGGCCTATCCGGCGGCTCGTGTGGCCCACATGGTCGCCGACGCCGGGCCGGCTCTCGTGCTGACGACGACCGGGCACCGTGCCTCGGTGGAGACGGCGAGCAGGACGCCCGTTCTGCTGCTGGACAGGCTCGACGTGACGGATCAGTGCGCGGACAACCCGGTCACCGCGCTCGCGCCCGAGCATCCCGCGTACGTCATCTACACCTCCGGCTCCACCGGCCGGCCCAAAGGCGTCGTCGTCGCCCACCGCAACGTGGTGCGGCTCTTCGACGCCACCCGGAAGTGGTTCGGCTTCGGCCCCGACGACGTCTGGACGCTGTTCCACTCGTACGCCTTCGACTTCTCCGTCTGGGAGCTGTGGGGAGCGCTGCTGCACGGGGGACGCCTGGTCGTGGTGCCCTACGAGGTCAGCAGGACGCCCGGCGCCTTCCTGGACCTGCTGGCCGATCACGGTGTCACCGTCCTCAACCAGACGCCTTCGGCCTTCTACCAGTTGGCGCAGGCCGACGCCGACACCCTCCCGACCGGCCGGGAACTCGCCCTGCGCGCCGTGGTGTTCGGCGGCGAGGCACTCCAGCCGTCCCGCCTCGCCGACTGGTACCGGCGCCACCCCGACGACACGCCGACCCTGATCAACATGTACGGCATCACCGAGACCACGGTCCACGTGACGTACCAGCCGCTGACCCGGGAGCGAGCAACCGCGGCGGCGGCCAGCGTCATCGGCGTCGGGATATCCGACCTGCGGACGTATGTGCTGGGTCCGGGACTGGAGTTGGTGGCGCCCGGTGTGGTGGGGGAGCTGTACGTCGCGGGGGCCGGTCTGGCCCGCGGCTACCTGGGCAAGCCCGGCCTGACATCCGAGCGGTTCGTGGCGGATCCGTACGCGGCTGAGCCGGGCACCCGGATGTACCGCACCGGTGACCTGGTGCGGTGGAACCAGGACGGCGAGCTGGAGTTCGTCGGCCGCGCCGACCACCAGGTCAAGATCCGCGGCTTCCGCATCGAGCCCGGCGAGATCGAGAACGTGCTGACCGACCACCCCGACGTCGCCGAGGCGGCGGTGGTGGTCCGCGAGGAGCAGTCCGGCGATGCCCGCCTCATCGCTTACGTGGTGGCAAGGGAAGCCCTCCGCGGCGGGGATGTACGGGAGTTCGCGCGGGATCGGCTGCCCGACTACATGCTGCCGGCCGCCGTCGTCGTACTGGACCGCATGCCGCTCACCGCCAACGGCAAGCTGGACAAGGCGGCGCTTCCGGAGCCGGACTTCACCGTGCCCGGGTCGGGGCGGGAAGCGCGCACGCCGCAGGAGCAGATCGTGTGCGATCTGTTCGCGCAGGTGCTGGGCCTGCCGCGGATCGGCGTCGACGACGACTTCTTCGACCTGGGCGGGCACTCGCTGCTGGCCACCCGCCTCATCGGCCAGATCCGTGCCGCGTTCGGAGTCGAGCTGGAGCTGCGCGCGCTGTTCGACGGGCCGACGTCGGCCGCGGTGGCGGCGCTCCTCGACACCGCGGGACCCGCTCGGCCGCCCCTGGCGACGCGGGAACGCCCCTCGGCCCCTCCCCTGTCGTCCGCTCAGCGGCGGTTGTGGTTCCTGCACAAGATGGAGGGGCCGAGCGCCACCTACAACATCCCGCTCGTCGTGCGGCTGACCGGCACGTTGGACCGTGACGCGCTGCGGGCCGCTTTAGGTGACGTGGTGGCCCGGCACGAGAGTCTGCGGACGGTGTTCCCCGAGGCCGACGGTGCTCCGTACCAGCACGTTCTCGACAGTGTGAGTGTGGAGCTGCCCGCCACCGACGTCACCGAGACGGAGCTGCCGCAGGCCCTGGAGTCCGCGGCCCGCTACCCCTTCGACCTGGCGACCGAGATCCCGCTGCGCGCCGAGTTGTTCCGCCTCGCCCCCGGCCGCCACGTCCTCGTCCTGGTCGTGCATCACATCGCGGGGGACGGGTGGTCGCTGGGCCCGCTCGCCGCCGACCTGACCCGTGCCTACGCGGCGCGGGTGGAGGGGCGGATGCCGGAGTGGCGTGCGTTGCCGGTGCAGTACGCGGACTACACGTTGTGGCAGAACGAACTGCTGGGTGATCAGAACGACCCG